>JADFKK010000099.1 GCA_022564995.1 Planctomycetota bacterium | reverse complement strand
CTGGCGTCGATCACGCCTGACGTGGCAGCGCCAGAAATCGTTACGGTAAACCCGATCTCGTTTCCGGTCGCGACCGGGTGCTCGACCGCGTCCACCTGCGGATCCTCGAAGCCCGTTCCCGCGATAAAGAACGGCTGATCGGTGGTTGGCGGCCACGGCGGAGGTGGTGGTGCGCCGGCAAAGCCGATGTTGTCGAAGATGAAGGTATCACTGCCCAGATCGTTGGCGATGTTCGAGACGATTTGCAGCGTGGCCTGTCGCCATTCGTCGGCAATCTCGAATCGCAGCGAATTCCACTCGCCCTCGATCAAGGCGCCGGCCTCGATGTCGGTTCCCGTCACGTCGAATAACGTGAGCGTCTCCGACAGATCGCCGCTGGACACGTCGGCGAGGATTCGCAGAGCGTCCTGGGGCAGATAGTCTCCGGCCGCCAGCCAGACGTCTAGCGTGACTTCGACGTCCCGAATTTCATCGGGATTCCAAGACACCGCGTCGAAATCTAGCTCGACTTGGCCCTCGCCGCCGACCGAATATCCCTGCGCGCCGTTCGTGAACGTCGGATCGGCCGGACTGGCGTCGATCACGCCGGAAGTGGCCGCGCCGGAAATCGCACGGGTAAATCCGAACTCGTCGCCGGTCAGGACCGTGTGCTCGGCCGCCCCGACCTGCGAATCCTCAAATCCGGTTCCCCCGATAAGAAACGGCTGAAATGTGGTTGGCGGAGGCGTTGGCGGAGGTGGCGGAGGTGGTGGCGGAGGTGGAGCGGTGAAGTCAAACGCGCCGTCCTGAACGAACCAATTATCGAATGCGACAAAATCTACGGTCGGAAGTATATGGCAACACGCCCCGTCAGCGGATTTACCGAAAAGTACGTCCCCTTGAGCATCGTTGCTGATCGTGAATATGCCGATCACGTGCGTGCCGGGCACGGAATCCGGGCTAAGCGGATCGCCGTCAAGCCATGCTGTAACGAAATTCTGCGCATCCCACTGTTTGTCCTGACCAGCAATGATCGGATCGGGAGGAACAAGGGGTCGGCGTCGCTGACCGAGCGGCGGCGCGATCGTCGGCGATGCGACGAACGAGGTAAAACGAAGCGATTCAAATCCCGGCGCGGTGAACAATGCAGCGTTGGGCGCCGTTCGATCCGGAATACCGAAAGGATGATAATAGATCGAGCCTTCGCTGAGCTCAAGCTGCATGAGCGTGCCCACCCATTTCTCGCCGGGAGTCGTGGTGACCTCCATCGCCCACGACGTATAACCCGTCGGGATGTGTTCGACGAAGGCAGACTCGAAATGGCCCGAATCGGCCGTGATCTGTTCAAACGAGGTTGAGATACTCGTATGTTCCGCCCGGACCGTGGCGACCATTACGATGAGAACGATGGCGACGCAAGAAAAGCACTTCATCGCGAAACTCCCCGGCCGACAGATGCGGCCTATGCTGGAAAGAAGAGGGGTGACCCACTACACTGAGCACGTGCGATTACTTTATCCGATTGCGAGAGGGGATGCAAGCAAATGGCAAATCGCCGCGTTTTGGGGCATCTAGGACGCGAGGAAAAGCTAATAGCAGAGCGCCGATTCAGCGTCACTCGGCGGAAATGCTAGCACGACGCGCCAGCGAGTGGGTCTGGGCGTCATCGACTCACTTGCTTGCGGCGGGCGGAGCGTGGCAATTCGGAATTCGGAAGGCGGAATTCGGTAACTTCTCCGCCCGGATATTTGATCATCTGGGTTCGCCCCACAGGGTTTGAGCCAGCAGCAAGTCTATTGTCGGCGACAGGAGTCGCCTCCTACATCGGATATCCGACTTTTTCAACAGGCTGCCAGGGAGACACGAATTGAAGCACGGATGGAGAGAGGGGGAGTACACTACATGGCCGATTGATGTATTATTTGAAGAACATGCGGGTCGCAGAAAGCGTGGCGCGGTCAAGACGGTTGACCGCAACCGATTCGGGTTGTCCCTGAGTTCTTATGTCTGAGTTACCTTACACGATCATCATCGGCCTCGAAGTTCACGTGCAGCTTGCGACCGAAAGCAAGCTGTTCTGTGGATGCAGCACGCGGTTCGGAGCCGATCCGAACACGCAGATTTGCCCGTTGTGTTGCGGGATGCCGGGCACGTTGCCGGTGATGAATCGCCGGGCGTTTGAGCTATCGCTGCGCACGGCGGCGGCGCTCGACTTGCACATCGCCACTTCGTCCAAGTGGGACCGAAAACAGTATTATTATCCCGATTTGCCCAAGGGTTATCAGATCAGCCAGTACGATCTGCCGTTTTCGTACGACGGTTATCTCGACATCGACGACCCGGCCGGGGGTGATGAGAAGCGGCGAATCGGCATTATTCGGGCGCATCTGGAGGAAGATGCCGGCAAGAGCATGCACGACGAGGTGGCCGGCAAGGCCGACAGCCGCATCGACCTGAACCGCACCGGCACGCCGCTGTTGGAGATCGTCAGCGAGCCCGATCTTCGTTCGCCGGCCGAGGCGAAGGCGTATCTGAGCGAGTTAAAGCTGCTGCTCACCTATCTGGGCGTTTCCGATTGCAACATGCAGGAAGGCAGCCTGCGGGTCGACGCGAACATCAATTTGCACGTCGAAGTGCCCGCGGGCAAGATCGCCACGCCGATTGTCGAAGTGAAAAACATGAACAGTTTTCGCGCGGTCGAACGGGCGCTGCTTTACGAGGTTTCGCGTCAGTGGGATCTGTGGCAGGAGACGGGCCAAAAGCTTGGCGAGATGCCCAAACAAACCCGCGGCTGGGACGACGCGGCGCAGATCACCCGTGGCCAGCGGAGCAAAGAGGAGTCGAGCGATTATCGCTACTTGCCCGATCCCGATTTGGCGCCGGTCACGGTTAGCCGGGCGGAGATCGACGAGGTGCAGTCGAGCCTCGGCGAATTGCCGGCGGCGCTGCGGAGCCGGCTGCAAGAGAATTACAACATCACGCCCGAAGACGCCGACGTGCTGGTCAATCAAGGCCGCCCGCTGGCAGATTTTTTTGTGCGCTTGGCCGAGTTGGTTGGCGACGGCAAGCTGGCCGCCAATTGGATACGTCAGGACGTGCTGCGGATGCTCAAGGAGGCGGAAAGCACGATCGACGGATTTCCGCTTTCCGCCGAGCGGTTGGCGGAGTTGCTGTTGAAAATCAAAGCTGGGGAGCTAGACACCAGCCGCGGCCGACAGGTGCTGGCCGCCATGGTGGCCGAAAACCAATCGGTCGAAGTGGCGCTGCAGGTGTTGGGCATCGAAGCGGTCGATTCCGGCGATCTGGAATCGCTCTGCCAAGAATTGCTCGTCGCCAATCCCAAGATCGTCGCCGATGTCCAAGCCGGCAAACAACAAGCCGTCGGCGCCTTGATCGGCCAAGCCAAACAGAAAAACCCCAACGTCAACCCGGGGCAGGTGCGGCAGCTTTGCTTGGAATTGATTGCGAAGATGTAGGGAAAACAACGCTACTCGAGACAAATCTTCGCGAGTTAGCAGTTCATCCGCGGCAGATAGCGTTGTCAAAGCGGCGGCATTCGGCGAAAATGGCGGATTGTGATGGTCCTGCCTTAGCAGCCTGTTGAAGAAGTCGGGGTCTGGTCCAATTTTCGGCGAAAGGACGTTTTTTCCCGCAAGACGTCGACCGAAAACTTGGACCTGACCCCCTCCGTCCACTTTTTCAACAGGCTGTTAAGGTGATATTGCGATTCAAGAATGGGCCATCCAATACGCGGAGGAACCACCATGAAGACGGAATCAACGCCAGAGGTCGCGCCTGAGGCGGACTTGGATCGGATCATTCGCGATTTGAACGTCGATTGGTACACGTTCCTTCCCGAAGTGGCCATCCGCGCAGCGCAGCAGCACCGCGAAGCGATCACGCCCAGGCTGATTGAAGTCTTGCGCAGCGCCACCGCGGCAGCGAAAGCGGGCTGTGTGCCCATTGGCGCGGCTCCAACCATTGCGCTTTTCTTGCTGGCCGAGTTCGAGGTGACCGAGGCGCTTCCGGCCGTGATTGAGGTGCTTTCGCTGCCGGACGAAGATGCGTATGAACTGTTCGGCGACGTGCTTGAGGACGACATTTCCAAGCTCTTGGCAATTTTTGCCGCCACTCAGTTGGATGTGATTGACGATCTGATCCAGAGCGAGGGCATAAGCCAACACGTTCGTTGGACGTTTGCCAACACATACGTCCAGCTTTTCCGCGATGGCCGTATCTCACGCCAGATCGGGCTCGATCGCCTCGGGCGATTGCTGCGCGAAGCGATCGATTCGCAAGACTACCAAATCGGCCCGGGGCTTATCTTGGCACTACTCAAGTTCGCTCCCGAGGAATGCTGGGGCGACATCAAACGGGCCTATGAAGCGGGCATCGCCGATGACGAGATCCTTTCGCTGGAGGAATGTCGCGAAACGATCGAGCTTGGCGAGGAGGCCATGCAAACGGAACTGGCGAAATTGGATCCGGCGAGAATCTCCGACACCGTCAGTGAGATCGAATGGTGGGAGTGCTTTCAGCCGGACCCGGATGATGACGCAGATGACGAAGTCGACGAAGTCGAAGACGACCCGCCGCTAGAACGAGAGCGGATCGATTCTCGCCATACACCCCATCTAGCGGGTCCGCCGGCTTACGAACCAGTTAAACGAAAGCCGAAAACGCTCGTGTCGACCATCCGCTCCGGTCAACCCCGCGTCGGACGTAACCAGGCGTGTCCTTGCGGCAGCGGGAAAAAATTCAAGAAGTGCTGCGGATCGCGGGCCTGAACGGCTACTCGTTGTCTTTGAATCAGGGCTTGCGGTTCGCCTCGAATAAGTTTCCAACGCCG
The DNA here is from genome assembly GCA_022564995.1 of Planctomycetota bacterium. Taxonomy (GTDB): domain Bacteria; phylum Planctomycetota; class Planctomycetia; order Pirellulales; family JADFKK01; genus JADFKK01. The sequence continues at coordinate 20,305 of JADFKK010000099.1, read as the reverse complement.
AACCCCTAAACTCCAGAGGAACTCAACCCGTCGAAGGCATCGAATTCTCCGCGGCGGTCCAGCAGCGGACCAACGACATCCTGGTGTGGGTCGGCTTCGGCACGATCGTCGGACTGCTGGCCAAGGCGATCATGCCGGGCCGCGATCCGGGCGGGGCGGTGGCGACTGCCGGCGCGTTTACCCTGCTGTTTTTCTATCCCTTGCTGGTGGGATATTGGTTTGTCGAGGGTGATCCGCCGACGTACCAGTACATGCGGCGATCTCGCCGTCGCCGGCTCGATGCCCCGCTCGGCCAGCAGCGGCCGTAGCAGACCCAGGCAGCCCTTCATCGCCCGGGCCGCGATCAACAGTTCCGGCACGTAGTATTCGGCGGCCTCGAACCGGCGGCCGACCTCGTCCATGGCCGGGATCATCCGCTGGCTGACCAAGTCCTGCGGCTCGACACCGGCGGCCAGGGCCGCCTCGGTGACGGAGACCGCGGAAGCGGCGTCTCCCGTGAGAATCGCCTCGTACAGTTCGTGCAGATCCGGCGTCGAGGTGGGCATAAATCCTCCGGTGGTTTTCAGGGTTTCGCGGTGTCAATTACCCGTGTCATCTCCGTTACACTCAGCCCGACGCGCAAGCGAGGGACGGCAGCCTGCGGTTCTCCCTCGCTTGCGCGTCGGGCTAGTGTGGTCGCCTTGCCGTCTAGACAAAACTAACTAATGAAGATATAGTTTAACTATGTTAGATCGCGAAGGCAAGGCGCCCTCGCCGCCGAGCGTCCCTTTGCACCGGGCCGCCAGAATCGCGGAACGCATAAAGCTCGGCTCATGCGTAAGCAGTTTGGCGAGCGGCAAATGAGAATTTACCTGTCGTAGCTACCGTCGCCAGACGGTCGATACGCTCGATCCACGCTCTGGCGAGCGTAGCTACCTTATTGCGACCGTCACCGACAAGGAGACCGCCATGACGTGCCGTATCGTGCGAGTTAGCCTCGCGTTGGCCCTCCCGCTGTGCGCGAGTCTTTGCTGCATCTCCGCCGGTCAGACGCCTCTGCGAGCGGCCGAACCGAGCCAGCACACCGACGACTGCGACAAGCTGCGGCGGTTGATTCTCGATCTAGTCGAAACTCACGGCAAGAAATACGGGCAATCGTCGGAACATATCCGGCGACTGAAGCTGATCCAAGACGGCAAGGGCCAACTGGATAAGCAACGCGACTCACTAACACAACTCCGCCGCGAAGTGTTGCTGTTCGACGTGGATCGCCTGCTGATTATCAAGCGGCATGAAATCACCGCGTCGCACGTTTACACGTATCACTACGAAGGCTTTCGCGCCGGCGGCGGCTTGTACGTGTCCTCGCCGCACGAGCCGGACGTTCCGCTACAGCAACTCGTCGCCTCGCCGACCGGACAGATCCTCGATTGCGATCTGTCTCACGACGGAAAGGTGGCACTGTTCAGTTGGCGTCGCAAACAGGACGAAGGATATCACCTATGGACCGTTCACGTCGACGGCACGCACCTCAAGCGACTCACCGATGGCCCGTGGCACGATTACAACGCCTGCTGGCTGCCGGACGGCGACATCGCGTTTCTCACCACGCGGAATCCGCAGTTTGCCTATTGCTGGCACGCGCCGGTCGGCACGCTGCACCGCATGAAGCCGGACGGCAGCGGCCTCAAGAAACTCTCGGCCAACTATCTCAACGACTTCACGCCGCAGGTGCTCGACGACGGACGGATCATTTATTCGCGCTGGGAATATGTCGATCGGCCGGCCATTCCGATTCAAAGCCTGTGGACGATCCATCCCGACGGGACGCGGCTGGCCGGCTATTTCGGCAATCGCGTGCTCTCGCCCGGCACGTTCATGGAAGCCCGTTCGATTCCCGGCAGCTCGAAGATCATCTGCACGATGACCGGCCACAACGGCCCGACGCGCGGAGCGATCGGCGTGATCGATCGCCGCAAAGGCGCCAACGCCCAGGCGGCCATCGAAAACATTACGCCGGAGGTGCCGATTCAGCCGGTCAATCGCGGCAACGGAAACACGGGCGGCACAAAACAATACAGCGGCCCCCTGCCGCTCGACGGCGAGCGATTTTTGGTCTCCGCCCGCGGGCCGGTGCTGGTCCGCACGATCCGGGGCGATTTCCAGTCGGTTGTTCTGCCGGCGCCGAAAGACGGCATGCAATACTTCGGCGCCCAGCCGATCCGGCCGCGACGCCGCCCGCCGGTTATCCCTTCGACGCTGCCCGAGGGCGCCAAGCCACAGGCCACGTTGTTCGTGCAGGACGTCTACCAGGGCCTGGAGCAGTATGTCAAACGGGGTGAGCTCAAGACAATCCGCGTGATCCGCGAAATGCCCAAGACGGTGCGGATTGACCCCAAATATCGGGCCTTCGGTTTTCAATTCCCGGTGATTTCGTGCGGCGCGACCTATGCGGCCAAAGACGTGCTGGGCGAGGTGGCCATCGAGCCGGACGGCTCCGCCTGTTTTCGCGTACCCTCGGGCGTGCCGGTTTCGTTCATGGTGCTGGACGAGCGGGGGCGGGCCGTGCAGCGAATGCGGAGCTTCAGCCACCTGGCCGCCGGAGAGGTTCAGGGCTGTGTCGGCTGCCACTCGCATCGCAGCAACCTCACGCCCCAGTCACACGTCGCGATTCACACCGCCGCCAAGCCGAAAGATCTGACGCCGCCGGAGTGGGGCGCCGGCGGGTTCGACTACTCGCGGATCGTGCAGCCGGTGCTCGATAAACATTGCGTGAAATGTCACAACCCCGTCGACGGGGCCACTCTCGGCGGGTCCAAGCATCTCGACCTGACCGGCGGCAAGACCGATTTCTTCAGCGTCTCTTACGACGTGTTGGCCCGCGAGAACCAGGGCCCAAAGGGAAGTCCCTACGTGAGCTGGATTCCGACCTACAACGGGCAGGAGCAAAACATCCTGGCAATCGAGCCCAAGACCTGGGGCTCGCCTAAGAGCAAGCTGGCCGAGGTGATCCTCTCGGGTCATCGCGATGAGGGCGGCAAGGGGCGCATCGACATGGACGAGCGCAGCCGGCGGCGGATACTCGCTTGGATCGACCTGAATGTTCCGTATTACGGCAGCAGCGAGACGGCCTATCCGGAGCAGCCCGGCTGCCGGCGGATTTATCCGGCCGGCCTCGACAAGGTGTTGGCCGACGTTGGCCGGCGTCGCTGCGCCGCCTGCCACAAGGGCGGCAAGATCCCGCGCCGCGTCTGGACACGCATCACCGAGCCCGAGTTGAATCCGTTCCTGCTCGCCCCGCTGGCCAAAGCGGCCGGCGGCAGCGGGCAGTGTGGCAAGCCGGTTTTCGCCGACAAGAACGATCCGGACTACCGAGCGATCTTGGAGACGTTCAAGCTCGTGCAAGCGATGCTCAAGAAAACGCCCCGCATGGACATGCCCGGCGGCCGGCCCGCGCCGAACGTGTGTCGGGACAGTCAGTAAGACACGCGAGTCGCATGTGAGCGGCACGGCGCTAGCCCCCGGTTTTTTCCGCAATCCGAACGAACCGCGGGTTAGCGGCGACGGAGCGGACGCAATTCACTAGCCCGACGCGCAAGCGAGGGACAGCCCGTGATATCCCTCGCTTGCGCTTCGGGCTAGTGTGGACGCGGAATTGCGCGGTGTTTTGCGCAAGATCATCACAACCGCTTTTCACCGCCCTATTGATGACGTTTGAGTGCAGGCCCGTGAATCATGCGGGCTAGAAGCGCCGTCATTCCAGATCAAGTCCCAACCTGCGGGCAACTTCGGTGGCGCGCTGATAGGTGGGATCGTCGCGCGGATCGAGTTCAACCTGCTGCAAATGCTTACGAAGGTTGCGAATGCCCATAACAAAACGCTGAGCGTGGGCATGGGGCGACTGCTCAGTCAAGGTTGTATAGTAGTCGACTGCTTCCCGTGTCGCCCTCAGCGCCTCCTCGTGGCGGCCCAGTTTGCTCAGGCGGTTGCCGAGATTGCTGAGGCTCATGGCCAGATCGGGCAGGAAGGCGTCGGGCCGCTCCTCGGCCAGCGCGCGATACGTGTCGACCGCTTCCTGCGTCACCCTTAGCGCCTCTTCGTGGCGGCCCAGATTGCTCAGCGAGATGCCAAGATTGTTGAGGCTCATGGCCAATTCGGGCAAGAAGGCATCGGGCCACTCCTCCGCCAGTGCGCGGTGTTTGTCAACCGCTTCCTGCGCCGCGGTCAGCGCTTCCTCGCGGCGGTCCAGTTCGCTCAGCCTGCCGCCGAGATTGTTGAGGGCCCCGGCCAAGTCGGGCAAGAAGGCGTCGGGCCGCTCCTCGGCCAGCGCGCGGTACGTTTCAACCGCTTCCTCTGTCGCGGTCAGCGCCTCCTCGCGGCGGCCCAATTCCCCAAGCCTGATGCCGAGATTGTTGCGGCTCATGGCCAGGTCGGGCAGGAAGGCGTCGGGCCGCTCCTCGGCCAGCGCGCGGTACGTGTCAACCGCTTCCTCTGTCGCGGTCAGCGCCTCCTCGCGGCGGCCCAATTCGCTCAGCATGGTGCCGAGATTGTTGAGGCACATGGCCAGGTCGGGCAGGAAGGCGTCGGGCCGCTCCTCAGCCAGCGCCCGGTACGTGTCGCCCGCCTCTTGCGTCGCCCTCAGCGCCTCCTCGCGGCGGCCCAGATCGTTCAGACGGTTGCCGAGATTGTTGAGCAAGCCAGCGCGCTCCGTTAGTAGGACTGCGTCGTCGCCGCTGGTTGGTAATTGCCGCAGGAGACGAGTGGTTGCCCACACGGCCAGCTCCAGCAGCGAAACGGTCCGCTCAGGGATCAGCGGTGCCACTTCTGCGGCAAACTGGCTCGTCCCATCGCGCTGTAGTGCGCTCGCCAGTACGGCGCCCAGCGGGGCGTGGGCCGTTTCGGTGCCCAGGGTTAGAGCCGCATCAAAGGCGGCCCTGGCGCGACCCACAACGTCCGCATCCAGCAACTGTTCCATCCAACTGGCGGCATCGCTGACTCCGCGAACGGCGAGCCGCGTGAGGACTACAAAACCATTGCGAAGCGACGTCTCATCCGCCTCCTCGAATACTTGCCTGAGGAAGGCCCGATTGGTACTCCTGTCGGCAAGCACGCTGCCCACGAGCGCCTCACCCAACAGGTCCGGCTCCAGACCTCGCACGAAGCCACCTGCGTCGCTGGCCGGTTCAAGATCAGGATAAAGCCAATGCAGAAACGTGCAGAATTGCGGGTCTGAAGGGCCGTCGACTCGCGCATTGAGCGCCTCGGCAGACTCCCCGCTTGGCACGCCGCCCAGCAAGGTCACGACCGCCACGGTACGTCGCGCTGCGGCCGTAAAGGCATCTTGATCGAGCGTACTGGCGGCGTGTTTCTCCTGAAACTGCTTGCTCCAGTAGCGCTGCTCGTGGGACAGCGTTTCGTCCAACAGGCCAGCGGCCGATATCGGCAAATCTTCGACCGTAGCCAGAGCCGCCATGTGCAGGTACAGCATCCGCGCAAACCGCTGGTCGGTAAGGTCCACACTTCGCTCCGCAGCCGGCTTGTTTGGCAAGGTCGCGAACGCTTGATATGCCTCGTCGAAAACCTGTTGACGCAGCGTGCCTTCCACCGGAATTGCTGCGAGCCGAAAAGGTTCGTGTTGGGCGAGAAGGTGGCCTACCTCCGCATCCTGGGCTTGAATCACTTGCCACCAATCGCCGACCTCTCTTGACAGCAAGGCGACGCGAAACGGCGTGCTGCGGTTGGCCTGGCGGTCCAGCATCCGCCGCAGGAAGGCCAGCAGGTCGGGTCGGCCGTCGGCGTAGTCGACCACGACCAGCGTCGCGGTTCCGCAGTCCAGCAGCCGATCGAACTGTTCGATGCTGGCCCGCTCGCCAAGGAAGCCAGCCTGCCACCCTCGCTCGCGCAGACGCTTGGCCCACTCGATCAGCAGCCGTGTTTTCCCCGCGCCGCCCGGCCCAAAGAAGAGACGCACGCCCACAGGTTCCGCGTCGGCTGTAGGAGGCGTCTCCGACGGCGACTTTCCGCTCGCGCACCAGGATTCAAGCTGATCGAGTTCTCGTCGCCGCGCCGGCTCGAAAAACGGCACGACCTGGTAGCGGGCGTTGAGCAACGTGCCCGGATTCTCCGCGCGCTCGGCAGGTTCCAAAATGTTCGTTTTGAGGATATCGGCAGGGGACTGTTTACGGTCGATCGGCAATTGTTGCCGCAAGAACCCCAGCAGCACCTCCGCTGCCGCGCGTGCGGCAAACAGCCGAAATCCTTGGGTTCGCCCAGGTTCCGCATAATCCATGACGCCCTTGACCACGATCGCGTAGGGCACGCGCTGCACGTGCGCCGTGAAGCCGATGACCGAGCCTTCCATGTCGAGCCCCAGCACGTGCCGTTGTTGGATGCGAAGTTGCTCCCAGATGTCGACGTCCTTGACCAGATTGTTGCCCGTGCCCAGCGGTCCGACGACCGTCTGCCACGCAGCCGGTTCGGGAAGCTGTCCGGCGTGCTTGAATAGTAACTCCTCAATCCTTCCGCGGCCTGCCTTGGTCAGAGCGGCCCGCCCTGCCTTGAGGGAGATCAACTTCTGCTCTTGTAGTTGCTCGACGACTTCCGTCCAGTCTGCGCACAACTCGGCTCGATCGGGCGAATCCAGCGGGTTTCGTTCTTGCAACAATTCATGCAGTAGCCAGGTCTCTTGGAGCGTTCGTTCTCGCGGTCGCTGCTTGAGCCAGTCGGCCTCCGCCGGGATCGAAAACTGCTGGGCTGCTTGCTTCCATTGAGCGTTGAGCTGAAACGTCGTCATGTCGGAATGAAAGACAGGCTTGGCTCCTGCCGTCGCATTGAGCTGCTCACCAACGTCGTAGCGGTAGACACGATCGGCAATAATCACCTCACCCAACCCAGCGCGGCCCGGGTTACCGGCGCAGACGCCACACATCGCCAGGCAGCGCGGTTTGTAGAAGTCGACGAGCCGAGCGGCAGCGTTGCCGGCGCCCTCGGCTCCCATCTCGTAGGCCCGCGTCAGGGCGACGCTCAGATGGCCACCGTCGGCAGCTTGATAGCGGTTTCGCCAGACCGCGAAGCCGTATTTCGGCGGCCCCGGCGTTTCCTCCCAATCGCCGGCGGCTCCGTCTTCGACGAGGCGCACCGCATCGTCTTCGTCCTCGGCCGCCGTGATGATAAGGACGTCAACCGGCTCGTCGGTCGTCGCCTTGGGTTGGGCGTGCTCAGGGCCTGACATGGGCAGTGATCCAGCAACGAACGATCGATTTCGCAACGGCCAGGGCGCGACGTTGATGCGAACGACACGGTCGGCATGCTAGCTCGGGTGACGACAAGTCTTGTGCGAGCGTGCGCCCCGCCCGCCTTCCCGTGAGCGGCCATTGTACCCCTGCGGTGACCGCGTGTCACGCATAGGTGGTCTGGTCGATGCCGACGGATTCCCCGGCGAGCGGGGACCCGATCCCAAGGCGCTGTCTTCTTCATGAACCGGCGCCCCGCTAGCCCCCGGTTTGTGCAACATCGCAGCAAGAACCGGGCGCTAGCGCCCCGCGGCTGATGAATTATCAGGGCTAGTGCCAATGCCGCTGTCGAGATCGCGCAGACGCGAACAGGCCGGCGTCGGTTCTGAGCGTGCGAGCCACCGTTTTTCTAGGGTCGGGCCTGTTATGTATCGACCGTGCCGCTCTGCAGTTGGTCAACGCCCAGGCGGGCAAAAAAGTCGCCGAGGGATTCGCCATCGTGTCGCTGCTGTTGGTAACGGCGCAGCAGGCGACGCAGCAACGGCACGACCTGGTCGGCGGGGACGAGGTCTTGGTAGAGGGTGTTGAGGCGGCGGCCGAGGGTGTCGCCGCCGATGAAGATGGCGAATTTTTCTACGTTGCGTTCGACGTCGATGGAGCGACCGACCAGGGCGACGTCGGCCAGGTAGGAACGCGTGCAGCCGTTGGGACAGCCGGTCACTCGGAGCGTGAAGCGTTCGTCGGAGAGGCCCAACTCAGACAACTCGTCCTCCAGCGCCGCGAGAATCTCCGGGACGAATCGCTGCGCCTCGGTGATCGCGGCCGAGCACGTCGGCAACGCCGGACAGGCCATCGACCAGCGGCGGACGTTGCTGAGTTGTTCGACGCCGGGCACGTCATGGCCGGCGAGAATCTCCTTGATGTCGTCACGACGAGAGGCTTCGATGCCGGCCAGCAGCAGGTTTTGTTGAGGGGTGAGCCGCACGTCGCAGCCGACTCTCGCCAAGATGTCGCGCAGCGCCGCCTTCAGCGAGCCGGTATCTCCGTTGCCAGTGTCTCGGTTTCCGATGCAACCCCCGTCGACATAAATGCCGAGATACCAGCGACCGTCGGCCTGCTCATGCCAGCCGAGGTGATCCTCGTAGCCGGTCACCTCCAGCGGGCGCGGCAACGCAAGTCGCCGGCCGAGCTGCTCTTCGACGGCCTGTCGAAATCGCTCCAGGCCCCAAGAGTCGACGAGGTACTTCAGCCGCGCCTTGCCGCGGTCAGACCGGTTGCCGAAATCCCGATAGATCTTAACGACGGTCGTCACCAGCGGCACCACGTCTTCGACTCTGGCGAACACCAGCGGCTGCGCCAACGCGGGAAAACTCCGCGCGGCGGACAGAATCCTGCCCATCCCGCCGCCAACCAACACATTAAATCCCAGCAGCCGACCGGCCTCGCAGACCGCCAGCAAGCCGACGTCCTGGGCGTAGACGTCGCTGCAATTGTCCTCGGGCAAGGCGATGCCGACCTTAAACTTGTGCGGCAGGTAAGTCGGACCATACAGCGGATCGGGCGCGATGCGCCCGGCGGTTTCGACCGGCGAAGATGCTACACGGTCTGCCTGCCATATCTCACGGTACGCCGCATCGTCCACCATCAATGCGTCCGAGACGCGCGCGGCGATCTCCTGCAAGCTGCGATGCACTTCTTCGCTGAGCGAAGGCGCCGGACAGCACATCACGTTGCAGTTGACGTCGCCGCCGCCGCCCAGCGTGGTGAGATTCAATTCGGCGATCCGACGAAGGGTCGCCTTCAGTCGCCTCTTTGCGACCGCGTGCAGCTGCATTCCCTGTCGGGCGGTGATCCGCACGTTTCCGTCGCCGACCGCGTCGGCCAAATCGAGCACGCCTAGCATCTGCTCCGCCGAGAGTTTTCCGCCGGCTGGCCGTATCCGCACGGTGAACTGATAGCACCGCGTGAGTCCCTCGTCTCGGCAACGAGACCGCTCGTCGCGGTTGTCTTTCTGAAACACTCCGTGGAACTTCAACAGGCGGACGTTGGATCGCGAGAACGACGGCCGCGTTGACGTCAACTCCTCGGCGATCGATCCGCGCAGCGCGCGGCTGGCCCGCTTGACCTGTTCAACGGCAAGTGGTCTGGTCGGCGTTGTCATGCGCATTGCCTCGATCAGTCATTCTAAACAGAACCCACATTATACAGTTTATCGACTGTCCGGACAAGCGGGACCAGCCGACGGCAAATAAAAACCTGCCCGGCGGCCATATTGACAAAAGGCCCATAAAACCCATACTATATAAACTAGATCGACTTGTGTACATAACCGCCTATCACCTACCCGGCCCCATACGCCTGCGGGCCGCGAAAGGACAACGACCATGGCCATCGGGCAGTTTTTCTCACAACGCTTCGGCTACGCCGTCCACGCGCTGGCCTACGTCGCCAAAAAGAAATCAGGAGAGCTGTCTACGCTGCCCGAATTGGCCGATTGGATGCGGACGATCTGGCCCGACATGTCCGAGACGTATCTCTCGAACGTCGTGCAGCGGCTGGCCCGCGGCGGGTTGCTCCGCAGTCACCGCGGAGTGGCCGGCGGCTACTCGCTCTCCAGAAAGGCCAACAAGATCAACCTCCGCGACATGGTCGAGTTGCTCGAAGGCGTGGAACTGAACCGCTGCGGACTGTCGCTCGAGGGGGCCTGCCCCGTGCAGAGCCGCTGCTCGATCCAGGGCAAGCTGCAAGACCTGGAACTCTCGTACCTGAAATCGCTCGCCAAAGTAACCATCGCCGAATTGGCCGGCAATATCGTCATCACGCCGCCGCGAAAGAAAAGAAAAGCAACCGTGAAATGAAAGTCGTTGTTCGCTGTGTGAACCAAACGTCTGCTTCGCCAAGCGGACCACCGAGCTATCCAGCGTGCTGTGGAATTGGGTTACCAGTACATCGAACCGATGCTTCACTCGGGGCCGCTCCTGCGGAGCTAGAAAAACAGAGCGGTCAAGACTCGTTGATTGGTTGCTCACCGTCAAATAAGCAGTGCGCTGGTCGATCGGTGCATCCCGGTATCGTCACCACTCAATCATTGATGGGTGGCCGATGGGATCGAATCAATGAGTCCAGCCTCCTCTGTTTCTCCCTTTGTTTCGATCTTAACAGCCTGTGGCGCAAATCGTCTGTCTAACGTAAAGTAGGCATCCTGATATGGTAGCTCGCGGCTCGCGTAGTGAGAAACACTCCAGGGAGAATTGGAACAGTCGACCATGAGCGTCTCCGAGAAATAGAGCGACGTTCCTCTGACGTTCACGTTAATACCCGAGTTCCATTCATCCAGTTTCTGTAGCATGACATCATCGCGATGGGCGTCTGGGACAACAATTCCGGCAACAGTAATCTGAAGCGCGAACCCTCGAAAATCAGTCATCTCTTGTGGCTGCGTGCGAGCGAGAACGCAAAAACGCATGTCACCTTCATCCGTCGTGAGGCTGGGAGTTAGGGCCACATATCGGCAGTTGTTCGTCTTGCCGTCATAAGCCATGATAAAGTCGAGGCGTATTCGCCGTGTCGTCCCTTTCTCATCCGTGCAGTCAACTTCATAACGCCACTTCATTTTCTCTCCATTCTCTCCCACTGGTTTTCCAATACTTGTCGTCTCCCCAAAAGGACACACGCGTCCGCCTATCATGTCCCCAGGATTCAGTATCGAAGCGATCGGACTTTCCGTCGAAACAGGTTGGTTTTCTTGGATGAAATCCAGCACGACAAGAACGAGTCCGATGCATAGAATCGACGCGAATAACCATAGCAATACTCGCAGTCTTTTGGAACGTGCAGTGTTCATCGGTATTCCTCCATCCGCAGCCTTTCGTCGGGATTGGACACACTCCTACAGTGTACATCGTCGACCAATATAGAAACAGGCACGTGCTATGATTTGTTGCTAGCCGTCGAAAACGCCCTAGGGCAGTCGATTGGTGCATCGGGATGCACCCTACGCTGGCGCTCTCAACGACCCGCCACTCTTTCGCCGACTTCCCATGCCTGGCTCTCCGCTGCGTCGCCCTCTCGCACGACTTTCCGATACAGCGTATCCCGCTCGACCGGCTCGCGCCCGGCTTCGATGATGATCTGGCGGATTTTTTCGACGCCGAGGACTTCCGGCGTGGTCGCTCCGGCGTCGTGATAGATCAACTCGTGACGCACGGTGCCGTCGATGTCGTCGGCGCCGTAGGAAAGGGCCACCTGGGCGGTGCCGATGCCGAGCATGATCCAGTAGGCTTTGACGTGATCGAAGTTGTCGAGCATCAGCCGGCTGATGGCCATCGTCCGCAGATCGATCAGCGACGACGGTTTTTTCAAGTGCGACAGGCCCGTGTTTTCCGGGTGAAAGGCCAGCGGGATAAACGTCTGGAAGCCGCCGGTCTCGTCTTGCAGTTCGCGCAGGCGGATCAGGTGGTCGATGCGGTGATACGGTTTTTCGATGTGCCCGTAAAGCATCGTGGCGTTGGTCCGCAGGCCGAGGGCGTGGGCCGTGCGATGGATCTCCAGCCAGCGGCCGGCGTCCGACTTGTGCTCGCAGATGCGGTCGCGAACCTCCGGGTGAAAAATCTCGGCCCCACCGCCCGGCATGCTGCCCAGGCCGGCTTCGATCATCTCTTCGAGAATCTCGCGGTAGGTCTTGCCGGTCATGTGGGCAAACCACTCGATCTCGACGCCGGTCCAGGCTTTTAGATGCAGCCGCGGAAAGGCCTCGTGCAAGATGCGAATCAGGTTGAGATACCAGTCGTATTTTTTCTGATGATGCAGCCCGCCGACGATGTGCAGCTCGGTGGCCCCGCAATCGACGGCTTCCTGCCCCCGGGCGATAATCGCCTCGTCGTCCATCAGGTATCCGTGCGGATCGCGCAGGTCGGAGCGAAACGCACAGAAGATACAGCGATAGACGCAGATGTTCGTGGGGTTCAGATGCGTGTTGATGTTGTAATAGGCGTGGTTGCCGTTTTTGCGCTCGCGCACGAGGTTAGCTAGCTGGCCGATTTCGTTGAGCGGCACGTCGTCGCCGTAGAGAAACAGCCCGTCGTCGGCCGAGAGCCGCTGGCCGGCTTCGACCTTGTCGCGAATTGTTTCTAGCGATGGTTGGGTGGAGCGGATCATGATGTCGTAGCTGAATTCGCAAGAATTCAGAATGGAGGGAAACCATCTCAGTAGCTTCTGAATTCTTGCGAATTCAGCTACCACACGAGTGAGTTGTTACGGGTCTACAGCTTTCCTTCAATCTTGTCGATCGCCAGCTTCGCCAGCCCTCTGGTTTCCTTGTCGTTGTCGTTCAGTTTTTGTCGTAGAGGCTTGAGCGCGGCTTTCGCCGGTGGGCCGATTTTCCCTAATACGAAGACGGCCCGCTTTCGAACCGACAGGCGCGGATCGTGCAATGCCTCAATCATTCTCGGCACCACTCTTGCACCGAGGTCGATGAGCAGCTCCCGTGTCGTTTCTCTCACAAGACCGTCATTGCTGTCCAACAAGTCGACTAACAATTCGTCTACCTGCTTGGCTCGCGGGCCGGGCTTCAGGCGTAATACCTGATCTTCGGCCAGGTCGCAAATGCCATCGTCCTCGTCCCACATTGCGGCCACGAGCCCTTTTGAGACTTCCGCACGATCGCCGCCAATGGCCAGGAGTGTGGTCAGCGCCTTGCGTCGGGCGTACTTGCGATCGTGGGTCGCCAGCATCTTGGCGACTGCCTCGGTGGCCGCCGCCGCGTCGGGTCCGAGCGACGTGAGATAGCCCAACACGCGGGTTTGTTCGTCCCACGGCGCACGATTAACCTGCAGCAGTGCGGCCAATTTGGCGATGACCCGTGGTTGCTTCACGCGAGCGTCGCGCAGGCCGCCGATCGCCGTTTTGCGAATCGCCGACTCCTTGTCGTCGAGCGCCGCGATAAAGGCTTCGATGACGCGAGGGTCGTAGGTGGCGTTCTCACCGCCTCTGCCCCGCAGCATATCCATCACGCGTATCCGCCGATCTTTGCTTTCGGATTGCAGGGCCGCCAACAACGCTGGTATTGCCGGATCGCCCGCCCGCATTAAAACTTCGCTGGCGACGGGGCCATCGGCGCGATCGCCGAGCAGATCGACCCATTGGGCGAAGGTTTTGCCTTCGTGAAGGGTTTCGTCGATCGGCGATGGCGCGGGGGAGACGTTTTTTTTCGTGGGGGCGTCTGTTTTGTTCGTGGGAGCGGACGTCTTCGCTGGAGTCGAGTCGGTTGTTTTGTCCGGGGACGGCGCGCTCGACGACTTCTTGTCGTCATCCTCCGAGTCGCAGCCGATGGCCAGCGGCAGGAGACATAGACAGATGCAGATGCAGATGCAGACGAGCCGGGGATAAGAACGGCGCGGGCTTGGTTGGTTGAGAGGCGGCATTGTTTGGTAATTCCGGCGCGACCAGTGGTCGCGGCTTTACATGATTATCCAAAGAATAAATCGACCGACCCGATGACGAATAGGCCGATGCTGACGATGGCGTTGACGTTGAAAAAGGCCGTGTTGACTCGGGTTAAATCGTCGGGGCGGACGAGGGCGTGTTCATAGATTAACAGCGCGGCGATCGCGGCGATGCCGGCCCCGTAGATCCACGACAGCGGCGGATAAACCAAAGGCAAGACCGCCAGCAGCGCGATCATGGCCAAGTGACAAACGGCCGCCAATCGCAATGCCCCGGCGACGCCCAGCCGCACGGGAATGCTGTGCAAGCCGGCTTTTATGTCGACCGCCACGTCCTGGCAGGCGTAGATCATGTCGAACCCGGCGACCCACAGCATGATCGCCCCGCCGAGCACGACCGCGGGCAGCAAGTCGGTTACGTCGGTCATCACGACTTGGCCGCGAATGGCGATCCAGGCACACACGGGGGCCAGCATCAACGACAGGCCCAGCCAGAAATGGGCCAGGGCCGTAAATCGCTTGGTGTAACTGTACAAGAACAAAACCAACAGCACAGGCACTGACAGCATCAACGGTAGACGGTTGGGCAGAAACAGGCACGTCGCCGCTACAAATGCCACGCAGCAGGCAATCGTAAACAGCGCCACGCTGAAAACGCTCAACCGGCCGGCCGGAATGTGCCGCATTTCGGTCCGCGGGTTTTCCGCATCAATCCGCCGATCCGCAATCCGATTAAACGCCATCGCCGCACTACGGGCCGCCACCATGCACAACAAAATGCCGACCAACTCTTGCACGACGCGCCGGGTTTCCAGCGGTCCGCTTTCGCCCGAACGCGTCCACGCCATCACCGCCGCCAACATCGCCGGCGGCAGCGCGAACAGCGTGTGGCTGAAGCGGATCATTTCGAGGATTTGTTTGAGACGGTTGAGCATGTGGGAGTTGGGAACGAGGATTTGTAAAGCCGCGACCAGTGGTCGCGTCAGCATTTCAGATATCAGAGCCGCCCTGTCCCCAGGGCGATGATGGTTGCGCCACGTACATCGCCCTGGGGACAGGGCGGCTCCGTCCCTCCCCTCTAATCGCCCCAGCGGCGCATCAGCGTGTGTTTAATACCGAGTTGATCGCAAATTCGGCCGACGACGAAATCGACCAGATCGCGAATAGTTTTAACGCCGTGATAAAAACCGGGCATGGCCGGCAAGACGACGGCGCCGGCGTCGGCGGCCCGTTTTAGGTTCCCCAGGTGAATCGACGAGATGGGGGTCTCGCGAGGTACGATAATCAATTTTCGGCGCTCTTTAAGATGCACGTCGGCGGCGCGGTGGATCAGGTTGGTCGAGAGGCCGTGGACGATGGCCCCCAGTGTCGTGCCGGAGCAGGGGCAAATCACCATGGCGTCGGTCATGAACGATCCGCTGGCGATCGGGGCCATGAAGTCCTGGTAATGATGATAATGGACCTCGCCCGCCTCGCCCTTGCTGAAACTCAGCACGCTGCTCTCCTCAGTGGAAATACCGGCGGC
Source organism: Planctomycetota bacterium (assembly GCA_022564995.1). GTDB lineage: Bacteria > Planctomycetota > Planctomycetia > Pirellulales > JADFKK01 > JADFKK01. The sequence goes on along the minus strand of JADFKK010000099.1, from coordinate 5,126 downwards.
CGACCGCATCAAATCGAGCTTGCTGTCCGATGGATTCGCGTCGGCCGAGAGCAGCAGGCTGCTGATTTGGAAATCGTCCAGATCGACCGACACGTCGAGCTCCTGCTTCAGCACCAGTCGGCCCGCCGGGCTGATCGTCAGATGCACGTCCCAGCCGGCGGCGATCAACACTTCGAGCAGTCGCTCGGCGTAGATCGCGCCGCTGGCGCCGGTGATAGCTAAGACAACGGTTGGTTTCATTTGGTGCCTAGATAAAGAGTGGCCACGCCGAGGGTGAACGGATGGAAACGCACCTCGGTGAGCCCGGCCGCTCGCATCCGTTCGGTCAGTTGTTCGTAGGCCGGAAATTCGCCGACGCTCGCAGGCAGGTAATTGTAGGCATCTTCGCCTTTGCCCGCCAAGAGACGCGCCAGGCGAGGCAAAATGTGGCGGAAATACCAGAGATAAAGCCCCCGAATTGGCTGGCGGCGGGGCGTGGTGAACTCCAAGATGGCCACTTTTCCGCCGGGCCGGCAAACGCGGACCATCTCGCGCAGCCCGCGGTCGGTGTCGGCCACGTTACGCAGCCCAAAGGCCACCGTGACGATCTGAAACACATCGTCGGGAAAGGGTAACTGCTGGGCATCGGCCTCGACGAGCTTAAGCTGCCCATTGCTGCCGGCCCGCTGGCTCTTCTGGCGGCCGATGGCGAGCATCTCGCGAGAAAAATCGGCGCCGATGATCGGCGTCTTTCCGCCGCTCGCTCGGTAATACGCCAGGGCCAAATCGCCCGTGCCGGTACATAAATCGAGCACCGGCCCGTCCGCCTGCGGCGGCACCATCCGCACCGTCCGGCGTCGCCAATAACGATCGACGTTCATCGACAGCAGATGGTTCAGCAGATCGTACCGCCCGGCAATGCGGTCGAACATGCCGCGAACGCGGTCGGTGGATTTATCGACGGGCATGGTGGTGATTCCTGGTTCCCAAGCGAAGCCGTCATGAGCTTCGCTCGCCCCCGCGTACGAAAACGGATCGTTTCTGTACGGCTTTGCGTCCGTGAGAGACGCTCCGCCGCCACCCGGGCTTGTCCCGGTGGAGCGAACGTTTTTGCACTACCCGAGAGTCTGGCACACCCCCTTTTGTCTCGACGCACCGACGCCCGAGGCGTCGGTGCGTCGAGACAAGTTTAGGGGTCGGCAGCAGCGGTAGTGCAAAAACCCTGCTTCCACCGGGGCAAGCCCGGGTGGGGAGCTATGTTCGTCGGAGATCGGCATCCGGCGACATTGTACCGCACGGCCGCCAACAGCGAAGGGCGGCCTCACGACATAAACCGACAAAGACGGCGAATTTTAACCGCTACTCAGCCCGTATTCCTTCCAGCGGCTGCGAACCAAATCGGCCACCTCGCGGGTTGTGGCGATCTCCTCAGGCCACGGCCCCTGGTGCTCGCCCGACAGCTTGGCGGTCGCGTCCAACAGCAGCTTGTTTCCGCGGCAGACGATCGGCGTGGCGTGATCCAGCGGATCGGCCGGCCCGCTGCGAATCTGAATATCGCGGGAGGGGTGTACGTTGGCCACCGCGCGACGCAGCACTTCGCGATGATCCTGCACGTCGACCTGCTCATCGACGATGACCATCATCTTGGTCCGCATCAGCCAATCGAGGCCCCACAGCGACCCGGCCACCTTTTCCGCCTGATGCGGCAGGCTCTTGCGGATCGACGCCAACACAAGCTGCCCACCGCCGAAGTCGGGTAGCGTCAGATCGACCAACTCGGCCGCCGCGCTCTTGGCCAGCGGCAGCAGCATCCGCTCGATCGCCTTGTCGAGCACGCTTAGCTCGTGCGGCGGCGGCCCCAGCACGATCGCCGGAAACGTCCACTGCGAACGACACGTCATCGCCTCGACATGGATCACCCGGGCCGGCCGCGAACTCGTGTAGAATCCATTGGCTCCGGCGACCGGCGGCCCGTCGATCGTTTCTTCCGCCGGATCGATCGTGCCCTCGATCACCAACTCCGCCTCGGCCGGCACACGCAAAGCGTGCGTGCGACATTTTACGACGCTCAACGGTTTGTCGCGCAGCCGCCCGACGAATTGCCACGGATCGTCGCCGGGCGATATCGGCATGGCCGCCGCCAGCGCGACACTCGCCTCGGCCCCTAGTACGATGGCGATCGGCATTTTGTCTTCCCGCCGCGCGTGCTCGTCGAGAAACGCGGACAGCGGGTCGTCGGGCGGCCAGGCGACGGCCAGGCGGTTTTCGTCGAGGATCGTCACGTCGCGGCGCGAGATCGACACTCGATCGCTGTCGGCGCTTTGCGCGACGATCACGCCCGCGGTGATGGATCGCCCGGTCTCAGCCGCCCCGCTTTGCAGAGCCGGCAGCTTCATCAGATCGACGTCGCTGCCCAGATACACAATCTGCTGGCAGGGCGCCACCTTGAGCGTTTTGGGCGAAAACTTCTCGTCGCCGAGGGGCCAAGGCGTAATTCGCTCCAACAGCCCGCCGGTCGATTTGCCCTGTTGCGGAAAGGTCCGGCCGGCCAACTGCTCCAGCGTGTCGATGCCCAACGCCCGACACAGCCGCTGCGTCGTGCCCCATAGATTGGTCACCACCGGCGTCTCGTTTCCCCGCACCTGCGAAAACAGCAATGCCGGCCCGCCCTGCCCGGCAACCCGACGGGTAATCTCGGCGATCTCCAGCAGCGGATCGACCTCGGCATGAACGCGAGCGAGCTGTCCGTCGCGCAGAAGGTCATCCAGGAATTCGGCAAGCTTGGCGTGCGGCATGAAGACATTGTATCGAAGCGACGTGAAGTGGCGAAGTGCGAATTGTTGATGCGAAAAGACATGTTTGCGACGCTTCGGAAACCCCAGCCTCCCGGCCGGAGCTAGGGTTTCGCAATTTTGCCATCCTCCAGAAACCCCAGCCCCTGCCGGGAGGCTGGGGTTTCGCCGCGCAAGTGCGTATCATAACCTCCTCCTCCCACAACCCAACGAACCCCATGCACTCTATCCGCGTCCATCTCCTGCCCACACTTACCACCCCCGACGACTTGTCCGGCCGCACGGTCGTCGTCATCGACGTCCTCCGCGCCACCACCACCATCGCCCATGCCCTGGCCGCCGGGGCTCGCCAAGTGATCGCCTGCGCCGAGTTGGACGCCGCCCGGGAGTTGGCTCGGTCGTTTCCCAAGGGCCAAGTCTTGCTAGGCGGCGAGCGAGACGGATTGCCGCCCGAGGGATTCGACCTCGGCAATTCTCCGGCGGACTACACGAGCGAAAAAGTCGGCGGCAAGACGATCGTCTTCACCACCACCAACGGCACCCAAGCGATGCTGCGCTGCGATCGGGCGCAGCGAGTTTACCTCGGCGCGTTTGTGAATCTCTCGGCGATTTGCGGCGCGCTGGCCGACTGCGACAACGTCGATCTGCTATGTGCCGGAACCAACGGCCAGATCACCCGCGAAGACGTTTTGTTCGCCGGCGCCGTGGTCGAGAAGTTGATCGGCGACGATTCCGCACGCCCAATCAAACTCAACGACTCCGCCCGCCTCGCCCAAGATAGCTGGCGGGCGCTCGGTCCGATGTCCGCCGACCCTCGACTTCTCACCGAAGCGCTGCTGCAATCCCACGGCGGGCGCAACGTCTCAGCCCTCGGCCTGCAAGACGACCTCGCCACCGCCGCCCAGATCGACCGATTCGACATCTTGCCGGTGCTCGAAGTGGCGACAATGCAGATCACGGCATCGTGACTTTTCCTCGTACTCGTACTCCTCCTCGTACTCGTACTCGAAAGCCGGCGTTGACGGTAAGAGCCCCGCTTCGAGTACGAGGACGAGGACGAGGAGGAAATACGAGGACGACGAAGGATTATTCTTTCGGTGCCTTCAATCGACTCATTTCTGTCTTCGCAGGCAGCAGTTTGAATTGGACTTTGTTGGCACTCGCGATCCCGGCCCAGTACAGATCGCCGGATGATTCGTACTCGATCTGCACCTCATACGTGCCGGTCCGCACCGAGTCCGATTTGTCTTCGTCCCGGCGGTAGGGTGTGAGGTAAGCGGTCAGGTCGATCTTAAAGACGACAGACTTTCCGGAAGCCAACTTGGCGGTCTCGGAGACGACGTCTGCGATGTCCTCGACCGAGCCGATCTCGAATTCCTCCTCATTACTGTCGAGTTCGATTGGATAGAGATCGGTCTTTCCGCCCGCTCGCGCCGAGCGATGCTTGCAAACAAACCGCGTGGTGCCGTCCGGTCCGACGACAACGCGAGTGGCAATCTGGTGTTGGCCGACTCCCGGCCCATCGATCCCTCCATAGAACAGTTCAATTCGCTTCGTCGAGATATTTTCAAAGCGTATCGTACCGACAATCCGCTCGCCGACGTGGAACGCCCGCTTGTCCAGCGTTACTATCACCTTAATCTCCGCGGGCCGTTTCTTGGTGCTCGCGTCGTCGCCGAGCCTGGATGATCCGTCGCCTGCCCGTGCCAACGTCGGTAAGGCGAGGGCGATTGCCAGCAAGAAAATCCGCCCAGTCGCGTTGATTTTACCCATGGTACTCCTCATATGCGAGTTGTCCGGCTGATTCTCGATTCGGGCGTTGCCTTGAGATTTATTCCATCTTGGCCCTGCCGTATTTGCGGATCACGCCGGTGTAATCGCCCTGCGTTTTGAATGGACGCTTGGCTTGGAAACACAGTCGCCTGCGGCTTGCCGTTAAACGAGAAAATGTGCCATTTTCATCCGTGAGCAGTATAAAGGGGCAACGGGGAGGGGCGCGGCATTGCGGTCCCAGGCATAAATGCCTGGGCTAATTAGTTCCTGTTGATAATAGTCTCTTTTCGGGGAGTCGGGCGCGCGGCGGGCATGGTTCTTGTGTTGGCTTGGCGTGTTCTTCGATGCGGCGGAGGTTGTTTTGTTGCGGCACGCATTTAATGGGTCGCGGCGCGCATACGTTGCCTTGGAGAGCGCGATTTTTTTCGAGTTGTGGGCGTGTTTTCCGTCAGCCGCCCGAGGTTTTGGCCAAGACGGTCAGGTTGTGACAGAAGACGGCGCTGCCGATGGCCGAGGCGAAATTCTTAAACCCGCGAAAACAACATACGGCCAGCCGGACTGCCCGCTTTAAGCACGAGATCG
>JADFKK010000409.1 GCA_022564995.1 Planctomycetota bacterium | reverse complement strand
GAATGGGCCAGCCCGAGCGTGGTTAAGGGAAGCGGACAGGGCCGCGGCAACAGCGGCATCTATCTGATGGGCAAGTACGAGATTCAGATTCTCGACTCCTACGACAACGAAACTTACTTCGACGGCCAAGCCGGCGCGCTGTATAAACAGGCCCCGCCGCTGGTCAACGCCAGCCGCAAGCCGGGCGAGTGGCAAACCTACGACATCATCTTCAAAGCCCCGCGTTTCGACAAAGCCGGCAAGCTCACGTCGCCCGGCCACGTGACCGTGCTGCACAACGGCGTGTTGATCCAGAACCACACCGAAATCCAAGGCAGCACCGCCTGGCACAAGCCGCCGACCTATGAACCGCACGGCCCCAAGGCGCCCATCAGCATCCAATACCACGGCAACCCGGTCCGCTTCCGTAACATCTGGATTCGCACGCCCGGGGTGATGATCGGCAAAAAGCCGGGGTCGTGAGTATTTCGGGACATTCCAATTGGGATTCCCTACCCCGGCACGCCCTGCCGCGCCTTTCGCAGGCAACACTTCTTGTATTTCTTTCCGCTGCCACATGGACAGCGACTGTTGCGGCCGAGTCGCTTGGGGCGGTGTAGCTTGGCACCGGAAAGAAACGTCGCCGTGTCTTGGCGGAACATCTTCTGCAGCAGCGCGTACAGCTCGGGGTTTTTTCGCTGCAACACTTCCGGCGCCTCGAAGAAATACTCCGTCAACACGGCGAAGTATTCGGCCTCGTTCGTGTAGGCGTAATCCCTGATGTGCGCGCGGCGCTGGGGCGGCTCGGCCAACTCTTCGCCGACCCACTCGATCCACGGGCGAACCACCTCGGCCGGCACGCCGGGCGGCAAACCGTCGATCACGCCGTCGGCCTTGTCGACCAGATGGGCGAATTCGTGAATGCCGACGTTGTGCTTGTCGTCGGGATTGGCGAAGCCGGCCAGCAACGACGGCTTGGAAAGAATCATCACGCCGCTAAGATGCCCCATCCCGACCATGCCGAGGATGTTTCCCTGCCCGTCTTCGTCGCTCTGGTAATCGTCGTCGAAGCTGCCGGGATAGATCAGCACTTCGCCCAAGTGGCCATATTCCCAGTCCGTGAAGCGAAACACCGGAATGATCGCGCTGGCGGCCACCAACACCCGCGTCTCCTCGTCAACCTCGGTGCGAATGCCGGTGATGCGGGTCTCGTCGAGGAACACCTTGACGAACTGGCGGAATCGCTCGCGATCTTCGTCGTTCAGGGCATTGAAATAGGCGACCCGCGAGCGGAGGATTCCTTCCCACAGCGGCGGGAATTCCTGTCGCATGACGCGCATTCGCCGCAGGCATTTCCGGCGTGCGAAAAAAAACGCGGGCACGCTCAGCAACACGCCGGGAAGCAGCCACAGCCGATAATACGCCAACAGGCCGAACAGAATCACCGTCAGCGCCGCCAGCAGCAGGGCGAACCGTTGATTGCGTCGGTTCTTGTCGGGCGTGATGAGCATAGTCGTTGTTCGCTCCGCGAACGATACGTTTAGTTCGCGGAGCGAACCACGACTATCCGCTACTTCACGTTTGGTTCGCGGAGCGAACCACGACTATCCGCTACTTCTTCGACTCTTCGATGCAGTAAAGATGCTTGTGCGAGCGCATGAAAATCTGCCCGTCGGAGAAGGCCGGCGAGCCGCGGGTCACCTCGCCGTCGAGGCGGTTGGTGGCGATCAGGTCGAGCTTTTCTGGATTGGGACGAAGAATGAACGTCTCGCCGTTTTCGTTCGGCACGTATAGCCGGCCATCGACGTAGCTCATCGAACACCAGGATCGTTTGCTGCTGAGCCGCTCTTTCCACTTGATCTTGCCGGTCTGCACCTCGATACACCAGGCGATGCCCGGCTCGTTGAGAATGTAAACGTGGCCGTCGACCACCACGCCCGAGCCGATGCGTTGCGGGTTTTTCTTGGCGTGCAGCCACAGCCGGCCGCTCTCGGTCACGTCGCCCCGGCCGACTCGACAGGCCAACGCGGCGCCGTGATAGCCGCTCATGGCCACGACCACGTCGCCGGAAATGAGCGAATCGGTGTAGACCAGATCGGTCAGGCCGCGGCACGTCCAAATGTCTTTGCCCGTCTTGGGGTCGAAACCAATCAGTTGTTTGGGCAAACCGAGCACGAGCTGTTTATTGCCGTCTTGGTCGATCCGCAGAACGGGCGTGCCCCAGGAGCCTTTGAACTGCTTGGCCTCTTTACTTTGGGCGGCCGGCAGATCGCGCTTCCAGACCTGGCGGCCGGTCTTCTTGTCGAAGGCCACCAGCAGCGCCCGCAGGCCGGGTCCGCAGGAGACGATCACCAAATCGTCGACCAACACGGGGCTCGAGGCGTAACCCCAGATGTGCGTGAACTCACCGACGTCTTGGTGCCAGAGCCGCTTGCCGTTGAAATCGTAAGCCGCCACGCCGGCCGAGCCGTGCCACACGAAAACGCTTTTGCCGTCGGTAACCGGCGAAGAGGCACAATACGGATTGGTCTTGTGCGTCACTTCCTTGGCTTCGCAGGTGAGTTCCTCTTGCCACAGTTTTTTTCCATTGGCCCGATCGAAACACATCAGAGTGCGTCTGGCGCCGGCGTCGAGCGCCCCGGTCAGAAAGATGCGATCACCCCACACAATCGGCGTCGAATTGCCCGGCCCCGGCAGCGACACCTTCCACTTGATGTTCTCATCGGCGGACCAAGAGGTCGGCAGGCCCTTCTCATCGGCCACCCCGTTCCCGTTCGGTCCCCGCCACGCCGGCCAGTTGCCGGCTTGTGCCGTGTGCGCGGCGATCAGAAAAACGACGACAGCAAATAGAAAGCGTTTCATGGCTGAATTCTCCAGCTAATACCATATTGCAGGAGGCTGCCGCTACGCGGCAGCCTCGGGGGTATTTCCCTCCGAAATCGGCCCGTTGAATCTGAGAGACAAATCACCAACGGCCTCACGGCCGCCGCTCGCCAGATTCCCTCCGACCGACTACTATTTCCAATCGTCCGTGCGGAACGGCGAGGCCGGAATCCCCTCTTTATTGTACAGATTCGCCCCGCGGGGATTCATCGTAAAGCCATATCGCACGGCCACCGGCTTGGCCACCTCGGCCGACTTGACCACCACGGCGTCGCCGTCGATCGTCGCTTCCGCCCAGTGCCATTTTTTGTCGGCACCGGCGATGGCAAACCGCCCGAGCTTGCCGTCTTTGGCTTCGGTCGTCGGCTTGAGGCCCTCTTTTTGTCCGACCATCAGCCCGCTGCCGACGTGATCGAAGCTGAGGCGAATCGCGCCGTCCTCGATCTTGAGGCCCTTATACAGCGGCCCGCACGGCACGAGATCCTTACGGCCGTAGGTCTGATGCAAGGCCCATTGGGCCAGCCTTGAGCCGACGTCCTGTTTGTTCCTGGGGTGAATGTTTCCGGCGTTGCCGATGTCGTGAATCACCGCCATGCCGGTACCCGGAATCGTCAGGGCCTTGCGCTGCGCCTCGCGAAGCTTCGCCCAACCGTCTCCGCCGGCCGGATTGGGGCTGGCGTTGCGGAAGTCGGCCAACTGCACCCAGTAGAAGGCCAGATCGGGATTGAACAGCTTCCGCCAGCCGTTGACCAGGGCTTTCTTCTTGTGATAGTACGATTCGCCTTCGTTGCCGTTCGATTCGCCCTGATACCAGATGCCGCCGCGCATCGCGAAGGGAGCCAGCGGGCTGACCATCGAATTGAAAATGGCCGAGGGCGTGCCGCCGCCGACACGCACTTTAGCGTCACCGCGGGCTTGCGACTCACGGGCCGCGACCTCATCGGCAATTTTCTTCAACTCCGGCACGCTACGAAAACCGTCCAGCGACACCCACGGCTCGATCCGCGTGCCGCCCCAGTTCGAGCCGACCAACCCGATCGGCACTTTCAGTTCCTTTTGCAGCCGGCGACCGAAGAAATAACCGACCGCCGAGAAACCGCCCGCCGTGCTGGGCTGACAGACTTGCCACTTGCCCCGGCCCTTGTCCAGCGGAGTCGCCGAGGTCGTGTGCCCGGGCACATCGAACAGACGAATCTGCGGATTATTCGCCGCGGCGACTTCCTGTTTCGCGTTCAGTACGCCGTTCAGACGCATTTCCATGTTCGACTGGCCGGAGCAAATCCAAACTTCGCCGATCAGCACGTCGGTCAACTCGATTTTGTTCTTGCCGGCGATCGTCAACGTCTGACCTTTGGCGTTGGCCTTCAGTGCCTCGAGCTTGACCTGCCAGCGACCGTCTTTGTCGGCCTCGGTCGATTTGCTCTGGCCATCGAACGAAACGGTCACCTTCTCGCCCGCATCGGCCCAGCCCCAAACCGGCACGCTCAACTCTTGCTGCAACACCATCGAACTATTAAAGATCGCCGGCAGCTTGACCTCGGCCCGTGCGGAAGCCGCGAGACCAAGGCAAACCAGTGCAGCAAACAAACCCACCAGCGGGCGAAGTAATTTCATGACGTATCTCTTGGGATAGCAAGGAAATCGGAAAGACCACAATTCAGCGGTCCACTATAGGCGATTCCGCGCCGGAAAGCGAAAGGGGGCGGAGAGGATTCTCGCCCTTTTTTGGCTGATTGGGTGGCTGGCGGCTGAGCTTGCGAAGCCCCAGCAAACGTCGGCCTGGGGCTTCGCAAGCTCAGCCACCAGCCACCCACGTCGTGAACGCACACGATCGCCGTCGGAGACGCCTCCTACAGCAGGCGTGGTGGCGAGCTATTTCCGGCCACGGCGAGACAAACGACCGCCCCGCGCCAGCCATGCCAGGGCGAATGCGACGAGAGCCAGCGCCAATCCGCCCGGTTCCGGCACCGGCGCAACGACGATCGACGCCACGTTGCCAGCGTCGGGAATGACAAGTTGGATGTCGTTGCCGTCCAGGTCGGAACGCCAAATACCGCCTTGGTCGCTCCAATAGAGATGATCGGAAACAGGGTCCAGCGCGAGACCAATGCCAGAGCGTTCAAATCCGACCAGAACCTCATCGCTGCCATCTGCCAAGTTAAGTCGATGGATTCCCTTTTCGGCGTGATCGGGAAACGGGAGGTTGCCTCGCCAGTATACCACGTCGCTCTGTGCGTCAAGAGCGATGCCGCTGGCATCGCCGAGCTTGATTGCTTCTGCCATCGTACCGTCCGCAAGCGCCGTCCAGACGCCATCGGGACCGGCTCACGAGGCGTGCGTCGACCAATAGAACCTCTGTTGTTCAAAATCGATGGCGAGGCTTTCCACCTCGGGATCGTCGTTGAATGAAAAAAACCGGGAGTAGTCGGTGCCATCCGGATTGACGTGGTAGAATGTTTGCCCGCCGCCAAGGTAAATCTTCGGACCGAGGCCGCCGAGACGACCGAATAGGTCGAGTGCGATCGCCGAAGGGTTGACGACAAGGGCATCGGTATATTTCTGAATACCGATCTGCGATCCGTCGATATTCGACTGAAAAATGCTGCCGTCATCGAGCCAATAAAGCTGGCGCGTCGGCGCGTCAAACGCCAATCCTGGCGCGCCAATGCCAGTCGTTTTCTGAATAATCGTCCGGTTGCTGCCGTCGACATCGGCGCGGAAGATACTCATCGAGTCGAGATCGCTCCAAAAGACATGCTGAGCGTGTGCGACGCCGGACGTGATGACGGAAACGACAACCATCAACACAAGAGCCCCCAGCGTGCGGATTCTCGGCACAACACGATGTTCAGGTTGGCGTCTAGCAATCATTGATCTGTCTCCTTGGTATTACATGCTACGGAATGGCAACTCGGCGACG
>JADFKK010000408.1 GCA_022564995.1 Planctomycetota bacterium | reverse complement strand
TCCGCCATCACGACCGAATTTTCAGGCAAGCGACGAACAATGCGTCGGGCCTGCTCGGCTTCGCTGCTGCGATTGGGACCATACATCGGATCGATCTGCGGGAGCAACGCGCAGCCGCTTTGCATTTCGTTAGCGACCATTAACATGGCCACCGGCCAGACCGATTCTCCGTGTTGATTCGGGGCGGGTGGAAAAGCACGTTTCAGTTGTTCTCGGGCAAGAGATCTCGATCGTGGGTAATAATATGCGAGACGGTGTCTTCCAGAGAAAGTGAGTTACCAAGTCGTTGCAGAATGAGCATCCACAGCGTCACGCCTTTGGTGTAGACCATCCTGCTGTTCGTCCGTAGCTGGGGATCAAACTGCCTGCTGACCTCGGGCGACTGAATCAAATGGCGAAGCAACTGCTTGGCCGCGGCGAATTGTTCCTTGGGGTCACCCATGTCGCGATCTTTTTTCGGCTTGAGGGCCGGCAGTCGTTTCCGCCGAGCGGATGACTTAGCAACCGATTTTTTCTTCCGCAATGCCTTCTTCAACGTCCGTCCACTGCGAGATTGATATCCACTCCGTGGCTTAACCATTTTTCCATCCCTGTCAGTTTGGCAGTTTCAATTGAAAACTACCTGGATGGCGCAAATATCATACCAAAGCATGTCGCTCCGTAAAAATAGGCCAAAGTAGATGGCATTGGGCGCTAGCCCAATGCCGCTTACTTTGGCCGCCGTCAGGGTGAGCCGCAAGGCGCTAGCCGCGGGTTTTGTGCGGGAAAACGTAACATAGATTCACCGGCGGCTGGCGCCTTGCCGCTCAAAGTAAGTACCATTGGGCGCTAGCGCCCGGTTGGCAAAACATTTCGGTCAAAACCAGGAGCTAACGCCCCGTGGCTGATGAATCATCCGGGCTCAGGCTCGCTGATCGCTCCGCTAGCACTTTCGCCCTTGGGTAGTGGTACAGTTTCAGCCGATGTCAGAAAGAAACGGTGGGAAGTTTGAAAAGGGGTCCGTCGCGCGGCGGACCGGGGTCACCCTCCCGGCCCGTAGATCAGAACCAATACCGGGAACATCAACCACAATTCCACCACCACTCTTCGCGCGGCGTTGTTGGGATTGGGTCAATCGTCTGTTCAATGTCGCCCCATGACGGCCCTTCAGTGTCGACCCATGACGGCCCTGGTGCGGGTGTTGCGAATTCTGGCCGGGGGTGATAGTGATCCTCAGCAGGGGCGACCTGGTGCATTTGTGTGTCGGCCGGAGGCCCGAACGCAGCGCAGCCTAGGGTTGTGGATAGCATGACGCATACTGTCAAACGGCGCATAATGGGCACTCCGCTCTCGACTGCGAGGCTATGAAGAAACACAGATGCGGAACTCTACGAGAACGCTCTTCGAGCGGCAATCGCAGTTCTTATCATGTCCGGGGCGGGGGAGGGGAAGGGCTGGGGGCTATCATCGCTAGCACTAAGGCGACGAAAAATTCCAGTTCCAATTGAGTAGCCCACACTTGTACGTCGATCAGTTAATCGAGGTACAGACTAATGCGCAACATTCTCTCTGATGTGAAGATTGCAGAACTACTACAAGACCCTAAGCCCCTTTTGAAAAAGCAGGTAGAAAAACTCAAGACAAAGTTTGTCGCTGAAAACAAGAGTCGTGTATCTAAATTATCCGTCGTCAGCGCCGGGAATATGAAATTTGAGATTACCGCGAGGGGGGACGCCCGGCCTGACAAAGCCCATAAATTTTCTGTGATTCTTGGGTACACCTGGAAAGGGGATCGCATCAATCTAATTCGATGCAATGGACGTCACGGTCCGCACACGAATACAATTGAAAGAGCATTGGGTGCGGGCGTTGTGGAGATACCTCGCGATACATATCACATCCACTTTGCGACAGAACGATACCAGCGAGTTTCAGAGGAAACGGACGCTGAATTCTACGCTGAACCTACGACGGAGTATGATTCTCTTGAGGGTGCGGTAGAATATATGTGTGACCATTTCGGATTCTACCGGGCAGACGATTCGTATCCAAAACTTCACCCCTTATTCCCGTGATCGCCATGATTGCTCAAACCATCGCTGAAACAGTCAAGCAGCAGATCGCAGATTCGATGGACATTGTGACAGAGGACGGATACCTGCGGATTGGGCTTCCGTTTATGCACTCCGACGGAGACCACTACGAGTTGATTCTACGGCCGGACGGTAAAGAGTGGCTCGTCACTGATGACGGCGACATTGTCGCACACGCCGGATATGCAGGAGTTAATTTACTAGCGAGTGATCGCGTGGACCGCCTTAACCAACTGACTGCATTCTACGGACTTCGGGAAAGCGAAGGGGAATTGAGTAAATCCGTGCCGGAAGATGGATGCGGACTCGCACTAATGGAGTTTGCACAGGCTTGCTTTGATATTAGTCGGCTGGCCAAGGTGCCCGCCGAAAAAAAACAGTCGAAGAAGCTGGACTCCAAATTTCACAAGAAGACTAAAGAGATTATCTACGGCTCTGTCACCAGTGACCTTGTGACTCCTAAGTGGCACCATCCAGAGATTGATCCCGTTGGGACATACATTGTGGATTTTAGCATCATGGCTCGCAAGCGACAGCTACTACTGTTTGGCGTCGGGACGCCAAGCCAGCTCATGCGCGCGTCGATTACGTCTCTTCATTACCGACAAACTACTTTCGAGTTCGATTCTGTCGCTATCGTGAATGACGAGAGAAGTCAACACGAACGCGAACGAGCGTTTTTGGATGACGCCATGACAGTGGTGTTTCCCGTGAGCGATGTAGCGGGTGTCAAGGAGTATCTCGCAGAAATGGTGGCGTAAAAGGGCTGGACTTTAGGCCAGACGACCGTATAGAATTACGCACGCGAGACATGTCCACGGCCCCCGAGTCGCCACAGTGTGGCTCGGGGGCTTGCCTATTGCCGCCAAAGTGATATACTAATGCTACGTTCTGCACATGGCGTAAGGGACATGTTTCGCACACCTGCCCTTGGCCTTGTTAGCAGGTTTCTGTTTCGCCCCGCCGGGGCAACCTGATGACTTGAAGGAGTATCATCATGGCCAAGAAAAGTTTAGCGCCCAGGAAGCAGTCGTCCTCAAAGGCATCGACACTCGCCGGGAAAATCCTGTCCGGGTCGAAGAAGCCAACACTTGCCGACACGAAGACACTGGCAGCGTCGGTATTGAGCCAGGACGAGACAAAGGGGCAGAAGAAGAAAAAGTAGTCCCATTGCATCGCTAAAGAAGAAAAATGGCTGCCCGCTCGTGATGATTGAGTGGGTGGATAGTGCTCAACCGCAATCGTGCTGGAAATTCCTGGAAGACGTCGGAACACCTAGCTCGATTCGATGTGTCTCCGTCGGCTGGCTAGTCTCAGACGACAAGGAGAATAAGAGCGTAGCGCCTAACATGGGCGGCGTAAACGACCCTGACTCGATGCAAGTGTCAGGGGTAATCACGATTCCGGTGCGCAGCATCGTCAAAATCACGCGCCTCCGGGAACCCGCCCTGGCTAGGTAGCGAGCATAAATCCTGCCGTAAACTCCAGCCCGCCAGTCCACTCAGGATCGGCGGGCTGTTTTTTCCTAACATTGATTCAAACTGTACCACTACCCGCCCTTGATCGCGTTTGCCGGAATCCGCCTTCGCCGGTACGATTACGTTGGATCGGCGACCCACGCCGAGACCAGCCACCCAATTGCATTGAGATGCTCAAGGGCTTTGAGCTACTGGGAGTGTAAAGGAATCGGAACCATGAAAACGATGGTCATATTGCGCGCCGGCGGTTGTTTTGCCGTGCTGTTTTTCCTTGTGCTGGCCGCGCCGCGTTCGGCGCCCGCACAAATCGAGGTCGAGGCCTATGGTGGCAAACCGTTCGGGGTCGGAGTGGTGAGCGTGCGACTTCGGACGATTCGTGGCACGGTGTGGTCGCACGACGACGGTTGGTCGCTGCAGGAACGGACGGGCCGCTCGTTTTATCCGGCGGTGGTCGGAGGGCCGCTGCGCGATCTGCTGCGGCAGTTTGTCGGGCGGCCGTTCGGACGGGCACAGGTTTACTTTTTGTTTCAGGGCGATGAGCCGTTGGATCTAACGCTGCACACGCCCGGGGCTCAGCGGGCTCGCGTGCGTCCGGTGGCGGACGAACGGCGGCACCAGCGGCTGCTGCGCATGTGGTGGCAGAACTACACCAAGGCGGCCAAGCGGCGGCTCGATCGGGATCAATACCCGCCGATGCTCGATGCGTATTTGACGTCGATGCTGGCACACCGATTGCGACTCCCGCCACCTAAGTCGACGGATGACGCCGACCCGTTCGAGCAAACGCTGGCGATGCTGATGGGCAGCGAGAGCACGACCAACCGCGTGCTGGCCGATGCCTTTAGTCAGCCGTCGGCGCGGGGAAAAGCGACGTTGCCATTGCCACCGAATCCGCCGGCCCGCGCGGCGATTCCCGGCCCGCCCACGAAAGAAGTTGCCATCGAGGCCATCGCCAATCACGTGCCGGCCGAGTGCTTTTACGTGCGGTTCGGCAACTATTCAAACTTCCTCTGGGTGCAGGCCCTGCTCAACGACTGGGGCGGTGACCTGCGCTCGATGATCGCCGCCCGAGCGGTGAATGTCGATCAGTCCGCTCGCATCGAGCGACAGCTTGTCCTCAAGCAGACGAAGCTGAGCAAAATCTTCGGGCCGACGGTAATCGCCGACGTGGCGATGATCGGCAGCGACATGTTCTTTCGCGAAGGCGCATCGTTCGGCATCTTGTTCCAAGCCCGCAGCAGCGCGGTGTTGGGTGCCGATCTGCGCAAGCAACGGGCCGCGGCTCTGAAGAACGTCGCCGGCTGCACCGAAACGAAACACAAGATCGCCGGCCACGATGTTTCGCTGCTGTTGACGCCCGACGGATCGGTTCGCTCATTCTATGCGGTCGACGGCGATTATCATTTCGTGACGACCTCTCGCACGTTGGTCCAGCGGTTCTACGAAGCCGGCAGCGGCAAGCGCCCGCTGAGCGGCACGTCGTCGTTTCGCTTGGCCCGAGCCGAGATGCCCTCGCGTCGCGGCGATGCGGTGTTTGCGTATCTCTCGCCGGAGTTTTTCAATAACTTGATGACGCCGCATTATCGCATCGAAATGCAGCGCCGCGTGCGATCGGTTGTCGACATGCAGATGCTCACGCTGGCCCGGCTGGCGGCGAAAGCGGAAGGCAGATCGCACAAGAGCATTGCCGACTTGGTCCAGGGCGGCTTTCTGCCGGATGGGTTCGGCATTCGACCCGATGGCAGCCGGCTGATCGAGCAAGACGGCCGGCTGGGCGATTCGCGCCGCGGTGGTCGCGGCTCGTTCGTGGCGATTCCGGACATGAAAATTTCGGGCATCACGGCCGCCGAGCTTGATTCGCAGCGACAACTGGCGGCGGCGATTCGTGCCGACTGGCAGGCGTTCGATCCGCTGCTGCTCCGCATCCAGCGCAAGCCGGCCGACAAAGACAACCGCGAGCGGCTGGTGATAGACGCCCGCGTGCCGAAGATTACCAGCAAGCCGCTGGCGAAGTTCACCGCGATGCTCGGCCGGCCGACTACCCGGCGGCTCAAACCGATCGGGGGCGACGTGATATCTGCGCAAATCGTGCTCAACGGCAAGGGCACGCTGCGCGACGTCGGTGAGCATCATCTGTTCGCCGGGCTGCAAGACGTTGCTCCGTTGGTCAACCTGCGGGGCGGACCGCTGTTGATGCTCACGCAGCTCAACCGCGCGCTACACGGATACGTCGGCGCCTGGCC
>JADFKK010000098.1 GCA_022564995.1 Planctomycetota bacterium | reverse complement strand
ATGGCTGCCACGCGGCCCGGCTCGTTTCGTTTCAATGCGCCGACCCGTTACCACATCTGCCGGAAGAACGCGAGGAAACGGTCGCAGGGCTATAGCGTCGGATGGTTCACATGTGCCATGGGCAGCCCACTTCATCCGCAGGTGAATAAGCGCCGGACGACGCTCTTCGGTTGACGTTCATGTTGTCCTAGGGGTATGCTCGACAGGTAGACTAAACGTTCCCACTAGGTCGCGGCCGACGTGCGATGGCTATACGACGATCCTTGAAACTGCCGATCACGCTGGGCGTGGTGATGATTGTCCTGCTGGTGGCGCTGACCGTCGGCTGGATTCTGCTGGCCGTGTTCGGGGCCATGCAGGACGACGACCAGGCTCCGCTTTACTGGACGCTGCTTACGGTCGGCACCACGTTTCTCGTGCTGGTGCTGGTCGGTGTGATCATGTACTTGGCGCTGAGCGTCAAGGCGGTGAATCTCACCCGCCGGCAGTCGAATTTTATCGACAGCGTGACCCACGAACTCAAATCGCCGATCGCCTCGCTCAAGCTGTATCTGCAGACGCTCAACCGCCGCAATGTCAGCGACGACGAGCGGGCAGAGTTTTATCGCTTCATGCTCGACGACGTCGAGCGGCTCGACCATCTGATCAACGACATGCTCGAAGCCGGCCGCTTGGAACGCGAGGCGCTCGAGGGCGAACTCGAAGACGTCGAGATGACCGGTCTGTTGCAACAGTGCGCCGCGGAAGTGTGTAGCCGTTACCGGGTCGAGCCCGACGTGGTGCGTCTCGAAGCGAGCGAATGTTACGTCCGTGCCCGGCGTCTCGATCTCGACATGATCTTCCGCAACTTGATCGATAACGCCGTCAAATACGGAAACGACCGGCCGCAGGTTGAGGTGACGCTCCAGCCGCGCGATGACGGCCGCGTGGTGACCCGAATCGCCGATAACGGACACGGCATTCCGCATAAATTACGCCGCAAAATCTTCGGAAGATTCGTCCGCCTGGGGCTGGAGTTGGAGCGCAAGAAACCGGGCACCGGGCTGGGACTGTACATCGTTCGCACGCTGGTGCGGCGATTGCGGGGGCAGATCTCCGTCTGCGATCGAGAGGACGGCCCCGGCGCGGTGTTCACGATTGAATTGCCCGGCGTGCTGACTAATGGAGCGCCGCCAGAAAAGACCGAAGCGTTCAAAGAGGCACAGCCATGATTAGCGAATTGCCGCACATCTTAATCGTCGAGGACGAAGAGCATCTGGCGATTGGTATTAAATACAATCTCGAAGCCGAAGGGTATCAAGTCACCACGGTCGGCGACGGGCCGACCGCCTTGAAGATATTCGACGACCTCGGCGGTGATCATGACGATGGTGACGAAGACGACCATGCCAGGGGCGACGGCGGAATCGATCTGATCGTGCTCGACCTGATGCTGCCCGGCATGAGCGGCTACGACGTTTGCGAAAAACTGCGCGAGCGCGGCCATGACGTCCCGGTGCTGATTCTGAGCGCCCGAACGCTCAGCGAGGATCGTACCCGAGGGTTCGACGTCGGAGCCGATCAATATCTGATGAAGCCGTTTGATCTCGACGAGCTGCTCTCGCGGGTCAAGGGATTGCTGGCGGCCTATCGCCGGCGGGTCAACGGAGCCGCCCCGCCGCCCGTCATCAGCGGGACGTTTGAGTTTGGCAAGGCGAAAATCAACTTCGACACGTTCGTGGTGATCGTCGACGGCGAAGTGGTGCCGATCACCAAGCTGGAAATGACGCTGCTGCGGTATTTCATCGAAAACGAAGGCCGGGTGATTCCCCGTAGCGAGTTGTTGGAAAAGGTCTGGGAAATGCCGGCCACGATCAGCACCCGAGCCCCCGACCAGTTCATCCGCCGGCTGCGGCTGCTGTTTGAGGACGATCCGTCGCAGCCCAAACACTTCATCACGATCCGCGACGCCGGTTATCGGTTCATTGCGGAGCCCAGCGGCGACGAGTAAAGTCAACCGTTTCTGGTTCTGTCATGCCACACGATGAACCAACCCGTATTGTCGAATTGACCCCGCCCGGACGCGGCGCGGTGGCCAGCGTGCTTGTCGAGGGTCCGCAGGCAAGAGAATTGGTCGGGCAGTTTTTTCATTCGGCCAGCGGGCGAAAGCTCGATGAGGTAGTGTTTGGGCGAGTTTTGTTCGGCCGCTGGCAAGTTGTCAATGGCGATCAGTCGCCCGGCGAAGAATTGATCGTCTGCCCCACGGGCAAGCAATCGGTCGAGGTTCATTGCCACGGAGGCCGCGCGGCCGTGCGGCGGGTCGTCGATGCACTGGTGGCCGCTGGCGGTAAGGTGATGGCCTGGCCGGCTTGGCTCAGCGAGCACGAGCCAGCGCCGTTTTCGGCCGAGGCTCGCCTCGCGCTGGCCGAAGCGACGACGCGACGCACGGCGCTGATTCTGCTCGATCAATTTCACGGAGCGTTGGAACGTGAAGTGCGGGCGATCGATGAATGGGTGGCTACTGGCGAACTGCGCAAAGCCGGCCAGCGATTGGGAGAGCTGTTGGAGCGGGCGCCGCTGGGGCGACACCTTACGCGGCCCTGGCGGGTGGTGTTGGCGGGACGTCCGAACGTGGGCAAGAGCAGCCTGATTAACGCGCTGCTGGGATACGAGCGGGCGATTGTTACGCCGGCGCCCGGCACGACCCGCGACGTGGTGACGGCGGCGGCGGCGCTCGACGGTTGGCCGGTTGAATTGGCCGACACGGCCGGCTTGCGCGCCGCGCGCGACGAAGTCGAGGCGGCCGGCGTCGAGCGTGCCCGCGAGCAAGTCGAGGCGGCCGACGTGCTGCTGTTGGTGTTCGATCGCTCCCGGCCGTGGTGTGCGGACGATCGCCAATTGGCCGACCGTTATCCTCACGCCATCGTGATTCATAACAAATCCGACTTGCTGGCCCATGACGAAGGCCGCCCCGAGGGATTGACGGTCAGCGCGACAAACGCCCAAGGCATCGAAGCGCTGATCGCCGCCGTCGTAGATCGGCTCGTACCCGATGTGCCGTCCCAAGGCGCCGCCGTTCCGTTCACCGAGCGACAGATCGAGCGCCTGGAGAAAACCCAGTCCGCCATCGCCACCCTTGCTCCTTCCTAACATACCAATGCGTTACCATTCGCCTAACCTCGCGAAGCTTTTGTTGTCCGGCCTCTTCGCCGTCATCGCGCACACCGGCTGCACTCAACAGACCGTAGACCGACCGGCCGTGGCGAGCCGGGGCCAAGACGATTCATCCGCGGCCAGCCCTAAGAAGCCGGCAGCGCCCGCCGCGTCGAAGCCTGGCACACTCGAAGGCACGGTCCGTTATGTCGCCGACTCGAAGCGGCGCTGGCGACTTGGGCGATATTACATTCGCGACGCGGGCCAAGGCCATTTGGCCGAAGCGGTCGTGGCGCTGCGGGGATCGAAGCTCGCCGAGGCCGCCCAAAAGGCATCTCCCGCGACCGTCACCATCGATCAAAAGGACGATCTGTTCACGCCGGAAACCGTCGTGCTTCGCGCCGGCGATCGAGTCAAGTTCACCAACAGCGACGCCAAGCTGCACAACGTCAAATCGAACCACGCGCGGCACGCGTTCAGCTTCAACCTCACCCAAGGAAAAGAGGCTCTGCAGACCTTCGAGAAGGCCGTTAGCATGAGACAGCCTGTGCGGTTGGGATGCGCCTATCACAGCTCGATGCGGGCCTGGATCTACGTATTCGATCACCCGTTTTATCAGTTGACCGGCCAGGACGGGCGATTTCGACTGACCGACGTGCCGCCGGGAGAGTATCGTCTGGAGGTGGCACATCCGGCTGGCGGATTGCGCTGGTCGCAGCCGGTGACGATCAAGCCAGGCGAAAAGGTGAAGATCGATATTCGCCTTTCGGCGGACGATCGGGTAGAGTAAACGGGCGTGTCGATTCTCGTCTTTGTCGAAGCTAAAAACTCGGGTGGTGGCGATCAGCCGCGGGGCGCTAGCCCCCGGTTGGCGAGACGATAACCGGGGGCTAGCGCCCCGCGGCTGATACGTATTTACCGGAAATTTAAGGTCGCGGTTTTATGATGAGGAGAATAAAATGACTCAGCCCGTTACCCGTCGAGATGTTTTGCAGGCCGGCTCGGCCGCGATGACCGTTGCACTTTGGCAGCTTGTTACGCCGGAGTTTCTGTTTGCCCATCAAGCGGCCGACGAGGCGCTGGTGCCGTTCTTGAATATGCCGCGGACTCCGCCGAACCGGCTCGACTGGGAAACGCTGGAAGAGTGGATCACGCCGCAGGATCAGGTCTTCAGCGTGCAGCACTATGGCACGCCCAAGGTCGACGCGAAAAAACACACGCTCGAAATCAGCGGGCTGGTCGAGAAGCCGATGACGCTGACGATGGATCAGCTTCAATCGCTGCCCAAAGAAGATCGGCTGATGACGCTGGAATGTTCCGGCAACGGGGCCGGCAAGGGCTTTATCAACGCGATCTATAACAGCAAGTGGACCGGCACGCCGCTGGCCGCTCTGCTCAAATCGTGCGGCATCAAGAAAGAAGCCAAGGAAATCGTCTTCCTCGGCGCCGACGAAAAAGAAGAATCCGTCCGCAAGGTGAAGATCCAGGTGCCCTTCGGTCGTAGCCTGTCGATCGAAGACGCCCTGCGAGAAGAAAACCTGCTGGCCTACCAGCGCAACGGCAAGCCGCTGGAAACCCGCAACGGCAGCCCGCTGCGGCTAATCATGCCCGGCTGGTATGGCATCGCCAATGTTAAATGGCTGCGGCGGATCGAAGTTCGTGATCGCCGTTACATGGGCCGCTTCATGGGCCGCGACTACGTGACGATCCGCGGCGAGAAGCGCGGCGGCAAGGTCGTGTTCGTCGAGACGAGCGTGGCCAAGATGAATCTCAAGTCGATCATCGCCCGAGTGACGCGCGGCGCAACGGCCGACGGCGCCGTGCCGACGAAGGCCTACGGCGCCGTGTGGGGCAACGGAACGGAGATCAAGAGCGTCGAGGTGCAAGTCGACGGCGGACGCTGGCAGGCGGCCAAAATCGACGAAAAGCCGCAGTCGAAATACTGTTGGCGATTCTTTTCCATCGACCTGGGCAAGCTCAAGCCGGGCAAGCACACGCTGGTTTCCCGCGCCACCGACGCGGGCGGCCGCGTGCAGCCGTCGGCCGACGACGACGAGATCGCGCTGAAAAAAACCTTCTGGGAAGCCTACCAGCAATGGCCAAGGGAGATTGAGTTGAAGGCCTAAGTAATGCTCTAGCATAACCTCGTATCCGCGGGGCGCTAGCCCCCGGTGCTTGCCGCAATCCGTAAGAACCGGGGGCGAGCGCCCGGTTCTTGCTGCAGTCCTGGTGAGCCGCAAGGCGCTAGCCGCGGGTTCTTTGCGGGAGACTTCTTCCCAGAGAACCGGACGCTAGCGCGTCGCGGCTGATTCATCCGCCACGCCTACGCGACCGGCACACTTTGCGCTGCTTGCGTATCCTCTTTCAGCTCGGGCGTCTCGGAAGCTTGCGCAAGCACGCCGGGGCGGTTTCGGTCCGCCGGCACTCCGCCAATCGTTCGCCCTGTAACAGATGTGCGGTCTCTGACGGAGCTTTGGGTTAGACACCGGCCGAGGGGTTATGCCGGCCGATGAATGCCTTGAGGTTCGTGCGAGTTGTAGTGGACACACCACGACGCCCGCATGAATGCACTGACGCAGTGGTCGTACCGCAGGGGGCTGGTTGATGCAATCCGGAGAAGACAGCGCCGCCACACCCGGCGAAGCGCCCGCCGTGGTCGCCTGTTCGCTTTGCCAGTCATCGCTGACGCTGGAAGCCGACGTTAGCCCTCAACAGCTCGTTTGCCCGTCTTGCGGCCTTGAACAGATTTGGACGGCGCCCAAGCCGCCCGAACCGGAGGAAGAGTCACACGAACCGGTGGTCGAGCCCGCCAGCAGCGACCCGTTGGACCGCTGGTTGGCCGGCGAGCCGATCGTCGTCCAGCGGAGCCGTGGGTTGAAGCGGCTGAATCGCTGGCGTCGTCGTCATCCGGTCCGGTCTGCCGCCTGTGCCACGTTGGTCGTGACCTTAGTGCTGGCGATTGTCGTTCCCACGTTGGGTTACCTTCGCGTGTCGGAGGATCTAAAGCTAAAGCACTTCAGCGCAAGTGAGCGGCAGCGGTCCGATGAGCGGGCCCGTCAGGAGTTGCTTGGCCAGGTCCGCGAGGCGCATCGACAAAGGCGCGAGACGGAAGCGCAGTGTGCGCTGCGCAACCAAGAGGCACTCGAGCGCTGTGCCGACGTGGCCAGCCAATACCGCATGGCGATCGCCCAGCGGCTGGCCGATCAATCTCAGGAATTGGCCGACCAAAAGCCGACCCGTGCCATGCAGTTGGCGGTCGAATCGCTCGGTATCACCATCCGCGAGGGCCAGTCGCCGATCGCCTCAGCTCACCAAAATTTGCGTGAATTGCTGGAGGACTTCGGGGTGCAAACGCTGGCCGGCCACACCGATAAAATCTCGTCGCTGGCGTTTAGCCCCGACGGACGCCGGCTGGCCAGCGGCAGCTACGACGAAACGGTGCGCGTCTGGAATCTCGTTTCCGGCGACGTTGTCGGCTCGTCGATCGTGCTGCGCGGACACCGCAACCGCGTCAGTTGTGTTCGCTTCACCCCTGACGGACGACGTCTGATCAGCGGCAGCTTCGATTCGACGGCGCGCATCTGGGATCTGACGGCGAGCGATCCGTCCGCGACGGCCCATGTGCTGCGCGGCGGCGCGGGCCGCATCGGCGTTCTGGCGATCAGTCGAGACGGCGAGTGGTTGGCGACCGGGGGCGGTGGTTTTCGCATGGAGGAGAGCTGCGCTTTTCTGTGGGCGATCAAGCACGGCTCGCCGGTCAAGACGCCGATTGCGCTGCGCGGACATGCGGCCCGAATTCGCGCGCTGGCCATCAGCCCCGATAGCCGCTGGATAGTTACAGCCGGCGACGACCGCACCGTGCGGCTTTGGAATTTTGCCGCCGGCAATGCGCCGACCAGCGCGATCGTGCTTCAGGGGCATCGCGCAGGCATTTCCGCCGCGAAGTTTTCCCCCGATGGTCGCTGGTTGGTCACGGCCGATCACAGCACGGGCGAAACGCAGCACACGGCGCGCGTCTGGAATGTCGCCGCCCTAGGCACCAGCGATCCGACGGTCTTGGCTGGTCACACCGCCGGAATTCGCGCCCTCGACGTTAGCCCCGACGGTCGCTGGCTGGTCACCGCCAGCGACGATTCCACGGCCCGCGTCTGGGATCTAACGGCCAGGAACCCGGCGGCCAACCCGGTCGTGCTCCGCGGCCACACCGGCGCGATCCGCTTCGTTTCGATCAGCCGTGGCGGTCGTTGGCTAGTCACCGGCAGCGACGACGCCACCGCCCGGCTCTGGAGCCTGGGCGACGACGGACCGAGTACTACGTCGGTCGTGTTGCGGGGCCACGAGGGGCGGCTCACGGCCTTGGCCATCAGCCCCGACGATCAATGGCTGGCCACCGCCGGCGAAGACAACAACATCCGCATCGTCACCCTGCGTCTTGACTCACTCATCAATCTCGCCCGCGAGCGCACGCTATTGGCCGCCGCCAAAAAAGACTCCCACAAAGACACGAAGTAGCAGCGGCAAGGCGCTAGCCGCCGGTGAATCTACGTTACGTTTTCCCGCACGGGACGATTGGGACGGGACGTTGGGACCGCCCATCTTTGGTTCTCGTCTCGGACCGCGCTACGGCGCTCGCAATCAATGGTTGGCACGGATGGCAATCAGCCGTGGGCCGCGGCGATTGTCGCTGATTAAAAAAGCCCCGCAGACGGATTTCGTCGGCGGGGCTGGGTTATTCGATACGTTGCATCGCTGGGCCGCGGCCTAACGGTTTTTGAAGTCCAACTGCCACCAGCCGTCGTCCCATTCGAGCGTGACTTTGCGCCAGCCCAGCGGAACCTGTGGATAGGGGTAAAACGGGCCGATGTACGGCCAAGCGGTCGGCGAGTACTGTTTCGGATAGGTAACCGCGGCGTAATTCGGATGCGCCGCGTAGCTCGGCCAGGCGTAGTTGGGCAGATGCGGACGATCGTAACGAGCCGGTTGAGCCATCGCGCCGGCGCTGCGCACGTAAGCCGGAATCGGACGACCGGCAGCAGCCTGACCCAAAGCCAGCGGAGCCGCCATCATGGCAGCCGGAGCCGCCGCGACATACGACACGGGAAGCGGCGATGTGCGGCGGGCCGACGTTTTCGTGGCGATGCGGGTTGCCCGCGTGGGGCGTCCAATCGCCGGACGGGCGAACACCGCACTCGACCGGTTCGGTCGCTGTGCCGCGGGCGATTGAGCGGCGATGGTCAGCGGCGCGGGTGCGGGAGCGGTGATGGCCAATTGATTGACCACTTGCTTGACGCCGGGCGTCTGGGAAATCAGCGCCTCCGCCATGGCCTTTTGCTGAGCGCTAATCACCTGACCCTGCAGCCAGACCGTTCCGTTTTGATACTTCACGCCAACGCGATAGCGGGCCATTTTTCCACTGGCCTTGAGCACGTGGGCCAACTGTTGCGCTTTTTGCTGGTCGGGGGTGGCCGCGTGGGTGGGCGGCGCCGCGACCGCAAGCATCGCGGCAATCGCCAGACCAAGAATCGTTCGTTGCATGTCAGACTCCCTCCTCGTTTGGGTCGAACGTAATGTGACTCGATGACTCCGATCGTGACGCGAGATGACGGGTTCCGCGTCAGGAGCTTCTTAGGCACCTGTCCAGGAGAGGTTCGGTTGCGACAGGAGAGAGGAGTTGCAACTCGCGCTTGGTGGGCGCGAGCGCAATGTGGTTTCCCCCCTGAAACACACGATTCGCCCCATGTTGGGCGTGCCTGACTATATGCTTCGGCTTCCGGTTGTGCCGAGGGGGAGTTTTTTTTTGATTTTGCCGGTCCTGGGAGTCCTAGCGGTCGTGGAAAGCGTGTGGGAGGCGATTGCGACGGTGAAAAACGTGGCACAGGCGTCCCGCCTGTGTGTTTAGCTTTGGAAATCGCCGACGGAGTCGCCTCCTACATTTCGCCGACGGAGTCGCCTCCTACATTTCGCCGACGGAGTCGCCTCCTACATTTCGCCGACGGAGTCGCCTCCTACATTTCGCCGACGGAGTCGCCTCCTACAGGCGCGTCACTGTTTTGGTGAATGGTCTCACTAAGATGGTGATCTTTCCCCAAGTCGTTATGTAAACTGTGTTTAACGACGATCCGGACGTATCGGACGTCCGTTCCGGCGGCCCGACGCGCCGGACGACAAATCGCAACTCATGTTCAGAAAACGCCTTACGCAAACCGCCGTCGCGACGTCACCAAGATGGTGGAATCACTCGAATTGTTCCGGCGGGGATCGGCTTATTCCCTCACTCGCACTCGCCGAAGGTGCTGATCGTGCTAGCAGTTACGATTCCCTCGGGAAATCGCCCGTGGGTTGGCGCGCCGATTGCCCCTACGTTCCGGCACGCGGCCTTAGCGACCAAGAAAGCCGCGATTCGTTTCACGTCCGAGGGAGCAAAGCCAATTCGAGAGGAACAAACCCATGTCGCCGGAAAATGAATTTCATGACGAAGAAGACGATTCCGAACGAGCCGATCGGCCGGAGAGCGCCAACCGCTCTCGCATGAGGCGATCGAGCCGACAGGAGCTCCGCGCCAAGAAGCCCTCGCACGCCGGCGGTGGAATTCGCCAGCGTCGCAACAAGCGCTGGACGTGGTGAGCGCTGTCTGTAGGAGGCGTCTCTGACGGCGATTTTCATCAGACGTGTTGGCACTGCTGAATCACACAGGCGGGACGCCTGTGCCACGTTTTCGCCGTCGGAGACGCCTCCTACACAGCTAGCGCAAGAGCTTTTTCAGCTCTCCATCGAGCCCACCGACGTCGACGTTGCGGTTGATCACGCGGCCGCGCCGGTCGACCAGCAACATGGTCGGCAGCGTTAGGATTCCCAGTTCGTTGGCCAGGCGACTGTCCAAGCCGCCCTCTTCGTGAAGCTGCGGCCAGGGTAGCCGGTTCTGCGTAAGATAGCGACGCAGATCGTCTTTATTCGCGTCGAGGCTGACCCCGACGATCGCGAAATGGTCGCGTGCGTATTTGGCCTGGATGTCTTTGAGCACCGACAAATCGGTCAGGCAGGGCTGGCTCCAGGTGGCCCAATAGTGAATCAGCACGACCTTGCCGCGATAGGTCGCAAGATCTATCTTGCTGCCGGTGACGGTGGTTCCTCGCAGCCGCATCTGCTTGCCCACCGATTCCAGCCGAGTGATGGCACCGGCAGATTTCTGGGCGGAGTTGCTCTTCGGGAACTGGTCAGCAATTTTTGCATACCAGTCTTTGGCCGCGTTTTCGTTACCGGCGTGTTCCTGCGAGAAGCCGAGTTGCAACATCGCCTCGGCCGTGTCGGCGCCGGCCGGATATTGCTTGACGTAGCCTTCCAGATTCTTCAGCCAATCAGCTTGAATTTTCGCATAATCGGCGTTCGGTTGTTGCAGCGACTGGCCGTACTCGGCGGCCAATTGCCGGAATCGCACGTAAGCAGCGAGGTCTTTGTTGGCGGGCTTGTCTCCGATCGTTTTGACCAGCGTTGCCAGCCGCTCGACGCCGTCCGGCATTCCGCCTGTCTGCACCGCGACGCTGATCGTGTCGGCCAATTGCCGCAGCCAATTGCCTTGGTTTTCGGCGTCGTTGTTCTCAGCCGCCGCGGCGGCCAATTGTTGTAATACGTCGGCCCGCGATACCACGAGCTTGGCCTGAGCCTCGGGCGTGGCGGCTGCGGCGGTTTGTTGGTCGAGTTTTTCGAGCTGCGCGAGCAGTTTTTGGGCCTTCTCATCGGCCGGCGAAGTGAGCGGCCGCGCCGTGGGAACCTGAATGTTAGGCGCCGACACCTGGAAGAAAAACCCGCCGCCGGTGGCCGCGGTCGCTGCGCCCGCGTCAATCTGCGGCGCATCGACGACTCGCCACTGTTGGCCGACCTGGACCAGGGTGCCGATGAAAACCTGCTGAAACTTTCCGTCGGTGTCGGTCACTGCCACGACGTTTTCATAGACCGTCAAATCGGCGGTCGATCCGTCGGTTCCCAGCGGCACAATGCCCGGCCGCGTGGCCCCGAAATCGGCCCATTTCGTGCTTCGGGTGATGACCTTCTGGCTGCGCACCAAAGCGGCGAACGCTGCCGGGGCGGCCTTCACTTTGTCGGCCAATTGTGCGCCACGCTTGGCTCCAAGTCCGAGCGATTTGATGTCGGCCGACGAGAGCAGCACCCGAGCGAATCGGCCCGCGTCTCGCTGCTGAATCGCCCGAATTACCTCGGCGGTTACCTCTTCGGCGGAGATCACCTTCCACAGGTCGATCGTGCCGTCTTCGTTGCGGTCGATTCCCCAGCGGGTTCCGCCCGTGCCGAGCCAGCGATGCTGATCGGCCTTGCCGTTATGATTCAGGTCGATATCGCGATAAACTTCGAGGCCGTTGTGATAGTAACACCACTGGTCGACCACGTTGTTGGCGTTGGTGTCGAGAAACCGCCGCAAGATACTGCCGGCCTCGTCGCGAACGATCCAGCCGGTCGCCTGGCCGAATTTCGCGGCCTCGATCGTGCATTTGGCCATTTCCGCCGCGGTCGGAGTGGTGTACTCGACGTCGTCCTGCACGGGCCGCAGCTTGAGCGCCTGAGCGGCCGTCGGCGTGGCCGCCATGCCAGCATCGCCAGCAAGCATCGCGGCGACGATCGAGAAGAGAGCGGTAAATCGCGAAAATTGCATGAGAGCGGTCCTTGCGCTGAAGCCGGATTATCGGAAAGGTCGACGTATTCGTTACTATCGGCACAATCGTTACCGTGGCATGATAATGTTCCGTAGCGGCCCGAAGCGGCGCATCGTGCGTTTCGGGCGTGTTGTTGCGGGGATAGAATGTCGTGTGCATGAAGCTGAGCCCCGGACGCCCGCCAACGCATTGCGCGACCAGTGGTCGCGGCTTTACAACAGCTAATCGCTTTTTCCCATGCTTCCCACCCTCGCTCAAGTTAGCTCGCTCGCGTCGCCGTTTGAAACGGATGTGGCCGATTATGCGGCCGGCGATTGCCGCTGGTTGGAAATCTATCTGACGAAGCTCGAGCAGTATCTCGACGGGCACAGCATCGCTGACGTGAAACGATTGCTGGAAGAGCACGAAATGTCGGCGCCGGTGGCAAGCTTTCAGGGCGGATTGCTCGATTCGCAGGGCGAAGCCCGCCGACAGCACTGGGAACACTTCGCGACGCGGTTAGACCTTTGCCGGCAATTGTCGATCGACACCCTGGTTGTGGCAGCCGACGTGGCCGCTCCGCTCTCGCAGCAGGATTTGGATCGCGTGACGGCCTCGCTGGTTCAGGCCGCCGAGCAGGCCGGCCGCCATGGCGTCCGGCTGGCCCTGGAATTTCAGGCCAAGGCGGCCTTTTGCAACAATCTGCAAACCGCCGCGGCCGTTGTCGCCCAGACAGCCAGCCCGCATTTGGGAATCTGTCTCGACGCCTTTCATTTCTTCACCGGGCCGAGCAAGACGGAAGACCTCGATCTTCTCAGCGGTGACAATCTGTTTCACGTCCAACTGTGCGATCTGGCGGGCCGGCCTCGTGAATTGGCCAGCGATGCCGACCGCGTTCTGCCCGGCGATGGCGACCTGCCGCTCGAATCGCTGCTGGCACGGCTGCGCGACATCGACTACGCCGGCTGCGTCTCCGTCGAACTCATGAACCCTCAACTATTTCAGGTTCCCGCGCGCCAGTTCGGCGAAATTGCCCTGACTGCCCTGCGCCAGCTATTGTAACGCCGCGACCAAAAAGCAAAGCCGACACCGCCCGATCATTTGCCGCGAGACGGCAGCCGGCCAGACAATTCGTTGAAGACCTTGGCTTCACGTTTCGACAGTTGACCAATTTTCAGCCCATCTTTGATGGCCAGGCGCAACTGTTCGATCGCGGGTTGCGAATTTCCTGCCAATTTCTGAATCATGGCCATGTGGAAGTGCAGCGACGCTTGTCGACCCGGCAAGTGGTCTGCGAGCGCTTTGGTCATGTCGGCTATAGCCAATCCGATCTTGTCGTCAGAAACGGGAGCGGCCAGGTAGATCATCGCTCGGGTGTCGAGTAGTTCACTTCGCTCGCCCAGGATGTCGATGGCCTGATTGCTGTAGGCAAGCGCCTCGTCGTAGCGAGCTTTGTTTCCGCGACCAAGCCGATGTCCGAGGACAAAGCCGAGATCGTTCAAGATACTTGCCTCGGTCGACGTTCCGGAACCCTTCAATCCCGGCCGCTCGCGGAGAATCTCGCGATAGGCCAGCGCGACCGCTTCGTAGTCACCTCGCAAATTGGCCAGTTGCAGCTTCATGCTGACGCCCGCGCCGCCTCCCAGCAGCGGAGCCGCCCACAGCGCGACACGATCGATCTGCTTCTCGGTGCTTTCATTGCGGCGACTTCCGAGGAACGTCACGGCGGCTTGCACTGCGTTGGCTCGATCACTCGGTCTCTTTTCGATTACCTTTTGACAAATCTCAAGCGCTTCGTCGAGGTCTCCGTGTAGCCCCAGGAACACGGCTAAGGTCAACTCGTCTTGCGGCGAGATCTTCACGTAGGCACGGAGCATCGCTTCGGCCTCCTTAAAACGCTCGATCCGCATAAACAGCAACGAGATGTTCTTGATCGTCGCGAGTTTTTCCGGGGTATTGGGCGGCCACGCGTCGCGCGCCGCGTCGGTGAGCAACCGCGTCGCCTTGGCGGTTTTGCCCTGCTTGGCCCAGGTCACGGCCCGCATCGGGAGCAACTGGGCGGGATCGCTGCTCTGTTTTTCGATGATCTTCAGATAATCACCCGTGTCGCTCGGGTGGTCGTTGAGAATCAACATGTCGATCATGTAGCTGGCAAAAAACATCCGCTCTTGTGTCGCAGCGGGGCCGGGTGTTTCTGGCTTAACATCCAACTGTTTCTGGATCGTCTCTCGAGCCTTGGCCCAATTGCCCGACCGTTCCCAGAGCGACGCCAACCGCACATAATCGTTACGCGTGAGGTCCGGCGATTGCTTGTCGATTTCTTGCGTGAGAATCTGAATTGCTTTGTCGCGATTGGCCGCATCGGGCATCGTCGATAGCAGCCTCGCGCCGATCAGCACGTCTTCACCCGTCAGCTCCGCCCCGCCATTCTCGGCGATCATCGCCAGCGCCTCGTTGATCTTGGCGACTTCACCGCTGGAGCCCAACGCCTCGGCCACCCGTCGACGCGCCCACGACATGAGCTTTTCATTCTGCAGGCTCGCGGAAGCGTCGATCTTGACTTTGAGCATTTTGCGGGCCAGCGCCACACCGCTGCGAGGATCACCGTTTTTCACATAGAATTTGGCGAGATTGCTCATGGCCAGCAAGTTACCGGGAAAGAGCTGGTTGAATTGCGTGTGGAACTTGAGTGCCTTGGAGTTCATGCCGACCAACTCGTAACACGGCCCCAGGACGGGCAGAAACGCCCGCGTCGAGAATCTGATTCGCGCGTCTTCCAGAGATTTCTTAGCCTCGTCGAGGTTGCCCGCGGCGACTTGCTTTTCGATCAACCTTTGCAAGTCGACAGGCGATTTGATCTGAGCGAGATCCGTAGGCGAGACCGTCCCTTGCGGAACTGCCGGCTGTGCGGCCAGTGGCGTGCTGAGAAGCAAGACCGCCAAGATGGCCCAGACCGCCGGACAAATTGCGTCGCGCTGCATGACAATATCCCCACGAGTTGTGAAAAAGAAAAGATGAGGGAAAGCTCCCCTCCATTGTCGGTCACAATCGTGGCGATCTCAAGGGCCGCAGCGTGCCGGAGCCGATTTTTCCCCCACAACGTCGCGCGGCGGCGGACGTGGGTACGAACATGACGAACATGCGGGGAGAACATTGACTTTTGCCGATATTCTGGGTATCAAAGTAGCTGGTGTCCCAGCGGCCGAGATCGGAATTTGCCTCGCGTTTCCCCTCCCCCAGATCACCCAGCTTCACTGCCGGCATGTAGTCTGGCGGCACGGAGCCCGAACAGTGCCTGCCCAGGAGCGTTCGATGTTCGCCTTGCACGATCGACCGAGCCGGCTGTGCGACGGCCTGAGCCGCCGCGAGTTGCTGCGTGTCGGCGGGCTCAGCCTGTTGGGTCTCTCGCTGCCGCAGATGCTCCAGGCCCGCGACGATGTTCCGCTCGGCGTGCTGCCGACCGACAAGACGTTCGGCCGCGCCAAGAGCGTGATCTTTCTGTATTTGTGCGGCGGGCCGCCGCAGCACGAGACGTTCGACCCCAAGCCCGACGCACCGGTGGAAATCCGCGGTCCGTTCAAGCCGATCAGCACCAACATTCCGGGCATTCATTTTTGCGAGTTGCTGCCGCGCACGGCCCGCATCGCGGACAAGCTGGCGGTGGTTCGCTCGATGGCCACCGACGACAACACCCACTCGTCCAGCGGTTATTGGGTATTGACCGGTTACAAGTACGTCGGCCCGAATCCTCGCACGATTCAGCCGAGCGATCGCCCTAACTTTGGCTCGGTCGTCAAGAAGCTACGCCCCAGCGAGGTGCTGCCGCCGCTGTCGACCGTGTGGATTCCCGACATGGTGCGACAGAACGAAAACGTCACGCCGGCCGGACAAACGGGCGGAACCATGGGCCGGCAGTGGGATCCCGACCTGTTCATGGGCGATCCGAATCTGCCCAATTACGAAGTCGAGGGCCTGCGGCTGGGCGAGCTGCCGCCGATGCAATTACAGAAGCGGATCGCGCTGTTGGATCAGGTCAATCGACACTTCGACGAGCACCAGCGTGGCAAGAAGATTCGCGTTTATAACAAGTTTCAGCAGCAGGCGATCGAACTGCTCACCACCGACAAGGCCCGCCGGGCGTTTGACATCGGACAGGAACCGAAGAAGATTCGCGAGCGTTACGGGCGGCACCAATGGGGTCAGTGTTTGCTGCTGGCGCGGCGATTGGTTGAGGCCGGCGTGCGGCTGGTTCACGTCAACTGGCCGCGAGCGCCCGGCGATAACGCGGTCGATAACCCGCTGTGGGACACGCACGCCCAAAACGCCGACCGGCTGGAAGATTCGCTCTGCCCGCGATTCGACGTCGGCTTCACCGCGCTCATCGAAGACCTGGACCAGCGGGGGCTGCTCGACGAGACGCTGGTTGTGGCCATCGGCGAATTCGGACGTACGCCGAAAATCAACGCCAAAGGCGGGCGAGATCACTGGGGCCGCGTGTTCAGTTTTGTGATGGCCGGAGCGGGCATTGCCGGCGGGCAGGTCTTCGGGGCCAGCGACAAAACGGGCGGACAGCCGATCCGCGATCGCATTACGCCGGCCGATCTGACCGCGACCATCTTCCATCAGCTTGGCGTTCAGCACGAGCGGACGGTCGCCGATCGCGAGAATCGGGCCCAGCCGATCACCACCGGACAGCCGATTCGCGCGCTGCTGGGCTTGCAGCCGGCCACGCGTGGCCGAGCGATTCCCGGCGGCAGCATCGCGCGGGTGCCGCCGTTCGACGAGAGCCCGCTGCTGAATACTAACTTCGAGTTGGCGGTCGACCTGCGACCGGCCGACGGGCCATCGCGGCCCAAAGGTTGGCGGGCGGCGCCGCTGTTTGATGCAAAGCGGCCGAATGACTTTTGCGTTAAGCTCGTCGATGACGCGGGCGGCGCGGCAGCCAAAAAACGGCACGCGGAAATCGGCTACGGGCTGGGCGGAAACGCGGCGGGGTTGAAAATCGCCCAGGGCACGACCGCCATCCTGGCCCAAGAAGTCCGCAGCCCTTTCGCCGGAAAATATGTGCTCACGGCACAAGTGCGGGCCGAAGCGAGCTCGGCGGCCTACTGGGAGAAGACGTTCGTCAAGCACTTTTCCGCTCGGCTCGTCTTTTACGAATACAGCGCCGCCCCGAAGACCCCATTGCGACGCAAGCAATTGGCGTCGCTGGCCATTGAACTGCCGCCGCCAGCGGCCAAGGGTCCGACCTGGAAGAAGATCGAGCTAACGAAGACCTTTCTCAACCCCAAGGCGGGCTCGAACTTTTCGTTCGGCCTGGGGCTGGGCGTGGCGATCGTCGTCGAGAAGACCAGCGATGACGTATTCGATCTATCGGCCAACACCGGCCCCCATCGCGCGCTGCTGGCCATCGATAACGTCCAGTTGACCTTCGTCGGAAAACAGCGCGACGACCAGGTCAAGGTCTAATTCAAGTAGGTAAAGCCGCGACCACTCGTCCCGCCTCCCGACGGGGTCAGCGCGAATTCGCCGAAAAACTCCGTCCGCAGGCAGCGATTCGGCCCGATTTCCAAGTATCTCGCACTTTTTTCGGCAGGGACCGAAAAAATGCTTGCAACCTCGGTTGGTCCAGTTTACGATTGTGCGAGAGCTTCTTTGTTGGAGGCCGAACCACCTGGAGGTCGCTGATGGCAATTCGAGCGAGAGTTTTCGTCGGACTGGTTGTTTTCTTGGCCGCATCGGCCCAGTTTGCAGCGGCAGACTCTATCACTTTTGTCGAGGTTGACGAAACCACCAATGATGCTTGGCGCACGAGCAGCGTGGCCAAGAACGATGGCGACGGAGACAATATTTACGGCACGGACGGTTACCTCATCGCGCAGTATCCCAACGGCGATCCGCTGAATCTCGTCCAGCCATCTTATGCGACGATCGCGCTGGCGCCGGGGCTAAATTATGAAGGGGTAGGAGCCGAGGCGCATCAGGCTGTTTTTGACGACGTGGCGCAAACCGGCCCCGGCCCCGTTCCCGATCTAGTTGCGGGCGATTATTGGGGTGGCGGTGGTGCCGACGGAGATGAGGGTGCTTTCTTTACGATTACGTTGAACCAATCTTACTCTTTCCGTCTGACCGTCATCGGCGATCAAACTCCCGACAATCCTCCCGGTCTGCTTTGGGAGGCCTCCCGGGGCGTTCGAGTGACTGGTCCCACCTCCGACTCGGGCTTGATCGACATTCGCGGTCCGGGCGACTCGTGGCGAGATGCCGACGTGGACTACGTCTTGTTCGACATTTCCGGTGACGCGGGCGATGTCTTTACCGTCTTCGGCGAAAACGACTCGCGATGGGGCGACAACGCCCTGGGTGGCGTAGCGCTTGATACCGCCATTCCGGAGCCGTCGGCCTTTGTGTTGGCCGCATTAGCGTGGGCGTTGCTGACCGGCGTCGGCGCGAGGCGGCGCAGCAGACGATGATCGCGGGTTTCGCGCTGTCGGGCAAGGTGGGCGGTGACACTCAGTCGCGTCTTTTCGACAGGGCAGACCCGCCCGTTTCTACCACACTCGGGTTACTTCTGATAACCGAGCTCCTTGACGACCGACATGATCTCTTCATAGGTTACGAAGCACCCCCAGCACCGTAGCGGCATTGTCCAGGTCGATCCGCATGTCGGCCAGGGGGCGTCGGTGGTCGCTGGTGAAGGTGGTGCCACAAGTGCGGCACTTCCAACATTGATCGCCCTTGCGGCTCTTGCCGTGTTTCTTGGCATCTTCGTGCTGGCAGGCTATTGCGATCATGGCGAGGCTTTCATCTGGTTGGGGCCTCCGCTGTGATTGGGTTGTCAAGACCTGCAATCAGCGAAAGCCGGTTGTGGTTGCCCCGATGCTTGTTTCAGCAGGCATCGGGGTTTTTTCATGGTTTCCGTTTCCCCTGTGTTTGATTAAAGTATACACTAATCATATCGGCTGTCAACGGGTCTGGGGTTGATTTTTGGAAACATTTTTCAAATAATGCGGATATGGCGAAACAACCACCAAAGCGAGGCGGAAAGCGCCCCGGGGCTGGTCGAAAGCCGAAACCACCAGGGGAACGGCGCGATCAGGTGTTTTCCGTGCGGTTTACGGCCGACGAACAAAGCCTGCTAGACGATACGGACGCCCGATCTTGGGCGCGCGACGTGCTGTTGCGGTCCGCTCGCAAAAGGCGATGAACGGAGAGAAGGGGACTCGACCCACAATTCGTGCTGGCAGGATCCCCTCCGGCGGGCTATAAATCCGCTGCGCCACCAAGACGCGGGCCGCTCTCCAGTTAGAGCGGACCAGCCGAGCGTAGTTCGTCCATGGCAAAAACCCCGTAGAAATAGCCTAGTTTTAACGCAAGGGACACACCGGAGCCGTAAACGTTCGCGACAGTTTGACACTTAGGGTAAAGGGCTCAAAAATAGTTTGTATATTTTGACCCCTACACTCAAAATAAGTGTTGACAATTGATCGGCGAGACGATATGATTTCGATATGTGGCGGACTCACAGGAGGATAAACGGCGGGCAAGATGAATGTTCAATTCGCCAACCACACACTCGAAAGGCTCGATGCCGAAACGGATTTCAACGCGAATTACGCCGCAGAAATCGTGAAGGGGTTTCGGAAGCTCATGCGTATTATTCGAGCCGCGTTAGACGAACGAGATTTTCGCGTGATGCGTTCGCTTAAATTTGAGAAGCTGAAGGGAGATCGGTCACATCAATACTCCCTGAGAATCAACAAGCAATGGCGGCTGATTTTTGAGATCGAAAAGGCTGAACCGAAGAACACAATTATTGTCGTTGACATCGAAGACTACCACTAACGAATGGGGGAAAGCCATGGCTACTGAACTTAGTCTCGACCTTTTTCCTCCTGGCGAATACATCCGGGACGAGTTAGATGCGCG
Organism: Planctomycetota bacterium; assembly: GCA_022564995.1. GTDB lineage: Bacteria > Planctomycetota > Planctomycetia > Pirellulales > JADFKK01 > JADFKK01. Next base: position 5,637 of record JADFKK010000098.1, on the reverse strand, counting down.
CGGTTGGACGCAAGAGGATTTGGCTGACATCATGGGGCGTCCTTCGTCCTTTGTGAGCAAGATCGTCGGGGGCACGAAACAGATCACCCGGCCAACTGCACAGCAGTTGGCCGCAGCGTTCGGAACGTCCGCAGAACTGTGGCTTAATCTCGAAAACGCTCACCGGCTTGCACTAGAACGAGAAGACCAGAGCGACATCCAACGTCGTGCGAAGATTTACGGAAAGGCACCCGTTGCGGAATTGCTCCGCCGCCACTGGATGCCACCGTGCGAGACCACCGCTGAACTTGAGCGTGAAGTGCTTGCGTTTCTGGAGATTCCCACACTGGACGCTGCCCCTCAGCTAGAAGCTGCGGCACGAATGTCCGCTGACTACGACGAAACGGCCGCTTCGCAAATCGCGTGGCTCTGTCGAGTAAAACGACTGGCCGATTCATTACCTGCCGCAAACTTTACTCGGGCAAAGATGGACAAGCACCTGGATTCGCTTCACGCACTTACGACAAGTGAACAGGAACTCCGCAAAGTGCCTGCAATCTTGTCTGAGATGGGCATTCGCTTTCTTGTCGTACAGCACTTGCCGCGAACAAAGATAGACGGCTACACGCTTTGGCTTGACAAAAAGAGCCCGGTTATTGCTCTGTCGCTACGGTATGATCGCATTGATGGCTTTTGGCACACGCTGGCCCATGAATTGAGCCATGTGCGTCACGGTGACCGGGCAGCCATCGACAACAACTTGGTCGGTGCGGGCCGGGATGCACCTCGCGATGATGTTGAAAAACGAGCAGACAGAGAAGCAAGCGAATGGTTAGTCCCGGCGGAAAAAATCCAATCGTTCATTGCAAGAACTCGCCCCCGTTATTCAAAACGACGGATTCGACAGTTTGCACAACTACACCAAATTCACCCTGGAATTGTTGCGGGACAACTTCAATACCGGGGAGAAATCGAATATCGACATAACCGAGAGATGCTTGTCGGTGTGCGCGACATCATCACCGAAACCGCGCTAACCGACGGCTGGGGTCACGTTCCGTCATTGTAGGAGTTGTATCACCGCGATCCGCAGGGGCGCAATGTTCGCACGTATCACGCCGCCCGAAAGAAGTCCGCCGATGATTCTCAGGGGGTCTTCTGGGACGACATGCGCACGGCGTCGCCGGAGCATATGGAACTGGCGTTCCATCAGCGGCGCAATCAAATTGTCGGCGACTGCGTCCAGCTAAAGAAGGACGTGGACAGCTACAACGATAACAATACCGATGGGGCCGTTATCCAGAAGGAATTTGACTTTACCGAAGACATCAGAGAGCGAGAGCAGCCCGACGACGATTATCGCCCGAATAGGCCCAGATAATCCCTTCCCCTCCCCCGCCCCGGACAGGATAATGGGGACTGGGGCTGAGAGTGGATTGATACGATGAGCGTAGCCAAGCTGATAGTCGTCATCGGGCTTTTTGTCTTCGGCATTCTATCGGTGTTGCTCGGTGCAGAAGCATACGGTCCCTACGGACTGCGAGTCTCAAGAAAGGTGAACATCACCGGCCGCGTTGCCAAGCTGATTGGGCTCGGCTGTATCGCCTTCGGCGTGCTCGTGGTGTTCTGTGGTCTCTGGATTATCATCATGGCCGGCCTCTATACTTATCTCATCCCACCGTTTCTCTCTGGCACCGGCTGAATTCAAACCGCCGCCCACTTCCGGCCCTTCCCAGCAAACGCCCCTTCGCGCAGCACCACACCAACAGCGTCACCCCAGCCAGCACTCACCGGTCTTTCCCTTAACGCAGCCTCCCCGTGGAGCCGCCAAGCGTCTACCATATTCGAGAATTCCAGGAAGCGGCAAATAAATTGCTTGCAATGGTGGTAATCCTGGCTAGAATTCAGTTTTCCCCGTTTGTGCTAACTGTAGTTCGCTCGGCGTCGACTGTCACCTTGAGGGCGACAGCTAGCGCCCGCATCGGCGAGGAACAGACCTTTCTCTACCGCGACCACGTCACACTTTCATGGAAAGACCGCACATGTCACGCACACCCTGGCTCTCGTCACTGATAGAATCTCGTCGTCGCCGTGCCCGCAAGTCGGCTCATCGTCACCGCCCGGTGGTGCCCACTCGCCGGGCGGTTTTCGAACCGATGGAAGACCGTTTGCTATTGGCAGCGGTGGCCGCCAGCGACGACGTGTATAGCACCGATGAAGACTCGGCCATCGTGCATTTGGCCCCCACCGGTCTGCTGGCCAATGACGCTTCCGTGCTGGCTTCCGTGGATTCTTTCAGTGGCGGCGACTTCGGCGAGGGACTCGACCTCGACGGTAGTTTTCTTTACGCAGTTAATGTTCGCGGACCCGCTGTGGGGTTCGTGCGGGACGCCAATTTCACCGCTGACAACGTCGCCGGGGTCTCTGTCTTCGCCACCGAAGAAATCCTCGCCTGGCAAACCAAGCCGGAATACGGTCCGACATCCAATGACATTAATCTGGAAACCGTCATGCACTCGCTCCGCTGGACGCGGGCGCCTGGGCCCGTGACGGTGACCTTACAAAACCTCGTCGTCGGGGAACAGTATAAGTTGCAATTGCTGATGCGCGAGGCTGGTTTCAATCGGGGATTCGACGTTTATGTGGAAGGTCTGAAGATCGTCGACGATCTCAATCCCGGCATCGTTCAGGGCGGCGCCAGCAGCATCGACCACGCAGCCGTCGTGACATACGAGTTCGTGGCGCCCGATACGACACTAGACATCACGCTGATCCAGCCCGCGCCGTTCCCTGACAACAATCCGATCTTGCAGGGCTTCACGCTGGAGGAACTGGGGCCGCCCACCACAGTGTTACCGTCCGACTTGTTCGTCTCGCAGGTCAATGGCGCGTTCCCGACGGGATCGCCCGTGACTTTGGCCTCTGGAGCGCTCGTGACCGTGAACGCCGACGGCAGCTTCACCTATGACCCCAACGGGGCTTTTGAAATCCTTGCTGTCGGCCAGAGCACCACGGACAGCTTCCCGTACACCGCCAGTGACGACTTGGCGACTGATACGGCGATGGTCACGATCACGATCCATGGCGTGAATGATCCGCTGGTGGCCAACGACGACGCTTATAGCACCGGCGAAGACTCTGCCCTGGCGCATTTGGCTCCCGCCGGTTTACTGGCCAACGACGTGAATAATGTGGACGTTCCCGACGGCGTGGCCTCCGTGGGTTCCTTTAGTGGCGGCGATGTCGGCGAGGGGCTCGACCTCGACGGTAGTTTTCTTTACGCCGTCAATGCTCGCGGACCTGCTGTGGGGCTCGTGCGGGACGCCAATTTTACCGCTGACAGTGCCCTCGGGGTCTCTGTCTTCGCCACCGAAGAAATCCTCGCTTGGCAAACTAAGCCGGAGTACGGTCCGACAACCAATGACAACAATCTGGAAACCGTCATGCACTCGCTCCGCTGGGCGCGGGCGCCCGGGCCCGTGACGGTGACCTTACAAAACCTCGTCGCCGGGGAACAGTATAAATTGCAATTGCTGATGCGGGAGGCTGGTTTCGATCGGGGTTTCGACGTTTATGTGCAAGGCCTGAAGATTGTCGATGATTTCAATCCCGGCGTCGTTCAGGGTGGCGCCAACAGCAGCGACCACGCCGCCGTCGTGACATACGAATTCGTGGCGCCCGTTGCGACACTGGACATCACGTTGATCCAGCCCGCGCCGTTCCCAGACAACAATCCGATCTTGCAGGGCTTCACGCTGGAGGAACTGGGGCCGCCCGCAGTGCTACCGTCCAATTTGTTCGTCTCGCAGGTCAATGGCGCGTTTCCAGCGGGATCGCCCGTGACTTTGGCCTCCGGATCGCTCGTGACGGTGAACGCCGACGGCAGCTTCACCTATGATCCCAACGGGGCCTTTGAAAGCCTTGCGGTCGACCAGACCGCCACGGACAGTTTCCCCTACACCGCTAGTGACGGCGACGGCGGCACCGACACGGCCACCGTCACGGTTACCATCACGGGGGAAAACGACGCCCCGACCGATCCAGTTGACAGTGATGGTGGGGCCAACGAAGTTGCTGAAAACGCGCTAACCGGTACGGAGGTTGGAATCACCGCGTCATCCACCGACGTCGATAACGGAGCCGTGATCAAATACAGCCTGACCGATAACGCGGGCGGTCGCTTCAAGATTGATGAAGACACCGGCGTGGTCACAGTGGCAGACGGCTCGCTGCTAGATTACGAGACCGCGACCAGCCATACGATCAAGGTCAAGGCGACGGATGAGCACAGCGCGATGTCTTCCGAAGTTCAGTTCACCATCAGCGTGCTCAACGAGGCCAACATTACCGGTTTCGTTTTCGCGGATGTGGATGGCGACGGAGTATTCGACGTGGAGGATGCGCCGCTGGCGAACGTCGAGATCACGCTGATTGAGGCGGGCGTCGACGAGGTGTTCGGGACGGCGGACGACGAGACGTTTTTGACGACGACCGACGATGACGGCTTCTACGGCTTCGAGGACGTCGCCGCCGGCAAGGTGCGGATCGTCGAGAGCGGGGCACCGGCGGACTTGGTCGATGGCATCGACACGCCCGATAGCGTGATCGACCTAGACGCGGTTAACGACCAGTTCACAATCGACTTCGTCCGTGCGGACGTCAACGGCATGAACTTTGCCGAGCAAGCGGACGGCGGCGGGCTCAATAGCGGCGACACCGCCACGATCGGCTACTGGCACAACAAGAACGGCCAGGCGCTGATCGAGAAGCTGGACGAGGACGGCGACTTGACCGCCTGGCTGCTGGACAACTTCGGCAACATCTTCGACCTGGGTGATTTCGACGAATACGGAGGAAGTGTCAGCGAGTTCTATCGGATGGCGTTCTTCAAGAAGAAACTGAAAGGAACGCCGAAGGTCGATGCCCAGTTCATGGCGGTGGCCTTCGCGACATTCGCCACCAGCTCGAACCTGTCCAACGGCGGTGCGGCCGAATACGGCTTTAACGTCACCGACAGCGGCATCGGCACCACCGTGATCAACGTCGGTGAGGGTGGCGACGCGTTCGGCGTGGCCAACGGCACCAACATGACGATCATGGCGTTACTGCTGGCGACCAATAGTTTGACCGGCGTAGGCGCCGACCTGATCTACGACGACGGCGACGACGACCTCATCGATACGGAGAAATCTCTGCGCGTTATGGCGAATGTCATCTACACCGCGATCAACGAGGAGGGCGACATTTAGGCCAGGACTAAGGTCGGCGGTAGCCTCGGCCTTTTCCCATAACCCGTGGACGGTTCTTATCGAAAGGCACTCGAACGCGGTAACGCCCGCGTCGAAGGTGCAATCTCGTTGGGATTGACGGGGCGAGGCAATTCGGAATTGGGAATTCGGAACGACGACGACAAAGAAAGCCCTCTCGCAGAACGGGGCCATCCATCTTTCGGAAACGCCGGGCAGCACTGCTGGGCAAGCTGGCAGCGGCAGCCGGTGTCGGGCGGCGTTCTATCCCTGCGTTCGCTTCTTGCCGCGGGACGAACTCTTGCGCTGGGCCGCTTTCGGCACGGCCGCGTGCGGATTGTCGGCCTGGCCGGTTAGTTCGTAGAGGAAGCGGCTGGGGTCGGTCTCGCGCGGCTTGCCCCATTTCATGCGA
>JADFKK010000097.1 GCA_022564995.1 Planctomycetota bacterium | reverse complement strand
CGCACAATGTTAGACCATTCAAAACGATTTGGCCCATTGAGAAGAAACAGAAGCCGGTTGCCATCGCTGACCGTAAAGAATCGCGACGACTACTGGTTCCCACACGCAATTACGTGTTGCTCAAGCGATTCAGCGCGAAGGAGGAAAAACGCCGGCTCACGGCCGGATGTTTCCTGAAGAATGAAGCGAACGGCCCAAGAGTGGGGCTGGAAAACCATCTGAACTTTATCTATCACGCCAATCGCGAACTGACCGACGACGAAGTCTACGGCATCGCGGCGCTGTTCAATTCGCAGATCGTCGATCGTTACTTCCGCACCATCAGCGGCAACACGCAAGTCAACGCAACCGAGATCCGCACCCTGCGATTCCCACCGCTTGAGACCGTCGAGGCCATCGGCCGGCAAGTGCGAGAGATGTTTGCTTCGTGCGGGCAATCTTCGGTGTGTATGGAAAGGATCGAAGAGTTGATCTTGGAGTGTTTGGAACTGCATACCTTGGACGGTCAAGCGGCATGAGCAAGCAAGACGACGCTCTCGACATCATCCGGGCACTGGGCCTGCCCTCGCGCCAACAAAACGAACGATCCGTGCTCACACTCCTGGCGCTCGCTGGCATAGGTCCCAGAGGCTCCTGGCGCAAGACAAGCCAATCGATGCTGCGCATTTGGGACATCATGGCCTTTATGAGAGATCGCTACGATAAGGACTACGCGGCGAACTCGCGCGAGACAATCCGGCGGCACACGATTCACCAATTCGAGCAGGCGCGAATGGTCGATCGCAATCCCGATGATCCCACGCGGCCGACCAACAGCGGGCAGACGTGCTATGCACTAACCGATGACGTCGTTGTCGTGTTGAAAGCCTATGGAACCAAGCAGTTTGATCGACGCGTGGCGGAGTTTATCGAGCGCTTCGGCGAATTGCAGACGGCCTACAATAAACTACGCGACCTTCATAAAGTGTCGCTGCAAGTCCAAGGTGGCGAAAAGTATCGGCTTTCGCCGGGCAATCACAACCAGCTTCAAGCCGCGATCATCAATGACTTCGGACCGCGATTTGCGCCCGGTGCGACGATTCTGTACATCGGCGACACCGCAAAGAAATATGTAATGTGCGAGACAAAGCGATTCGAGGCGTTGAACGTCGCGATTAGCGAACACGACAAACTGCCTGACATCGTACTCTATGATGCGAAGAAAAGGTGGCTCTACCTAATCGAGGCAGTTACGTCGCACGGTCCTGTCAGTCCCAAGCGGCACGCAGAAATCGAAAGCATGATGTGTAAGTGCCCCGCGGAGCGTATCTACGTGACGGCCTTTCCGAATCGCACGCTCTTCCGCCAATACGCCGCCGAAATCGCCTGGGAAACCGAAGTCTGGATCGCAGACAATTCCGACCACATGATTCACTTTGACGGCGAAAAATTTCTGGGGCCGTATCAAGTGGAGTGAATAAGGATGGCCTCACTGCCATTGACTGTCGCAGGTTGCGTCGATCGGAATACCGCCAGACGACCAACGCCCACCCCTTCTTCACCATCCGACTGATCTGCATGTCGCGGTCGGTATGCCAGCAGACGAGAAAGCCGGGGCGTCTCGCACTCAAACGCTCCGTGCCCGCCGTGGCCGTCTTTCGCAGGGCTTGCTCCAGCGGCTACAATTACGGGTGTCATGAGCGACGTCACTCAAATCCTCTCGCAGATCGAACACGGCGACCCATCCGCCGCCGAGCAACTCTTGCCGCTGGTTTACGACGAACTGCGGAAGCTGGCGGCCCTGAGGATGGCCCAAGAGAAGCCGGGCCAGACGCTGCAGGCCACCGGGCTGGTTCACGAGGCCTATCTGCGGCTGGTCGACGGCGGGAAGGCTCAGCATTGGAACAGCCGGGGACACTTCTTCGCGGCGGCGGCCGAGGCGATGCGGCGGCTGCTGGTGGAAAAAGCCCGGCAGAAACTCGGCCCCCGTCGCGGCGGCGGGCGCCTGCATCTGACCCTCGACGAAAACACCGACGAGGACATCCACCAGACGGGCCGCGGCACCACCCACAGCAACGACGAGATCGTCGCCGTCAGCGAGGCTTACGCCAAAGCGTTTCTCTTCGCCGCGCTTCAGGATGAAGACGACGATCGAGAAAAACACTGATCGCCTGAAGCAAATCGCCGCGAATTCTCGCACTGTAATTGTGAAACCGGATTTCCCGGAGACGACTTGCCATGACCGAAAAACATCCATCCGCCGACGAACTATTCAGCGCAGCCGTCCAGCGCGACGAAGGCAGCGACCGCTCGGCCTATCTCGACGCCAACTGCGGAGACGATCCGCAGCTCCGCCAACGGGTCGATCGCTTGTTGCGCGCATCTGCCGACGCCGGCAGCTTTCTGGAGCAGCCCGCCGAAGGATCCGTTGCCACGCTCGACATTCCGCCGCCCAGCGAACAGCCCGGCAGCGTCATCGGGCCGTACAAACTGCTCGAACAGATCGGCGAGGGCGGGATGGGCGTGTGGTTTTTATGGCCCAGCAGACCGAGCCGATCCGGCGCAAGGTCGCCCTGAAGATCATCAAACCCGGCATGGACACCCGGCAGGTCATTGCCCGCTTCGAGGTCGAGCGGCAAGTGCTGGCCCTGATGGATCATCCCAACATCGCCAAAGTGCTCGATGCGGGAAGTACCGGGGGAAGCGAAAAAGGGGGATAAGTCCAATTTAAGAGAAAAGCCGTCGGAAGTTAATGGAAATATTGGACTTATCCCCTTTTCCCGCCGGTCGTCCCTACTTCGTCATGGAACTCGTCCGTGGCGTGCCGATCACGGAGTTTTGCGACGACGGCAATCTCAGCACCCGCGAACGATTGAAGCTGCTCGCCCAGGTTTGTCGGGCCGTGCAGCACGCGCATCAGAAGGGCATCATCCACCGCGACATCAAGCCGGGCAACGTGTTGGTGACCATGCACGACGATCATCCGGTGCCGAAGGTGATCGACTTCGGGGTGGCCAAGGCGACCAACCAGCAACTCACCGAGCAGACGCTGTTCACCCAGTTCGCCCAGATGATCGGCACCCCGCTCTACATGTCGCCCGAGCAGGCGCAGATGAACCAGATCGACGTCGACACCCGCAGCGATGTTTATTTCGCTCGGCGTGCTGCTTTACGAGCTGCTAACCGGCAGCACTCCGTTCGACAGCGACACGCTCAAAGAGGCCGGCTACGATGAGATGCGGCGGATCATCCGCGAGGACGAGCCGCCCAAACCGTCCGACCGCATCAGCACCCTGGCGGCCGAAGCGCTGTCCACCGTGTCTGAAAAGCGCGGTCACGATCCCCGCCGGTTAAGCCAAAGCCTCAAAGGCGAACTCGACTGGATCGTCCTACGGGCGATGGAAAAAGACCGCACCCGACGTTACGAAACGGCCAACGACTTGGCGGCCGACATCGAACGCTACCTCAACGACGAGCCGGTCGAGGCCTGTCCGCCGTCGTGGGTCTATCGCACGCGCAAGCTGGCCCGCCGGCATAAAGTTGCCATGACCACGACCGCCTTCGTCGTCGCCGCGCTACTGATCGGCACGGGCGTCAGCGCCTGGCAGGCGGTCGAGGCGAATTCCGCTCGCGATGCTGAAGCTGAGCAGCGCGAAGAAGCCGAGACACAACGTCAAGTGGCCGAAGCACAGCGCGAGGAGGCCGACGAACAACGCGGAGCCGCCGAGGATCAGAAACAACGTGCCGACGAAAACCTGCAAACCGCGATCGATGCCGTGGATGAGATGTATACCCGATTGGCGACTCAGTGGCTGGCGACCGACACCGCGGCGACGGACACGCAGCACCATTTCCTCAAGCGTGCGGCGAAATTCTATCAACGGATCGCCGATAAACCCGATGAGTATCGGCTGCCGCCGCGCCGGTTGGCCGAGATTCACCGGCGAATCGGTCTGATTAACTTGAAGACGAGAGAATTCGAGCAGGCAGCCGCGGCCTTTGAAGCCGCCATCGCGATCCAGAAGAAACTGCTGGCGGCCGATCCAAACGACCTCGAAATTCAGGCCCGCTTGGCGAGAAATCTGAATACGGCGGGCGCGGTGTACGACGACTTGGGGCAAGCCGGCAAGGCCGAGTCGTCGTATCAGGCGGCGCAGCGGCAACATCGGAAGCTTGCCGCTCAGCAGCCCGACGAGGAAAAGCACCGCATCGGAATTGCCCAGACTCAAACCAACCTTGCCAGCATGTTTGCGGACCAGAACCGGCTGGATGAAGCCGAACGGCTCGTTCGCGACGCTCGAGCACAGTACATCGCCGTTGGCCGGGAACTTCGCTTCCTCGGCTATCTGAAAGCCGGCGGCCTGCTGGCCCAGGTGTTGCGAAAGCAGAAGAAGTTCGACGAGGCAAGAAAAGTGGCCCAACGGGCGCTCGGTCGTTGTGAGGCTGGCTTGATCAGTTCGCCAGACAGCCAAGACCATCGAGAATTGCAGGTCCACTTACTCGGTGAGTTGGCGGCTATACTTATCGCCCAAGAACAATACGCGGAAGCCGAACCGCATCTCCGCAGCCAGCTACACGTTCTCAATTATCTGATGGCCGCCCAACGAGACCCGGCTACGTTCCTTAGCGACCTGTTTTTTAGCAAAGATCCGTTTCTCACCGATAAAGAAGAGCCCCGGCGGTGGCATCAGTGGATGGAAATCAGCCTGCGGTTGGCCCGTGTCTTGCGCGAGACCGGCCAGCACCGGCAGGCCGAGATGGTTCTGGGCCCCGCAATTCTGGCTGGGAATCACCTGGCCATTGTCTACGCGGAAGTCTTGAAATACCGAGTTGCAACGGCCAATGTCTACGCCGAAGCAGCTTTGTTGCTGGCCGATCGCTGGCCGGAGGAATCGCGCAGCCACGCGATTCAAGCCGTCCGCGTATGGCGCAAGGCCGCAAAGGATTTCAAACACGCCGCCCACTACAAAAGCGGGCTACACGGCACGCAACCCGACGCGGCCTGGTTTGCCACCATGTTTGCCGAATTCGACTTCACCGATCCCGCCAAGCGGCAGGCAATCGACAAGGCAATTGCCGACGCGCCACCGCGAAAGCTTTTTCCTTGGACCCGCGCCGTCGCCCTGCAAGCCCTGCGGTACGAGCGGTGGGAGTCTTCCGTTCGACGCTTTGAACGAATCGTCAAGCATCGCGACGGCAGCGACGCCTTCGACCGCTTTCATTTGGCGATCGGGCTAGCCAAAACCGGCAAGGCGGACGAAGCCCGACATTGGTTCAACCGCGGCGTGGAATGGATGGAGCAAAACAAAGGCAGCGAAGATGAAGAGCTGGTGAAGCTGCAAAGCGAAGCGCAGAAGGCGATTGAAAAATGAAAAATGCAAATTGAAAATTGGACGCGGGTGGCGGCTACCCTTTTAATTAGCCCAGGCATTTATGCCTGGGACCGCGTGGCAACACAAACCCGTCGTCCAGCCCGCTTTAGCGGGCTTCCCCGGCGAGATGTCCCCTAAAGGGGACGAGGTGGGGAGGGCGGCGGTCGAAATCCCAGGCGTAAACGCCTGGGCTAGTTAAAAACATGTTACGGCGGCCAGGTAGGGTGCATCCCGATGCATCATGCGGCGCCGTGAATTATTATATGGTGCATCGGGATGCACCTTACAAGGAACCAACCCTATGAAACGTCCGCATACATCTCGCCGCTTACGCCTGGAATTTCTCGAACATCGCCGCCTGCTTAGCACGATCAGCGGCACGCTTTGGAACGACTTGGACGGCGATGCGATTCGCCAGTCCTCCGAGTCGGGGCTGTCTGATCGCGATATCTATCTGGACGCCAACGATAACGCCCGGCTCGACGATGGTGAGATGACCGCCACGACCGACGCGGCGGGCGGTTACGTGTTCACGGACTTGCCCGAGGGCGACTACACCGTGCGGCAAGTACTCCAACCCGGTTGGGAGCAGACCTCGCCGGCGGGAATTCAGCGCGCCGAGGTGTTCGACCTGCTGGCAATGGACAACCCTTTTCACGGGGCCAATCAAGTCCAGTTTGGGCCGGACGGTAATCTGTACATGGTTGGGGCGGCAGGAGTCTTGCGGTACGACGGCGCGACGGGCGAGTTGATCGATCGGATTGTGGCGCCGGGGTTCTCAGCTTTCAGACGTCTAACATTTGGCCCCGATGGCAATTTGTATTTCTATGGCGGCCGCGGAAACAACTGCGCTCGCACGTGTATCCAACGATTCGACCTACAAACGGGCCAGTTTATTGACAATTTCATCGATTTCGATCTTGACCCTACGGTGCTCGGGAGGGGACTGACGTTCGGCCCCGACGGCGACCTGTATGTCGCGAACATGCCTTTACGTGGAAACGTTCTCCGCTTCGACGGCGCCACCGGCGAATACCTGGGCGAGTTTGTTCCTGATTTTTCCGGCGGCTTGACCAATCCAAGTGACTTGACCTTCGGTCCCAGCGGAGATTTATTCGTTACGTTCTATGGAGGAGGCGGAGGCCCCGGTGAAGGTGCGGTCTTTCGCTACGACGGTTCAACCGGCGCATTTCGGGGAGAGTTCGTTACCAGGGGGAGCGGCGGTCTCGGCCGCCCAGCCAGCATCGCCTTCGGTCCTGACGGACACCTTTATGTGTCCGACAGATTCACAGGCCGGGTGCTACGCTATAACGGCAGAACCGGAGCGTTTATCGATGTCTATGTCCCCGATCGCCCCAATCTTAACGCGCCCGCGATTACCTTCGACAGCAGCGGCAATTTGTACCTGCCGGTGCCCGACGAGGGGATCGTCCGCTTTCAGGGCCCATTGGATGTTAACCCCGGAGCGCTGATCGACGTTTTCAGCCAGCCGCTTCCGCTTAACACTCCGGCAGACTTCGCCTTCGGCCCCGACGGCAATGTTTACGTCGTGTCCAGAGGCGGCGCCGCGATCGAGCGATTTGATCCGGCAACCGGCCAGTACCTTGGTACGTTTGTGTCGTCCGGAAGTGGTGGATTAAGCAATCCCATTGGACTCACTTGGGGCGCGGATGACAATCTTTACGTTTCCAACGGAAACGGCGACCAGATATTACGTTACGACGGCAAGACCGGCGCGTTTCTCGATGCGTTTGTCACGAAAAGCAACGGCGGGTTGGACTATCCCGTAGGAATTACCTTCGGTCCCGACGGCGATCTTTACGTCACCAGTGCGAACACGAGTGAGATCCTGCGTTACGACGGCTCGACAGGTGCGTTCGAAAGCGCCTTCGTTTCCGAAGGAAGTGGTGGGCTGCGGAGACCGGCTGAATTGATCTTTGCTCCCGACGGCTCACTCTATGTCAGCTCCTATGATTCTAGACAAGTGATCCGCTACGACGGCCAGACGGGAGAGTTCTTGGACGTTTTCGTGGACAATGATCCGTCAAACATACATTACGGCCTGGAATTTGGTCCCGACGGGAATCTGTACACGGGCGGATGGTTCGGACGTTATGGCGTGCAGCGATTTGACGGTCGCACGGGCGCGCTCATCGACGTATTCATTCCCAGGGGATTTGGCGATGTAGGCGACGTCAGCTATCTCCATTTCGGCCCCGACGGATTACTGTATGTTTCGGCCAGGAATTCCGGCCTGCATCGTTTCGAGTTGATCGACCGCGGCTGGAACGTATCGCTCGGCGCGGAGCAAAACCGCAGAAACATCAACTTCGGCAGCCGCCGCACCGGCACCGACTCGGCCGAAGACCTAACCGGCAACGGGTTTGTGGACTTTGAGGATTTGACCGTGTTGCTGGCGAACTGGAACCAGAATGTTGGCGCGGCGTCAGGGAATCTGGTCGACCCGGGCGGGTCGCCGGTGAATTTTGAGGATCTGACCGTGCTGCTGGCGGCCTGGACCGGGCCGGGCGGGGCTGCTGCGCCGCCAGCGCCGCCAGCGGCGCTGGTCGGCCGGCGGCTTGCCGCGGCGTCTGTTGCGGATCAGACGGCTCGAGCAGACCCGATAAATCGGGTGACTCCAACGCTGCGCCGCCTGCAAGCCGCGGCGGTCGATCGGGCGATGGTCGAGGACTTTGCGCACGAACGGGAGCTCATCGCGAGGCGGCGGACACCAAGCGCTCCATCGGCGGATGCTTGAGATGATGGCCCGTGGCTTGTTGATAGGCGTGGGCGACGGCCAACAGATCGGACTCGCCGAACAGGCGGCCGGTGAGGGTGATGGAGAAGGGCTGCTCGATCTCGCCGCGACGGGTGAAGCCGGCGGGCAGCACGACGGTGGGATGACCGGTGAGGTTGGTTAGGGCCAGGTCGTTACCGTCGACGTACATGTCGACCTGGGACATCAGCTCGCGCATCTCGCGCATCAGCAACGTCCGCACGCGCTGCGCCCGCAGGTATTCGACGGCCGGGGTGAATTGGCCCTGGCGGAAGGAGCGGGGCCAGGAGTTGAGGCCCTCGCTGATGCCTCGGCGGGTCAAGTCGTCGAAAACGGCGGACGCTTCGGTATTGAGAATCAGCGTGACCGGCCAGATGGGATATTTTTCGGGCAGGCGAATCGGCACGAGTGTGGCGCCCAGATCGCCGAGCACCTTGAGTTCCGCTCGCTCGCCGGCGGGCTGCTTGCCTTCGACGTAACCGATCTTCAGATCGCGCACCTGGCGCTTGGCCGGCCAATCGAACGGCTGATCGACCGCCGTGCCGTCGCGGCCGTCGAAGCCGTGGATGGCGTCGAGCACCAGCGCGCAGTCTTCGACGCTGCGCGCGATCGGCCCGATCTTGTCCATGCTCCAGGAGAGCGCCATGCAGCCGTGTCGACTCACTCGGCCGAACGTGGGCCGCAGCCCGGTCGTGCCGCAGCGGCGGCTGGGCGAGATGATGCTGCCGAGTGTCTCGCTGCCCAGCGCGAAGCCGACCAACCCGGCAGCCACCGACGCAGCAGAACCGGCCGACGAGCCGCTTGAGCCCTGCTCGGGATTCCAAGGGTTGCGGGTCATGCCGCCAAACCAGCGATCGCCCTGGGCCAGTGCGCCCAACGAGAGCTTGGCCACCAACACGGCGCCGGCCTCTTCCAGCCGGGCGGCGACCGTTGCCTTTTCGTCAATCACTTGTTCGGCGAAAGGCGTGGCGCCCCAGGTCGTTTTATAACCAGGGTGCGCGATTAAGTCCTTCGCGCCCCAGGGCACGCCGTGCAGCGGCCCGCGATAACGCCCGGCGGCAATTTCGCGATCGGCCCGCTGGGCTTGTTTCATGGCCAGCTCTTCGGTGTAGCTGACGACACAATGCAGCACGGGGTCGTACTTTTTCAGCCGGGCCGTATAGATCTTGACCAACTCCCTCGAAGTGACCTGCCGCGTGCGCAGCAATGTCGACAGCTCGGTCACCGGCAGAAAGGCCAACTGCTCGTCCGTCTTCGGCCGCACGGGCGCCGCCACTTCGATCAGCCGGGCGCGATTTCTACGCACGTCGGTCGCGGGGCGCAGATGCGGCGCCGCGTCGAACATCACCGCCGGCGTCACGCTGTAGTCAACCTTCACCTTTCGCAGCGCGCGGAAATTGCTCTGCGTCCGCTGGACGCTACGGGCCACCTCGGCGCGCTCCTCGTCGGTCAGTTCGAGGCCGGCGATCCACTCGGCCTGGCGAACCATCTCCGGCGTGATCTTGCCCGCCTCGGCCACCTGCTGGGCCAGCGCCCGCTGCATCGTCGCCGTGCCGATGCCCAAACCGGCCAACACGCCCAGCAGGCGGCGGCGGTTCATCGCGGGGGCGTCATGGCGATCATCATCAGGCGGCAGATTGGCGAGTCCGCTCATGTTCGTGATATTCCTGTGGAGGTCAACGTATCGAACGATCCATACGATAGACCCATTGTAGATGCTTGGGCTCGGCCCGCAAACGGAAAAACTTCCATCGGCGGTCGGGGTCGAACAGTCATGGGGCCGAACAGACCCAGATGCGATGCCGTGTCGTATGACGATGAACGTGATATAATCGCCGTCATGGCGAAGGAGAATCGAGATACAGTTCCGCCTTGCGCCTCGCCAGGCGCGTCGGGCAAGCGAATCAACTCGGCTGACTTGCAATCAGCGCGAGAGTCTTGATACACTTGCATCCGACGGTGACCGTTTTCTGCCAACTGCATGTGGCATTTTCCCATGACGCGCCGCCACATTTCTTCGCCGGGGCCTCGCACGATGAATGCCGCGATCGAAAGTCTGCTGAACCAGCACGCGATGCTCACCCGGCGCTATTTCTTGCGCTGCGGTGCCGCGGGGGTGGCGGCGCTCGGGACGCTACCGTTGTTGGCCGAGGAGCGCAAGCGCGACGCGCGGCTTCAGGCCGCGCTCGACGACTTGGAAACTTGGCTCACGAAGCAGGATGATTTTCAGGATGTCTCGCGGGGCAATCCCAAGCCGCATTCGCTCTCCGAAGAGAAACGCAAGCAGGTCGGCCTGACGCGCGACACCTGGCGGCTGGAGGTGATCGCCGATCCCAAAGCGCCGGCGAAGCTGCGTAGCCCGCTCAGCAAGAAAGACGGCACGGCCCTCGATTTCGCCGGCCTGATGCGGCTGGCCAAGGAGCACGCGGTCCGCTTCCCGAAGCTGATGACCTGCCTGAACATCGGTTGCCCGTTGGGCAACGGTATCTGGGAGGGTGTTCCGCTACGGACCGTGCTGTGGATGACGCAGCCCCGCGATAAGCTTCGCCGGGTGTTTTATCACGGCTATCACAACGACGACCCCAAGCAAATGTTCCGCAGTTCGCTGCCGGTCGGCCGAGTGCTCGAAGACCCGTTCGATCTGCCGCCGGTGATTCTCTGTTACAAGCTGAACGGCCACTGGCTCACGCCCGAGCGCGGCGGGCCGGTTCGCATCGTGGTGCCCGAGGCCTACGGCTTTAAGAGCATCAAATGGCTGACCCGTGTGTTCCTCTCGAACATCTCCGCGGCCAACGACACCTACGCCAACGGGAACAACGATCTGGACAGCCCGCTGAAGACGTTTTGCGCGACGCTCTCGGTGCCGCGCAAAGTGAAGCCGGGCGAGCCGATTCCCGTCACCGGCTACGCGCAGGTCGGCATCTCCGGCCTGAAGAAAGTGCAAGTCTGGATGCACAACGACGAGGACGACCTGCCCGCCGGCGATCGTTATCACACCAAAGCCCCCTGGCGCGACGCCGAGATTCTCCCCCCGCCAAAATCGTGGGGCGGCGACCTGCCCGACGGCCGCATCCCGCTGCCCACCCACAGCTTCGACCCCAAAACCGGCCGCCCGAAGAGTTGGCCGATTCGCCTCTCCCGCGCCCACTGGGCCGCCCTGCTCCCCGGCCTCCCGCCCGGCCAATACACCTTGCGCTGCCGCACCATCGACGCCAAAGGCGCCGCCCAGCCGCTGCCGCGGCCGTTCCGGAAGTCTGGTCGCGCGGCGATTGAGCAGATACCGATTACGGTGAAGGCGTGAGGCGATCGTCAACTTCACGCAATCCCCTCCCCACCGCCGCAACCATCGTTGGCTGCACGGCATGTCAAGCGGCCGCAGCGTGTTTCGCGAAGCGGGATTCTTCATCAGCCGCGGGGCGTTAGCCCCCGGTTCTTACCGCAACATGCATGAACCGGGGGCTAACGCCCCGTGGCTGATTGACAGACTGTTTTTCGCGGCATCGACGCAACGCGAAAACCAGAAACGAGTTAGCGAAAATGCGGCGACGTTCGTGAATAATCCGGGCTAAGCGAGTGAGCCGCTTCCCTTCGCCGGAATTCGCCAAACAGCGTTCACCGCTGCGCCGCCCCAGCCTTCCCGCCCTTCCAAGCGTCGGCCCACAGATGTCAACGCCTCCGGCGATCAGTTCTCTCAGCCACGTGCTCGGAAAACATTGGGTGGCCCCTTTCGGCCGGCAAATATCGTGCCGAACGGTAATGCCCTCGTCCCTTTTTCCCGTCTAATGCGGGCGGTTCCGCAATCTGAGAATTCAAATTTGTAGTCTCAAATGGGGACACTAACAAAAAGTTGGAAGAGGATTGACATGCCGTGAAATTCCAGTAAAAAGAGGAGATGCAATATAACCATTGGAGGGCGTAATGTTTTCACTGATTAAAGACCTTGGCATGCGTAGATTCATGACTGCCGAAGCTCCTACGGGAGTGCTGGCTTGGTTAATAGCAGAGTTCTTCTATAAGTTTCACAGCTTTACACTTGAGTGCGCTGCGTTTCTCGCTACTTGGTTTGCATTCAGTTTCGTTCTCAACACGATCGTACAGATGGCTGGCCGAACCCACGTCGAATCAGCCGACAGCTAGGACACATCTCGATGCCAGAAGTTCAATCCGATCCAGACGACGAATTGAAATCCGAAGAGGCGCAGTCGGGCGATGCCGCCGCCGCTTTTGACCCAACCGCGTCTTGCGAGCAAGAAGAATCCGAGCAAGCGGTTGGCATCGGTCTTCCGATTCCCGACTCGCAATACGACGCTCTGAAAGAAAATGCGGCAAAGGCGAAGCGATCGACCGATCCCCAATCAGATCAGTCCACAGACGACCAGCCGTGATCTCAAATGTTTTCAACCTAAGAGGGAAAACCCGTGGCCAAAAAAAAGACGACCCGGACAAGACAAACAAAGAGCGACGATTGGGCAAAGCAGTCGTGCAAATGTTTGTCTGGAAAATCGAGCAAGGCCAAGACATTCAACCCGGGCAAGATCGCCAAGTCCATCATGGCTACGAAGCAGTTACTTCGAACGCCTAGCCCGTCCACGACTGGCTATCCAATTTCGCGGGAAGACTTCGACAAGTTGAAGAACGCTTCTGGCCAGAAGCGCGTCACCAAAAAGAAATGCACCAAGACGCGCGATACGGCTAAAAAGACACAAGAGATGGCAAAGCTTCTTGGTAAGAAAGCGGCGTTGCCTGCGCAGGCGTTTCCCGCCGCTGCGCCCACGCCAGCGGGGAACTTCGAGGGAATCAAAGCGACTGGTTGGCTCCCGCCGGACTGCACGGCTGCGACAGGACCGGATCATGTTCTATTGTCCGTCAATTCGTCCGTCGCAATCTACACACGATCTGGTACGCAGAAGCTCCAGCGCACACTTACTCAGTGGTTCGGAAACGTGATTACGGGCTCGACGATCTTCGATCCAAAGCTGCTCTATGATCAGTACGAAGGCCGTTTCGTTTTAGTCGCGGTGGCGCGCAATAACAGTGCGAAGACCTCTTCGTTCCTTATCTCAGTTTCCGCAACGTCTGATCCGACCGGCATGTGGCACAACTATCGGATGGATGCCAAGAAAGACGGAAATACCAGTACCAATAATTGGGCCGACTACCCGGCGATCGGAATTGATGACAAGGCGTTGTACATCTCCGCCAATATGTTCAAGTTCGCAGGTGGATTTAGCTATGTTAAAGTCCGAGTGATTCCGAAGGCGGCCCCGTACTCCGGCGGCACGATTGCGTTTACGGATTTGGTAAATCTCAAGAATCAAGACGGCTCGCTCGCGTTCACCGTTCAGCCTTGCCACCAGTTCGGTTCTCCCGGCTCGATGTCGCTGGTCAATTCGTTGTTCCCGACAGGAAGATCGTTGACATTGTGGTCCCTGAATGACCCTCTGGGAACACCGGCCTTAAGTCGCCGAACCGTTTCCACCGATGCGTATTCGTTGCCACCCAACGCGGCTCAGAAAGGGAACAACGATCCGCTTAACACGGGTGACGTGCGCATGCTGCATGCGGTTGTCAGAGACGGGGCTGTGTGGTGCGCGATGACGACCGCAGAGGATTGGAACACAAGCACCACCGTGGCTGCCATTCATTGGTTTCAGATTAACGCAACGTCGGGAACGCTTGTCCAACAAGGGGTCTACGGCGCCAGCGGGTTTCACTACTTCTATCCCGCTATAACGCCCGACGCGAACGGTAGCATGGTGATCGTCTTCTCGCGTTGCAGTCCCACCGAGTTTGCATCGATCCGCTACACGGGCCGGCGGGCAACCGACTCGGTTGGCCAACTTCAAAACAGCGCATTGTTGAAGTCAGGGGAAGCAAACTACGTTGGCAAGGACACGGGCGGACGAAACCGCTGGGGAGACTACGCGGGTATCAGCTTAGATCCAATCAACTCGCGCACGGTTTGGTTCTATTCAATGTATGCCGACAAGCCAGCTAATACCTGGGGAACGTGGGTCGGGTCCGCCGCGTTTTAGGGCGCAAAACGCAAAAGGGGCGCAAAATGCAAAGGGGCAAATGCAAAGGGGCCACCCATCTTTTGGCTCTGGGCTCCGACTCCTGAATAGATGCATAGGTCGGGGGGAAACTTGGCGAATCGGCACGGCGCCGATTTGAAGGCCGGCCCTTCGTAAGAAAAATGGATTCAAGGGGGTTGACAGAATAGTGTACGTGCGTATACTTTATGGAAAGTGGACGGCAACGGTGCTGAAATGTCCGCGAATACGGGGATTATCATGGCTCGCACGCCGCGACGGGAGGTGATCGACGAAAGCCAGGTCGGGGTCTATCACTGCATCAACCGCTGTGTGCGGCGGGTGTATCTCTGCGGGGAGCACGAAGGCGAAACAGTCTTCGCTGCTTCCCTGCAAAAAACTCTTCGTCCTCATCGTCCAGTTGAATCTTCTGGACGACGATTTCGTTCCACGTCGACACCAGCGTGTCGTCCTGTGCCCATTCCTCAAGTCGATCGCGCACGCGCCCGGATGCGGTTTTCAATTCAGGAAACGCCAACAGCAGAACGGCCAAGTCTCGCAGGTCGGTAAATCCCTTTGGCCTGCCTCGGCGATTGTGATACGACAGCACTTTGGAAGCCACCAACTCCACAGGGGTCAACACAAGAATGTCGGCGATCGGCTGATTGGGCGGCAGGTGTTCGACGGATCGGACGTCGACCAGATGACGATTCTTGGGCTTGCGAATTTGGTATAGCCGAAAACCCAGGCCGTCTCGGATGTTTCGGACGCGCACGGCGATGTGAAAACGATCGTTCAGAAACTGGCGAAGACTTTCGGCGAACTCCTCGGCCCGCAGTGCCAAGATTTCTACGTCTTGCGTCATCCGCGGCTCGTCGACATAGGCATTGACGGCTTGTGCCCCCTGCAACACGGCGTCGTCGCGGCCACGAAGATAGTCGAGCACCGCGTCATGAACTGTTGCCAGCGGAAGTGATTCGCTCATGGCGAACTCCTGAAAAGCCAAAGCGCCGTCACCGAACATTACGCACCTCTTTCCGCCTCGGTTCGTCATCGCGCCCCGACACACTCCGGCTCCACCTCAATCTGCTTGACTTTGTAACCGGCCGACTGCACGTCGGACACGGCCGCGCGGATGGCGTCGTCCAATGAGGCCGCGTCTCGATGGAACGTGATCTTCGTGATACCGTCTGCGTTGAACATCGACACGTCGTCGCAACGCCCGTAGAACGCATCGACCGCGTCTAGATCCTCGACTAATTGGTCGATGGTGATAGTAAAGTCGAACGTCTTCATGGTTCTCACTCCATCGCGGAGAAAGTCGGAAGCTATTCGTGGTCGCAGCGATCTACCTGTCGGCATATTCGATCGCCTCGCGTATGTGTTTGTTTGGATGCTCGGCCATGGAAGGCGCCACTATTTCAGCGTGACTCATTCATTATCAAACGAACTGGCAAGTGAGCATCCAATCCATATTATAACGCACAGGCACGGTACCGTCCACATTGTTGAAGCCTGGGGAAACCAAGGCACGGGATGTGATCCCGCCGATTGTCAACTTGCGGTACTCTCCGTATGATGGAATTCATGATCGGAACGACCTGGCAACAACGACGCGATTTGGAAGGGCTCGATCGGGCTGCGCTGGCCGAGCATCAACTGACTCGGCTGAATCGGTTGCTCGAGGCCATTCTGCCGGCCAACCATTTCTACGCGGAGAAGTTTGGGCAGTTGGATCTGCCGCTCGCGTCGCTCGATCAACTGGCCGAGCTGCCGTTTACGTTCAAGGACGAACTGGCGCAGCAGCGCGACGACGCTCTGGCCGCCAATCACACTTTTCCGCTCGATCAATACGTGCGGTTTCATCAGACCTCCGGCACGCGAGGCCGGCCGATGGTCGTGCTCGATACGGCCGACGATTGGCAGTGGTGGATCGACAGTTGGCAGTTCGTGCTCGACGCGGCCGATCTGAAACCGAGCGATCGGGCGATGATGGCCTTTTCCTTCGGACCCTTCATCGGCTTTTGGAGCGCCTGCGACGCGGCGGTGGCCCGCGGCTTATTGGTCGTGCCGGGCGGCGGCATGAACACACTGGCGCGGCTGGAGCTGTTGCGAACGAGCGAGGCCACCGTGGTTTTTTGCACGCCGACTTACGCGCTGCACGTGGCGGAGGTGGCCGCCGAACATCAGATTGACGTGGCGGCGCTGGCGGTGCGGAAATTGATTGTCGCCGGCGAGCCAGGCGGCAGCGTGTCGACGGTGCGAGAGCGAATCGAGCAGGCGTGGGGCGCCGCGGTGCTCGATCACAGCGGTGCCACTGAAGTCGGACCTTGGGGATACGGCGACCACGAAGGCAACGGGTTGTACGTGCTGGAAAGCGAGTTCATCGCCGAGATGCTGTCGGTCGAAACGGGCCGGCCGGCTACCGAAGGCGAACTGTCCGAGATCGTCATTACTTCGCTCGGCCGCGTCGGCAGCCCGGTGATTCGCTATCGCAGCGGCGATCTGGTGCGGCCGACCTGGACGCGCGCAGGCGACAACCGCTTCGTGTTTCTCGAGGGTGGCGTGCTCGGCCGCACCGACGACATGATGGTGATCCGCGGCGTAAACATCTTCCCGGCCGCTGTCGAACAGATACTGCGGAGCTTTCCCGAGGTCGTCGAGTATCGCATGACCGCGACCAAGGACGCCGAAATGGATCGGCTCAGAGTCGAGATTGAAGACCGGCTAGATCAGCCGCAGCGCGTGGCCGAAGAGTTGCGGCTGCGGCTCGGGCTGAAAATTGAAGTCACCGCAGCGACGCTGGGATCGCTGCCACGGTTCGAGGGCAAAGGCCGGCGGTTTATTGATAATCGATGAACGCCTTGAAATCCTTGGCGAGCGGGCACCGCTTCGGGTAGATTGCCGCCGGATCGGGCGTCTGCCATAATGCTGTTCAGTTGGCCATTCCATTCGTAGACGGAGGTCTTATCATGTCTGACGTTGCACGTTTTCTTAGTTTCGTGGTGTTGCTGATTTTTGTCGTGGCGGGCGATGCCCTGGCCGCGCCGAAATCGCCCGGTCTGTTGCGTGCCGAGTTCATTTACGACGACGCCCCATTCCGCTCCTGCCATGCCTCGACCATCGCCGAGACAAAGGCCGGGCTGGTCACTGCCTGGTTTGGTGGAACTGGCGAGGGGGCCAAGGATGTGGGCGTTTGGGTTTCGCGGCAAACCGGCGGCAAGTGGACCGCGCCGGTCGAAGCGGCCAATGGGGTTTCGCCCGACGGGAAGCGCTATCCCTGTTGGAATCCGGTGCTTTTTCATCCGCCCAAGGGCCCGCTGTTGTTGTTCTATAAGGTCGGCCCCAGCCCGCGGACCTGGTGGGGCATGTTGATCGCGTCCGACGACGGCGGCAAAACATGGAGCAAGCCGCGGCGGCTGCCCGACGACATCGCCGGGCCGATCAAGAACCGGCCGGTGCTGCTAGCCGACGGCAGGCTGCTGTGCGGATCGAGCAGCGAAGATCACGGCTGGCGCGTTCACATGGAACTGACCGGCGACTTGGGCAAGACCTGGTCGCGAACCAAGGTGCTCAACGACGGCAAAACTTTCTCGGCCATTCAGCCGACGATTTTGGTCCACAAATCGGGCAAGCTGCAGATTCTCTGTCGCAGCCGGCAGGGGAAGATCGTTGAGTCGTTTTCGGAAGATCGCGGGGCGACCTGGAGCGAGATGAAAAAGTCGACTCTGCCGAATCCCAACAGCGGTATTCACGCCGTTACGCTTCGCGCTGGGCGGCACTTGCTGGTCTACAACCACACGTCGCGCGGACGCAGTCCGCTCAACGTGGCCGTGAGCGACGACGGGGTGAAGTGGAAGGCGGCCGCCGTGTTGGAGGATACGCCCGGCGAGTATTCGTATCCCACGGTAATGCAGACGTCCGACGGATTGGTCCACGTCGTCTACACCTGGAAGCGTCTGAAGGTGCGACACGTCGTGATCGATCCGAAGAAGTTGAAACTACGAGACATCGTGGACGGAAAATGGCCGTCCAGCTAAGTCACGAGTCAAACCCCTAGCCTCCCGAGATCGTGCTGTTATTTTGCCCCAAAGCAAAGCCCCTCCCAATCGCGAAACCCCCGAGAAAATCGCCATTTGAAAACAGGACGATCTCGGCACCCCAGGGCTAGGGTTGGGATTGGCGCCGCAGTTCATGTGCTGCTTGTATTCTCGCCCGTCGCAGCGAGCCCTCCTCCGCCAACACCGCGTCTACCGCCACCGCCTGTAACCGCCCCAGCGCACCGCGCCGTTCCCTGTAGGAGGCGACTCCCGTCGCCGACCCGTTGCCAGCCCCCCGCCGCGGCGCCTCCCCACCTCTCCTGTAGGAGGCGTCTCCGACGGCGACCGATTGCCTGTAGGAGGCGTCTCCGACGGCGACCGATTCACCCGCGCCACCAAAATCGCCTCCTACAGCCGCGGCCAGCCCGCGGCCTACCGGCGCCCCCGCCGGTCCCGGCCCGGTCCAAGCGGCCAGCAGCACGGTCAGATCCTCAAAGTTCACCGGCGTCCCATCCGCATCGACCAAATTCCCCTCAGCCGCCGAAACATCCTGATTCCAAGCGGCCAACAGCACCGTCAAATCCTCAAAGTCCACAAACCCATTGCCGGTCAAATCGGCCGGCACCTCCTCCAACCCCACGCGAATCGTCACCGTCGCCACGTTGGAAGCGGACTGCCCGTCACTGGCGACGTAAGTGAAGGAATCAACCCCAACAAATCCTGGGTTCGGCACGTATGTAAACGAACCACGGTCGGTGAACGTGAGCGTTCCGTCGTCAACGTCGTTAACAAGAAGTGCCTTGAGAGTGTCACCGTCGACGTCCAGGTCGTTGTCAAGTACGCCGCCGAATTGCGCTGCCAGAAAATGCCGCTGGATCTCTTGGGCCGAAAGAACTCGGGGGTAAAACGCCAATTCGTCCAGGAGCCCGTCCAACGCCTGTGCCGGATCAAAGCCAGTGCCAATGGTTCCGGTGTAGTCTTGATCTTCGCCGATCACCAGTCCGCCGGGAGAAAGCGACACCGCTGAGAGTTGAATTGACTGCTGGCCACGCGACTGACCGTCGATGAACAATTCGACAACATCACTAGCATCGTTTCGCACGATCACGTAGTGATGCCACTGACCGCCCGAGATTGTGGGAATCGTCCAAGTTACGCTTGCAATAAAACTGTTCACGTAGACTAGCCTGGTGTCCGTCTGAAACTCAATGAGGTATTCGTTGTCTCTCCGAAATGAGTTCAGTGCGCCGCTTATGATCGTCTGCTTGCCGGTACTTTGAGTTTGAAACCAGAACTCAGCGGTCAAGTTCGTTGCGCCATTGACCAGATCGTGAGGCAATGTGATGTGGTCCGGCCCGCGGTCAAACTTGACTGCCCCAGAATTCGGATTCCCAATGGCGTCTGGCTGTTCGAGAAGTACGTCGCCGCGGTAGGTGCCATGCCGTTCGTTGCCAGAGGAGTCGACGACCACGCTTTCACCAACGGTTTCAGAAAAACGCCAGTAACCACTTGGATCGCTATCACGAATGATGTCTTCATAACGTCCCACATCGGCGGGCGGGATCAGCGTCTGGTTTGCGCCAACCACATACTCATCATCCACCGCCACCGGCGGGTCGTTGACGTTTTCTATGGTGATTTGCACTAGCGTGCTGGCCGACTCGTGCTCGCCGTCGCTGGCACGGTAGCGGAAGGTGTCGAGGCCGGCGAAGTTCTCGTTGGGTTGGTAGACGAAGGAGCCGTCGGGATTGAGCGTGAGCGTGCCTTCGCGGACGTCGCGGACCAACACCGCGGTGATCTCGTCGCCCTGCGGGTCGCTGTCGTTGGCCAACACGCCGGCCGCCGCATCGACAGTGAGCGTCTCGTCTTCGAGGCTCGTGTATGTGTTGCCCTTCACCACCGGAGCCAGACCGAGGACGTCGATCGTGACCGTGGCCGGATCGCTTTGAGCGTGTCCGTCGTCCGCGCGATAGGAGAACGCATCGATGCCGACGAAGTTCTCCTCGGGCGTGTAAATAAACGAGCCATCGCCGCCCAATTCCAGCGTGCCGCTCGACGGCTCGGATACGAGCACGGCAAACAGCACGTCGCCGTTCGGGTCGCTATCGTCGTTCAATACCCCGCCCGCGGCGTCGACCGTCAACACGCCGCCTTCGTCCACCTCATACGCATTGTCCGTTGCGACGGGTGCCCCGTTGACCTTGATCGTCACGGTGGCCACGTTGGAGATCAGTTGCCCATCACCGGCAGCGTAAGCGAACGAATCAACGCCAACAAATCCCGGGTTCGGCACGTAAGTAAACGAACCGCTGTCGGTCAACGTGAGCGTTCCGTTGTCAACGTCGTTGACCAGAACTGCCCTGAGAGTGTCCCCGTCGGGATCGCTGTCGTTGTCAAGAACATTGACGAGCGGTCGAGGTTCAAATTCAACAATATACCGTGGGAACCCCTGCGATAGCGATGTATCGACCCAAATCCATCCACGGTTCCCGTCTGGAAAGTGCAACTCTACGTAGTCTTCGTTTCCGGCGTTGTTCGGCTCGCCCGGATTCCAGTTTGTGAAGGTAAGTGGTTCACCTGTGATCCAGCGAAAATCTCCCTCAACCTGCTCGTCCGTCAGGCCGATTGGCACTAGGGTATTGACGGGAACTGACGTCAGGACGTTTTGCACAAGGAAGGCGTTTTCATCACGGTTCGTAATGGTTACCAAATATCCCTTGGTGCCACGGAACGTCAGCGTTTCGGCTCGGTCACGCAAAACTTTCCAATTGCCTGATTCCCGCACGACCCCGTAAAAATGTCCGTTGACGGGCCACTCGATCAGCGAGACGCCGGGCGGCATTCCTCCGGCGCTCCCCAATGTTTCACCGATGTTGACTACATAAACATCGTCCGCCGCGCTCGGGGCGTCGTTGACGGGCGCCACAGTGATCTGCACGGTGGCGATGTTCGACTCGAATGCACCGGCGGCGGCACGATAGCGAAAGGTATCGGTGCCGAAGAAGTTTTCGACCGGCTCGTAGGTAAACGAGCCGTCAGACATTATGGCGACGATCCCGTTTTCGGGGCCGTCAAAGAGGACGGCGGTCGTTGGAACGGCACCGGTCAAGTCGTTTTTCAATAGTCCGTTCCCGACATCAACCACCAGCGGCGTGTCTTCGACCGCTTCGTAGGCGTCGTCGCGGGTGACGGGGATGAGTGGGTCGAGGTGGACGGCGAGCACGGTGCGGGGCATCGCGTTGCCGGATTGGTCGGCGATCTGGGCGGTGTCGCTGAGGATGATCTCGTAACGGCCGGGGGCGAAATTGTCGCCGGGCGGGGTGAGGGTGATGGTCTGTGTGCGCGCGTTGTAGGAGAAGCTGAAGTCACTAAATGTCGCCCCGTCGAGCGTCACGTTGACCGCCTCGGCAGTGACCGTGGCGTCGTCCAGCGCGAAGTCGTCCAGTTCAATCTGAAAACGCCCGTGAATGCCCACGCGAACCTTGCCCAAGTCGTCGTCCTGATCGGCCGGGCCGCCGTCGAGTGGGTCGACGAGCGTGGCGGTCGGCGAATCGACGTCGGTGAAGTTGAAGTCGACCGTCAGCCGCGGCCGATTAACCGCATTCGCTGCTTCGCGAGAATTGAATTTCATGCCCGAGCGGTTGTCCGGGTTGGCCAGCAAGAACCCGTGGTTCGTCTCGGGCGCCTCGATCCAGCGCTTGACCGTCGCGCGGCCAGCCGAGTTGAGCAGAATCGTGATCCGACCCGTGCCGGTCGGAGTGACCGTGCCCAGCGCAGTCGCGCCGACGTCGATCGGATCGAGCAGCCCGGGTTCTTCCCAGGTGCTGTCGGCGTCCGGCCCGTTCCAGGTCACTTGAGACTCAATCCACGGCGTCTTCATCTCAAGCAGCGGATAGCCCGGCGCGGAGGTCGGGTCGGTTGCGTTGATCGTGAGCGAAATGTCGTTGATGGTAGCTTCCGCCGGTAAGCGCGACAGATCCCACTTCAACAGCGACCACACGGCGAATCCCGTCGTGCCGACCTCACCATCGGCCCACAGTTGGTCATCGTCGCCGAAGTTCACGTCCGGCTCGGATTCAAGAACCGGCGCGTCGCGGGTGCCTTCGTATTCAGTCGTCGGGAACACGCCGTCTTGGAAACTCATCACGGACAAAAGCCGCCGCTCTTCGAGCGGCTCGACGGACAGGCGGGTGGTGGCGGGACGCTTGCGGGCGGACATGGCTGGCCTCTTGAATTTGAAATGGATAGTCGTTGATCGCTCCGCGATCGATACGTTTCGTTCGCGGAGCGAACAACGACTATGACGCGGACGCCCCGGAAGGCTATTCTAGCGACACCCGCGTGAGATTGCCAGCGAATTCGCGGGCGGCTCGACAGATAGGCGGGTGAGACGGGGGCGCTTGACGGCGAACATGGCTGGCCTCTTGAATTTGAAATGGGTTGATCGCTCCGCGATCGATACGTTTCGTTCGCGGAGCGAACAACGACTATGACGCGGACGCCCCGGAAGGCTATTGTAGCGACACCCGCGGGGGATTGCCAGTGAATTCGCGGCCGGCGGGTGGGTCTGCTAGAATCGGAGGCTGGGCCGCGGTTCGGTGGCGAGAAACGCTTAAACTACATCCCAGATCCCGTCCGGCCGGCGGAATCTATGTCGTTGAAAACTTGGCCTTGCGGTGGTTTGTAGTTCACGCTGTTTTTTCGCGCCGATTTACCGAACGATTTTCAACCAGCCCAGGCATTTATGTCTGGGAATCGAAAAGAAAGAATATCCATTTTTCAATCAGCCCCTTTAGATGTAACGATGTATTTCTAGGGGTGTCTGGCGTGATGACGCCTTTATTTTTCGCTTCATGGGGAGGCTCCTATTTGGGGGGACGGTGACGGTTTTCGAGGAACGGGTTCCTCTTCTCTGTTGGGGTTGAATTGCAGTTGGAAGGTTTCGCTTAGGTGCGACGCGGCTTGGGGGAGCGGGAGTTGATGGACCGCGGCCCAGAGGTCCAGCACGTTTCCATGGGCTCCGCAAGGTGGATAAAAACATTGAAACGCATGCTTTTGCAAGTTGACCGAAAACGATCGGTTTCGGCTGTGACTTTGACTGGGACCGCGCTGCTCCATGTGGATCGGGCAGGGGCCGCGACGTTGCGGCCCGCTGCCGGACAGATGCGGCAGCAGGTTCAGTTTTTCCAAGACGGCCTGCATCGACACTTGGGCGCGAAGCTGTGCGAAATCGATCCAGCCGACGCACGAGTCCGACGGTTGCTTGACGAACGTCGACGGACCGTCTACGCCCGAGGTGTTTTCTTCTGGAAACACGCCGAAGTAACTGACCAGCGCGTCGGGCGTTTCAAAACGATCGATCGTGACCATCTTGGCCGCCAGGGCCGCGGCGGTCTGGCGGCCGATCCCCGGAATCGACAGCAAGTGCTGCTGACCGCGCGACGGCAGGGCGTCAAAACCTTGTGTGAGCAGGTCCAACAGCGTCTTCCCCGCTTTTTGGCTGGCGATGATTTCGTCGGCCAACACGCGAATGATCTCCTCGATCAGCGGACCGCTCATGCTGCCGGTGGTCTTTTGCGCGGCCGTTTGCGGTTGTTCGGCGCGGTCGGTGTCGATGTGCGGCATGGCCGAGAGCGAGCTGGCGCGTGCGGCGGCAATCCGCTGCGGCGTGGGATACTTGCGCATCAACCGCAGCACCCAAGCCGTCGACAGTCGGCTGGCGATCAGGGCCAGTTCGGGAAACACCCGCGAGAGCCGATTGTGCCATTGGTTGACCAGCCGCGTGGTGCGTTTGGTTTGCGACTCCAGCGCGCTGGCCAGTTCCCGCAGTTGGTGAAACTCGACCGGCACCTCGAGCGTGCCTGGCGGCCGTTCGACGATGGCGAAGCGGGCACACGCATGACTATCGACGCAGTCGGATTTGCGTTTGGGGAAGTGGACGTTTTTGTAATCTTTGTTTCGCTTCGGCTCGCCGATCGAGACCGTTTTATTCCACGGCAGCGCGCGGATAAAGCGTTCCAGATTCATGGTGTACTGGCCCGCCGCGTCGACGCGGATGTGAAAATGGACGTGCGGATGTCGGCTGGCCAATTTCTCGAACTCGCGGTCGAGTTTCTCGTAACCTTCGCGAGATTCGGCGAAGTCAAACGGTCTGGTTGCCATCTGACGCTGCCCTTTGTGTCAACAAATACGTCGAGAAAGGTCACATGATGTCCGTAGCGGGCCGTGTCCAGACCGATCCCCACGTGCGTCACGTCTTTTGTTTTGCAATCGTTCATCAACCGGTACTCCAGGAAAGAGGCAGCGTGCCGTGTCCTTGGTCCGTCGCAAGACTCCTCCTCAAACCCTTCGACAGGCGAATCCTCGTGATAAACGGTCGAGCCGTAAGATGTAACTACCGCTTCGTCAAAGGCCGGAGGGATCAATCTAAAGGGACCGAAGTGGATCGTGGGATTCCGTGGGCGGCCAGCGCGTAGACCCCTACCACAAGGAATTCAGCGTCCTCGTCGGATTACGCGGACAACATGTCGCGGAAGTCTTTGTTCAAGAACCGGCTCTCCCATGAAGGCCCAGGCATCGAGTGCCAAAGGCCACATCATGTCGAATCGCTGCTCGCAGGTGGTTCCCCGCAAGTCGTCCTCATGGCCCTGCTGCGAAAGCGGCCGAACGCGGATCGTTTTCTCCGAACTGCTCATCACACTATTTTAACCGAAATCCGACCTGTCGCCTACGTTGACCTCGTGCTTTGCCAATGCTTGAATTTAGGATGAGCCGCGGGGCGCTAGCCCCCGGTTGGTGCGACGATAACCGGGGGCTAGCGCCCCGCGGCTGATGGCGACCACCCGAATTCTTAGTTTTGACAAAGCACTAGCCCTTAACCAAGCGTACTCGTCTCGCTGAAAATACGAAAAAACTCGAAACCTTCCGTGGTTTTGCGGGTCTAATGGGTGTGAACACAATCCCGTTACCGCGAAACATGGAGGGTTTCGAGTGAAAACTATTATACGAAAACGGCTGAGGAAGGCCAAGCGACGGATCGAGCGGCGATTGGAACGCGGCGATGGCAATCGGGGGCGGCCGATGTTGGCGGCGACGAACGTGCATTACGAGTTGGCGGAGAAAACCCGAGCGATTGGCGTCGGCGGAATCGGCTTGATGCATCGGCTGGCTGATCA
>JADFKK010000096.1 GCA_022564995.1 Planctomycetota bacterium | reverse complement strand
GCAGCGCGGCCTGCTCGACGAAACGCTGGTCATCTGGGCCGGCGAATTCGGCCGCACGGTCTTCGGCCAGGGCGACATCAACAACAAGAAAAAGCATGGCCGCGACCACCATCCCCGCAACTTCACCGTCTGGATGGCCGGCGGCGGCATCAAGCCCGGGGTTACCTACGGCGCCAGCGACGATTTCAGCTACAACGTCGCCCGCGATGGCGTCCACGTCCACGACTTCCAAGCCACGCTGATGCACCTGTTGGGCATCGACCACAAACGCCTGACCTTCAAGTTCCAAGGCCGCGACTATCGCCTGACCGACGTACACGGGAAAGTAGTCCAAGGAATTTTGGCGTAGTGAGAACACTTGTAAAGCCGCGACCAGTGGTCGCGCCCGGGGAAGTGCGCAGGGCCGCCCAACACTCAAGGAGTTACAGTATGAATCGTACTACCGCCCCTCGACTCATTCTCGTGGCCATCGCCGGCCTATCGATCGCCAGCTTCTCGGCAACGGCCGCGGATGACGCCAAGAAACCGCCAGCCGACCAAGAAAAACGCCTCACCGTTGCGCAGGCTCGCGATCGCGCCGAGCTGATGCACATGGTTTATGCGGCCACGCTCGAGGCGATCCATCATCACTACTTCAACGATGCAAAAGATACCGTGCCGGCCCGGGCGATGGAGGACGTGTTTGCCGAGATCTCGCGCGAGACGAAGATCGACGCCCGCTGGATCGCCGTCAACGCCAAGGCGATGAGCATCCACCACAAGCCGAAAGACGATTTCGAAAAGAGCGCCTCGGCCGCCATCCGCGCCGGCAAGGGGCATTTCGAGCGCGTCGAAGACGGTCGCTACCGTCGGGCTGGCGCCATTCGTTTGGAAAACTCTTGTCTGGTCTGCCACCAGCCGTCGAACCTCAGCCCCAAGACCAAACGTTACGCCGCCCTGGTGATCAGCATGCCGGTCAAGAAGAAGTGAGGAATTGAAGGCAATGCTGATGCCTCTCCCTCTCCCCCTCTCTCCCTCCCTCCCTCCCTCCCTCTAATCTCCCCCGCCCGCCATCTTCGCCTGCCGCACGTCGTCGCATAGCTGCTGCTTCAACGCCTCGGCCGACGCAAAC
The DNA here is from genome assembly GCA_022564995.1 of Planctomycetota bacterium. Classification (GTDB taxonomy): domain Bacteria; phylum Planctomycetota; class Planctomycetia; order Pirellulales; family JADFKK01; genus JADFKK01. Next base: position 24,349 of record JADFKK010000096.1, on the reverse strand, counting down.
GTCCGCACGTCTCTCAAGCGCGTAAGCAGATCAAGCTCCAGCGGCTGACCATAGAGCGATTCGTGAAAATCGATCAGGTGGGCCTCGACTTTGATGCTCCGCTCACCGAAGGTCGGATTGGGGCCGATGTTGATCGCGGCGGACCATCTGCCGGAGGATGTGATCGCGCGGCCGGCATAAACACCGTGGGCCGGCAGCAGCGTATCGATGGCTTCGAGGTTGGCGGTCGGAAACCCCAGGCTCGCCCCGCGACCCGCCCCGTGGGTGACCATGCCGCGAATGCGATACGGCTGCGTGAGTAGGCTGTTCGCGCCCGCTACGTCGCCTGCGGCGATCAAATCGCGCACCCGAGAACTTGAGACGTAAGCGTCACCGCTTTGTACCGGCTCCACGACGTCCAGCCGAATGCCGGCATCGAGCGCGTACTCGCGCAACAGTTCGACGTTACCGGCTCGCTCTCGTCCGAAGAAAAAGTTCGGCCCCTCGACCATCGCCCGCGCGCCCAGCCCCTGCTGAATAATCGAATCAAAAAAGTCGCGGGGCGAAAGTTGCAGCAGCGCGACGTCGGTCGGATAGACAACCATCGCGTCGACGCCCAACTTCCCAAGCAGATCCGCCTTGCGGTCGGTCCAAGTCAGCGGCGGCGGACACTGCTCGGGCCGCAGCAGCCGAACGGGATGCGGATCGAACGTGAATACCACTGCCGGCCCGCCCGCCGCCTCGGCGCTGGCGATCAACTGCGAGATGATTCGCGCATGGCCCAAGTGGACCCCGTCGAAATTGCCGATCGTCACGGCGCCGCCGCGAAGCGTCTCGGGCAGTTTTGAAAAGTCGCGAATCAGTTCCATGTTCAGTCTCTTGCGCCGCGGCAAGCCGGCGGCCTACTCGCCCCGCAGGGCGGAGAGAATCGGGGCGCGCAGCGTTGCTCGCACGGCGGCCATACCGGCGGCCATGCCGACGACGAGTACGACGGTGAGGATGATGGCCAGCGTCGGCAACGGAATGCCGGCGCCGCCGGTGATCAGATGCGGCAGGATCGCTACCACGGCGGCCAGGCAGCCGGCGCCGAGACCGGCCAGCAGCAGCACTGCGTTTTCCATCAGCACCATGCCGGCCAATTGGCCGCGGCGAAATCCGGCGGCCCGCATCAAGGCCAATTCACAGCGGCGCTCGAAGACGTTGCGAAGTTGCACGGTCGCCAGCCCGAACGTGCCCAACAGCAGCCCCAGCCCGCCGAGGCTTTGGAATGTTGACAGATAGGTGTTCTGCACGGCCATGAATCCTTCCAGACGGTGGCTAGTGAGTTCGGCGGCCATGCCAAAATCGCCCAAAGTGCTTTCCAGGGCCTTGCGCACGGCTGCTACATCATCTTTATCAGGGTCGATCAGAAACAGCCGATGGCCGGTTTCTTGGGGAAAAAGCTGCTTGAACTGCATCTCGGACATCAGCACGTCGCCCTGGAAGATGCTGTTCTTCAGCAGGCCGACCACCTTGAGCTGCTGTGGTCGGCCCTGGCTATCTTTGATTTCAAAGATCGAACCGACGCCGCCGTAAAGTTGCAGGCTATACATCGCGGTGTTCATGTCGAGCACGACCGGCACGGGCACTCGACCGCTGTCATCGGGGTCTTGCTTGGCATTGAGCAGCAGCCAGGGATTGGCCTCGCTCTGTTCGTCCCCGCCGGACGCGCTTCCCGACCAAACGAACCCGCCGCGCTCGATCATCTCCGGCGACAGGCCCAACACGCGGGGCTGCGTCGTCTGATTCAGATTCAAACAACTAGCGTCTTCGCCGTCGCGCACTCGCAGCGATACGGTCGTCGCGCGAGACAACAGTTCGATGGCCGCATCGTCGAAGCCGAAGTCGAACAGCGCGTCGCCGTCGTTCATGTCGGCATAGATCGGCAGATCGCTCTCGGCCCACAGCGCGTATCCGCCGGCGCCCGCGCTGCTCGGATCGAGCCGAAAAGCGCTGATCGCCACGATCAAGAAACTGGCCGAGGCCACCAGCCCAATCGTCAATGTGCTGCGGCCCGGGCTGCGGGCACCGTTACGAGCGGCCAGCCGCAGCAGTGAAAAGCGGCGGGCGGCGGGCTCATTGGCTCCGCTGGTGCGAAGTCGCCACCAGATGTACGTCAAGCTGGCGATCAACACCAAGGCCCCCGATCCGAAGAATGCCCCGATCTGCGCCTCGCCGCCCAATTGTGCGCCGAGCAGTCCCATCAGCGACGCTACGAGCATCGTGCCCGTCGCTACGGAGCGGGCAAGCGGAGCCTGCGTGCGCGCCAGCGCCGTCTGCGGCTCGGTCTGTCCGGAGAGCAAACTCCGCACGGGCAGCTTGCTAAGGCGTCGCAGAGCCCAGACGATCGTCGCCAACGAAACGGCGACACCACAGAAATATCCAATCAGCAGCGCGAGCGGGTCGACGTGCAGTTTAAGAAACGGCGTGCTGATGGCTGCCCGCCAAAAGTGCTCGCTGGTTAGGGCGGCGATCAACAGCCAGGCGTATCCGACGCCGATGGCCACGCCGAGCAGTCCGCCGGCGCCCGAGACCAACAGGCCCTCGGCGACAAGCAGCCGACGGACCCGTTTGCGGCGCAGTCCGGCCGCCAGCAGAATGCCGATTTCGCTGGCCCGAGAGTCGATCCCCAGGCGAAACAACAACAACACGAGCATCAGCGCGGCGGCGATGATGAAGAAGCTGAACATGAGAAACAGCACGTCGAACGGCGTGCTGCCGCTGGACGCGTCGAGCCCGCGGCGCTTGACCGGCTGAAACAAAAATCCGGCGGCTGCGGGGTTGAGGTTCTGCTCGATCTGCTGCTGTAGGTCTTTCGCGCTCAGGCCGTCCGTTTCCGCAATCCGCAGCGAGGTCGTCTCTCCGAAGCGGCTGCCCCATATCGCGCGCCCGGCCGCCAGCGAGACAAACGCCTTGGGAGTCGTCGAGTGATCGGTCCAATACTTGTCGTCGTCGTCCTTGATCCGGCTCTCGTCATACGGGAACGGCGGATCCCAATCGTCGATGCTCTTCTTGTCGGTGAAGCCTTTAACCTGTGGGGTCAGATCGGGATCGTTGGCCAAGGTCGGCGGCTCATCGGGCTTGGCAAGCGGCACGATCGCCTTGAGCGTGAACTTGGCGACCGCCTCTTTCGTTGCTCCGTGGGTGCTTTCCGGCTCGAAATAGGTCACTTCGATTTTGTCGCCAGGCGAGACCTGGAGTTGATCGGCGGCCCAGCTATTGAGCACGATCTCGTCGTCGGCCAAGTCGGTGATGAGTTGGCCCTGCTCATCAACCAGCGGACCGATGCCCGCGACGGAGTCAATGGCGGTGATCGTTGAATAAGGAATGCCGTCGGCCCGACCGCTTCCGCCTGCGATCTTGTTGGCCAGATAGGTCAGCACGGGCTGAACCTTCTTGCCGCCCTGTGATTCCACCGCCGCCTCCTCGACGCCCGGCGGGAGCAACATCTGATCGCTCGATATGCTAAAGTAACGACTGACTTCGCGGTCACCTTCGCCGATCGTGACCCGCTGGATCGACAAGCCGTAATCTTTGAACTTCGGACGCAGCCACGTTCGCAAGTTCTCGCTGGCCTCTGCCGACGACGCCACGTCGCTTTGCAGTCCCTCGACCAAAATGGCGTTGACCTGCCCGGGCAGTTGTAATGACTTCTGCAACGTCTCGCTCGACAAGTACGCGTTGCTGGGAAGCTGCTGATTCGGATGCAGGCCGAAACGCCCCAGGCCCTCGGCTGCAATGATCGCGACAATCTTGAGCTGGGCCAGGCTCCGCACCGTTTCGGTCTTTTTTCCCAGTGGGCTGTCGGCCGGGATGTTGGCGATTTGCGGAATCCGCAATGAAACTACGTCGTCGATGCGGGCGTTTAGCTCCTCGGCCAGCGGCCGGTTGAGCACGATCTCGCCGGGGCCGGGAATTTGCTCCGGTCGGACATCGCCGAGTTTCCAGAAGCGTTCGTCGCAGCCGATGACGTTCACCCGACGGGCTCGGGCCGATCCGTCGCCGCGCTCGAGACTTCCGCGGAGCAGAATGGCGGGGATCGCGCCGGCGTAATGTTCGTCGAACCCGTCGGCTGCCGCCAATTCGGCCGCCAACTCTTCGCGAAAAAACCGCGGGGCAACAAGCACTTCGTCGATCTTGCCCAACCGCTCCAGCGTAATGCCGCGCAGGCTTTCGCGCACCGAGCTTCCGACCAACAACGCGCCCGTGAGCACCGCCGTGGCCGCCGCCACGCCCAAGGCCACCGCGACGTTGTTGCGCCGGTGATGAAAAAACGAAGTTATGACCAGCCGCCATCCGTTCATCGGAGCTCCTTTAGCCGCCCGTCGTCGATCTCGCAGCGGCGGGCGAGCCGCTCGGAGAGTTGTTGGCTGTGCGTCACCACCACCAGCATGGCCTGCTCTTGCTGCTGCATTTCCAACAACAGCCGGCCGACCGATTCGGCCGTCGTGCGATCGAGATTGCCGGTCGGCTCGTCGGCCAGCAGCAGCGTCGGCCGGTTAATCATCGCCCGGGCAATCGCCACCCGCTGCCGCTCGCCGCCGGACAGTTCGGCCGGTCGATGCGTCAGGCGATCTTGCAGGCCGACCCGCTCCAGCAACATGCCGGCCCGCTCGATGGCCTGCTGCGACGCCGCTCCGTTGGCAATCGCCGGCATCAGCACGTTTTCCAGCACGTTACACTGCGGCAGCAGGTGATGGTCTTGAAAAACAAAACCGATCCGCTCGTTACGAAACGCGGCCAGCGCGGCTTCATCGAGGGCGAAAGGGTCTTGATCGGCAATGGTCACGCGCCCGCTGGTCGGTGTGTCCAACGTGCCGATAATGTACAGCAGCGTGCTCTTGCCCGACCCGCTCGGCCCGACGATGGCGACGTTTTCGCCGGCCGAGAGTTCCAGCGAGACGCCGCGGAGCACGACGAGCGGATCGCCGCGGGTGGGGAATTCTTTGGAGACGTTATCGACGGATAGATCGGGCATAATGGTGTTGGGTCTGGTGGCACCGGCGTCTTGCCGGTGTTCGACGGGAGGGACGCCCGTGCCACATGGGGCGCGACCAACGGTCGCGGCTTTATGATAGTAATCCTAACGCTCCGAGGCCGTAAAAGGAATACTCGACGTCGTGGGACTCGTCCCAGGCGGCGGCGTGAAAGCCGCCTTCGGGGCGCTGCATCGACTCGACGAAGCTGCGGGCGTCGCTGACGTCGACGGCGTCCAACGCGTCGAGATCCCGCAGGGTCGACAGGCCGGTAAACGTACTGAGCACATCGGCGATCGGAATTCTTGTGTTGGCCCGCAGCCCGCCCTCTTCGTTTTGCATTTCGGCGAGAAACTCGACGACGTCTTCACGCACCGCCGGGTCGAGCGCGTCGCAGATTCTCAACAGCCCGATGGCCGCGGCCGTCGGATTGGTGCCGCTGCGGCGCATCGGTTTGATTTCGACAAAGCCGCCGTCCTCGCGCCGCTGCGACATGACGAACTCGACCATGTTCTCCGGCTCGACCAGCGGGCGATCGATCAGTTGCATGCAGAGCACGACCAAAAACGTATGATACGTGCTGCTGCTGGCGCCCTCGGGGCCTTTGGCGTAGCCGCCGTCGTCGCGCCGATAAACCTCCAGCGCCTCGGCCACCGCGTCGGGCCAGTCGGCTTTGGCGTCGGCGAACACATTCACCCCGGCCGACATGTCGAGCAGTTGCGCGCTATAGACGAGCGAAAGAAAATCGATAATCGGCGCCTGCGACCGCAATCGCCCGCGCAGAAACGCCCCCGCCTTTTCCGCCACCGGGCCATACAGTTCACCGAGCAGCGACAGCCCCCGCAGTCCAAACCCGGTGTAATAAAGATCGCTCTCCCCTTCGCGCCCCGCAAACCCGCCATCGGATCTCTGCGCCGCCAAAAAATACGCGGCATGTCGCGCCCGCTCCGTCTCCGGCAATTCCGCCAAGCCGGTGGCCAAGCGAATCGTCAATTCTTGAAGGTAAGACAACATACAGGCGGGAGAGTTGGCGGGGCATGGTAGGTTATGCTTTAGCATAACAGAAGCGACGCAGCGACGCCGAGTAGGCGATTCACCCGTAGGTTATGCTTTAGCATAACAACACCCGCGGATCGTCACCCCTGATGCGGTGTTATGCTGAAGCATAACCTACATCACTCGAGTAGGTTTTCGTCGATGTTGCTGAAATCTGGCGTGGTCTGGCGCGTGCTGCCCCAATTCACTTCGTAGTCGCCGCTTTTCACATAGCGATGAAACGACGACCATGGCCAGTCATTGGGCGCCTTCGCACAGCGGTGCTTGAGCGGGTTGTAATGGATGTAATCGACGTGCGCATGCAGGTCGGCTTCGTCGCGAATCGTGTGCTCTATGAAGCGTGGCTGCCAGACACCGCGGCGACGCTGCCGGTTGTATCCGTCGGTAACAGGTTCTTCACTCCCGCCCGAGGCCAACCAGCGCGACGTAAAGCGGGCTTTGATTGCCTTCCAACGTCCGCTGTAGTCGATGTCACCGGCGGGTAACGTCCAGACGGCGTGAAGATGATCCGGCAGCAGTACGATGGCGACGGTTTCAAACGCCGCCGAGCGATTCGTCTGGCGATAAACCTCGCCAAGCAATGTGCGCGCTCGATCGTCGGCAAACAACCTAGCTCGCCCGGCGGTAACGACCGTAAAGAAGTACGTCGCGCCCGGAACGAAATAACGACGAAAGCAAGACATGCGATCGACCTCCCGTAGCCGTGAAAGTTCCGTAGGTTATGCTTCAGCATAACAAAACCCACGCAAGACTGTCATTGACGTGGTGTTATGCTGAAGCATAACCTACGGGGTCGCCGACCGTGGATTACGACTTCAGCTTCTCCACCATCCAATCCGGAATCGTGATCGACTGCGGCGGGCTGCCATGATCGACACGGCAGCAAACGGCGGTGAGCGTGCCTTGGGCTACTTCCCGGCCTTCACAGGTGAACGCGAACTCATAAGTCACGCTCTTCTTGCCGAGCCGCGAGATGCGAACTTCTACGTCGACGGTGTCTTCAAACTTCACGGCGCTGCGGTAGTCGCAGTGGGCCGAGACGCGCGGCCAACTGATCGGCCCCTTCTTGTCGCAGGTGAGCACGCTGAGGCCCAGGTGGCGGAGCAGTTCGTGCTCGGCCTGTTCCATCATGGTGAAGAACACCGAAAAGTGCATGATCCCGGCCGCGTCCGTATCGCGAAATTCGACGCGGCGGCTGGTGGTGAACGGGGCGGGCATGGCGGGAAGTGGATCGGGGAGCGGGAAATGTGCCGGTGACACATCATACCGCGCGCGACGCGAGATGGCAGCCACCCGTCGCATGACGCGGCGGGACGCCGCTGCTACTTTGCGTCTGCCCCATGCCGCACGATCTGCCCTTCGACCATGTAGATGACGTCTTCGGCGACGTTGGTGGCCATGTCGCCAAGGCGCTCCAGTTGCCGGGTGAGATAGCTGAGCTGCATCAGCGGCGGGGCGTTCTCCGGGCAGCGTTCCAACTCGATCTCGATGCGCTCGCTGATCTGCCGCTGCAAACGATCGACCGCCGCGTCGTCGCGAGACACCTCACGGGCCAGCAGGGTGTCGCCATGGACCAGCGCCTGCAAGCTCTTGTGGACCATCGCCTGGGCTTTTTCGGCCATCTCTCGGCAGCCGCCAACGCGGCGAAAACGCTCGCAGGCCGAAAGCGAAATAACCGCTTCGGCGATGTTCTCGGCCAAATCGCCCATCCGCTCCAGGCTGCTGTTGATCTTCAGCACCGCGACGACAAATCGCAGGTCGTTGCCCACGGGCTGATGGTCTTCGAGAATTCGCACGCAGTCCTCTTCGACCTCGACTTCCGCGCGGTCGATGTACGCGTCGGCGGCGATCACCGCGCTGGCGAGCACCGCGTCTCGCTGCACGAGCGCCGAGATCGAACGAGCAATGGCAGTCTCGACCAATCCGCCGACGGCGAGAATCCGATACTTGAGCCGTTCGATGTGCTTTTGCAATCCGCCCGGGGCCTGTGCTGATTTTGCTTCGTGAACTTTCATGTCTCTTCTCTGGTAGGAAAACACTTGCCCGTAAAACGATCGTTTCTTTGTTCCTAATACAGTATACGGACGCTAACAAGGGTGACCGACACGATTGTTGCACGATGGTTCGCGAAAGGCGGATTTTTATTGACAGGCTAACGCGGCGGTAACCGTGGCCTAACAAACGGATGGTGCCCGGCGGTGTGTGTCAGGGAAAAATGTCGGTAGCCGAGTGTTCACGCGCGATGCGGTAGCGCGACTCTTGGGCAGATGCGCCCCGCGGCGGTGTGAACCCGGATTATTCATCAGCCGCGGGGCGCTAGCCCCCGGTTCTTGTCGCAATCCGTACGATCCGTGGTAACAGCCTGTTGAAAAAGTCGGATGTCCGATGCAGGAGTCACCTCCTACAGACTTTTGCAACAGGCCCCTAGCTCGCCAAGAGCCCCCTGAGCCACAATCCGGCCACGTAGGCCAGCGTTGCGGCGGCGCCGCCCATGAGCAGCGTCTCTAAGCCGGAACGCAACGATGACTGCCCGAGCAATCGTCCTTTGAATAGGCCGATGCAGAAAAATGTGACGCCGGTTGCGACGGCACTGCTTTGAAAAGCTACGCTGCCGCCGCTGGTTAGGTCGAAGCAAAACGGCAGGATCGGAATCATGCCGGCTACGACGAAGGCGACGAACGTGGTCAGCGCCGCCCGCAGCGGTGATGGACCGTGCAGCATCAGGCCGAATTCTTCGGCGACCATGGTGTCGACCCAACGCTCGCGATCTTCGGTAATGACCTCGACCACAGAATCGAGAATTTCTCCGTCGAATCCTTTGCCGGCGAATATCTGGCGGATTTCCTCGCGCTCGCCTTCGGGGATCGTGTCGATGTGATGCTCCTCGATGCGGCGGGCCTGCTCGACGAGCTGCCGCTCGCTCTTGGTGCTCAGGTAGTTACCGACCGCCATGCTGAACCCGTCGGCCAGCAAATTGGTCAGCCCCAACACCAGGGCGACCATTGGTTCGAGATGCGCGCCGCTCACGCCGGCCACCACGGCGAAGGTCGTCACGGTTCCGTCGATGGCTCCGAACACCGTGTCGCCCAGATAGCTGTGCTTGCGAGCCTGGCCAAGTCGCGCGGCGATGGCCGTGGGCGTGTGCTGCTGCTCCAGATGGTCGCGGTGCGGAAGCGACGGCATGACGCATCCTCCGTTGTTTTTCGCTGTTCTTGGACGGGTCGCGCCGCCGAGAATTGCATCTCGAGATTGCGCCACCTACTTCTGCGGCGGCCCCCACTATAAGCCCAGAGCACGGCGCGTGGGACAGCAGTTTCACGGCGAGCCTCATTTTCTACCGCAATGGGTGATTCAATCTAAATTCAAGCTTTGAAGATGTACTAGAATTGTTTTTTCCGCCGCTCCGCAGGTCGTCTGGCGGTCAGACGCAAAGCAGGTCATACTTGACAGGCACGAGTCGGCATCAGCCGGTGCGGCCAACGCCAGCCGATCGAAAGTTACGAACAGGAGACAGCATGACAAGTGACCCCCCCCGTGAAGTCGGCCCAGAAACCCGGCTCGACGAGGATGCCTTCCCGGTTTGGAAAAGCTCGTTCGACGCTCAGGCACGCCGCGATCAGATAGACGAGGATATGCTCGCCGGTGTCTCCGTCGCCGGCCTGTTGACGGTCGTGGTGACGTTCGGCGTGATTCTCGGCGCCCTGGGCGTGTTTTTCTGTGCGAATTAAGCTGGCGATAGGCGCTTTGGAAGGCGACAAAACGCTTGACCGGCCTTTTCGGTTCGTGTTATAAGCGCAGGTTGCGGCTCGGGAAGTGAGTGAGCGATTGGGCGCTAGCCCTCGGTAAGTTCGGCGCGATACTTACCGGCGGCTAGCGCCGTGCCGCTCACGGCCGCGGGGAACACTCTTTTCGCTGGGCGAAGCGGCCATGGCTGAGATTACGCTGCGTGTGCTGGAAGGTGCTGATCGGGGCCGGGTTTATGAGAATCTGGCCACGCCGATCACGGTCGGTCGCGAGGAAGGCAATTCGATCCAACTCAACGACGAGCGGATCAGCCGCTTTCACGTCAAGGTGCAGGACGATCAGGATAAATTGGTGCTGACCGATCTGGAAAGCACCAATGGAACCAAGGTCAACGGCCAAGATTGTCAGGTGCGGATATTACGCTACGGAGATTTGATCGCGGTCGGACGCAGCGTGCTATTGTTCGGCTCGCGAGAGCAGATCGCCGAGCGGCTGGCGATGTTGCGTGGCGAAGTCGACGGAAACGGTGCTGGGGGAAACGGTTCCCGAGACGATCGATCATCGCCCCAACCGCCCTCGCTCGATTTCGAGTTGAACTACAGCGGCGATCCGGACATGCAGTCGACCCTGCACACGCTCCAGCCGCCCGACTTGCCCGACCGTCTCTCGCCGGGCCAGGCGGCCCAACTCTACGAATTGCTGGAGTATCTGCACCAGCGGATTCGCGACCTGCTGGCCTGCGTCTCCGTGCCCAAAGACAGCCAGCAAATGAGTCTCGACGTCCGCCAGTGGCAGAGTTTGCTAGATCTCCAAGCAAGACTCTCCGAGTATATTCGCCGCGTAAGTGACCCGGGCGAAGAGGGATAGAGGGACGGGGGAGACGGAGGGAAGGAAAGACGGAGGGAGGGAGGGAGAGACGGAGAGACGGAGAGACGGGGAGACGGGGAGACGGAGAGATTCGGCGCGGCCGTAAACGAGTTTTCTCCCCATCCCATCCCTCCTTCCCTCCCTCCCTCTTTCCCTCCCTCCCTCCTTCCCTCCCTCCCTCTGTCCCTCCCTCCCTCTGTCCCTCCCTCCCTCTCTCCCTCCCCCTTCCGCCACCTCGTTGCCCTCCGCCGCGAATCGGTTAAAATCAGCCGACTGACGGACCGCACCCACCGGCAACGAGGATCGCCATGAGCAGCAAGCCCTTTGTTCACCTGCACTGTCATAGCCATTACAGCCTGCTCGACGGGGCCAGTTCGATCGATCGGCTGGTCGATGCGGCCAAGCGACACGGCATGAATTCGCTGGCGCTGACCGATCACGGCAATCTGCACGGGGCGCTGGAGTTCTATCAGAAAGCTAACGCGGCCGGCATCAAGCCGATTATCGGTTACGAGGCCTACATCGCCCCCGCCAGCCGCTTCAGCAAAGACGCCGGCAACATGAAGGAGGCCAGCTTTCATCTCACGCTGCTGGCCCAAAACGAGGCGGGTTACAAGAACCTGATCAAGATGGCCTCGGCCGCTTTCCTCGAAGGGTTTTACTTTAAGCCCCGCATCGACAAGGAACTCTTGGCCGCCCACAGCGAAGGAGTGATCTGCTTGAGCGGCTGCGTCTCCGGCGAATTGAGCCGGTCGCTGTTGCGCGGCGGTGACGGCGACGAGCATCTACAAAAAGCGATCGAAATCGCCGAGTGGTTCCAAAAGACTTTCGGCGACCGTTACTTCATCGAAATCCAAAACAACGGGCTAGACATCCAACGCCAGGCGCTGCTGGGCAGCGTCGAATTGGCCCAGCGCATGGACCTGCCGCTGGTGGCCACCAGCGATTGCCACTACGTCAATCAGGAAGACGCCGAGGCCCAGGACATTCTGCTCTGCATCAACACGGGAAAATTCCGCACCGACACGAAGCGGATGAAGATGGAGGGCGATCAGTTTTTCGTCCGCCCGCCGCAAGACATGTACGCGGCTTTTCCCGGTCACGAAGACGCGGTCGCCCGCAGCCAACAAATTGCCGACACGGTCGACCTGGAACTTAAGCTCGGGCAGCGTCACTTTCCCAAGTATGATCTGCCGCCGGAGACGACGCCGAAGGAGTTTCTCTACGACCTGTGCATCACCGGGCTGACAGACCGTTACAGCGACGTGCCGGAGATGTGGGATGGCGACGAACTGTCTCAGGAGGTCATGGATCGGGTCGATCGTGAATTGGGCGTGATCAACAAGCTCGGCTTTCCGAATTACTTCATCATCGTCTGGGACTTCGTCCGCGAGGCCCGCCGGTTGAACATCCCGACCACGGCCCGCGGCTCGGGCGTCGGCTCGTTGGTCTGTTTCGCGCTCTACATGAGCCACGTCTGCCCGCTCAAGTACGATCTGCTGTTCGAGCGATTTTTGGATGAGAACCGGCTGGAAGCGCCCGACATCGACATCGACTTTTGCAAGCTGCGGCGGGCCGAAATTATCCGCTACGTCAAGGACAAATACGGCGAGTCGAACGTCGCCCAGATCGGCACCTTCGGCACGCTGGCGGCCCGCGCGGCCATTCGCGACGTCGGCCGGGCGCTGGGCTGGCCGATCTCTCGCGTCGACCAACTCGTGGCCATGGTGCCCGACCAACTCGGCATCAAGCTGGCCGACGCGATCGAAAAAAGCGCCGAGCTGGGCAAGGCCTACAAAGACGACCCCGATGCCCGCGAACTGCTCGATTTGGCGAAGAAGATCGAGGGTCTGGCCCGCAATGTCGGCACGCACGCGGCGGCGGTCGTCATCTCCGACAAGCCGCTGACCGAATACGTTCCGCTGGGCACCGTCACCGGCAAGACCGACGTGCTGACGCAATGGGCCATGAACGACGTCGAGGCGGCCGGCCTGTTGAAGATGGACTTTCTCGGCCTGCGGAACCTGACGATTCTGGCCAAAAGCGTCGAATTGATCGAACAGACGACCGGCGAGAAGATCGACCCGTACAAGTTTCCGATGGACGACGCCGATACGTTCGCGCTGTTGTGCCGGGGCGAGACCAAGGGCATTTTCCAGCTTGAAAGCGGCGGCATTCGCGATCTGTTGCAGCGGATGAAGCCCGACCACTTCCGCGACATCATCGCCACCAACGCCCTGTATCGGCCCGGTCCGCTCGAAGGCGGCATGGTCGACGACTACGTCGAAGTGAAGCATGGTCGTCAAGAGGCCGTTTATCCGCATCCGGTCATGAAAGAAATCCTCGCCGAAACGCACGGCGTGATGGTCTATCAGGAGCAGGTCATGCGGGTGCTCAATCGTCTGGGCGGCATCCCGCTGGCCAGCGCGTACACCTGCATCAAGGCGATCAGCAAGAAGAAGCTGGCGACCATCGCCAAGTTCAAGCAGACGTTTATTGAAGGAGCGACGGAGAAAGGTCTCGACAAAAAGAAGGCGGTCGATCTGTTCGAGATGATCGAAAAATTCGCCGGCTACGGATTCAACAAGAGCCACTCGACCGCCTACGCCCTGATCGCCTACATGACCGCCTACCTGAAGGCCCATTATCCGGTTGAGTTCATGGCGGCCTTGCTGACCGGCGACATCCCGGGCCGCAACTTCAAGCGGAAGGACAATCTGGTCGAGCATCAGGAAGATTGCCGGCGGATGAATGTTACTATCGTGCCGCCCGATGTAAATTCCTCGGGGCGAGAATTCACCGTCAGCGACGGAAAAATTCACTTCGCCCTCTCGGCCATCAAGGGCTGCGGCGAAGGAGCGGCCGACGCCATCGTGGCGGCCCGCGAAAAAGACGGGCCGTTTCGCAGCTTGTTCGATTTCTGTGAACGAATCGAGCCAGCGTCATGCAATCGCGCGGCGATCGAAACGCTGATCAAGGCCGGAGCCTTCGATTCGCTGGGAGCGCGACGGGCACAATTGGCGGCCGTGGTCGATCGGGCCTTGCAGTCCGGCGCGTCGGTGGCGAAAGATCGAAAGAGCGGGCAAAAGGGCCTGTTCGACGACGTGGAAGACGAGGAAGACGCCCAAGACCCGGCGGCCGATCTGCCGGACGTGCCCGAACACGAAGAGCGCGAGAAGCTGGCGATGGAAAAAGAGGTGCTCGGCTTTTACTTGTCGAGTCATCCGCTGGCACAACACGCCGGGCGGCTGTCGTTGTTCTGTTCGCACACGACGGCGCAAATCCCCAAGCTGGCCCCCCGCACCGATACCGTGTTGGGCGGCATGTTGACGGCGATCAAAATCACACACACCAAGAAAGCCCGCAGCGACGGAGCCAGCACCAAGTACGCTATGTTCGATTTGGAAGACCTCGAGGGCATGGTCCGCTGCATTATCTGGCCGGAACAATATGCACAGTTTGGCCACCTCGTCGAAGCCGACGCGATTCTGGTGGTGCGTGGCCGCGTCGATCGCCGCCCGGGCAGCGAGGAATCGAACTTGATCGTCAACGAACTGATCGCGCTCGACGCGCTCGACGAAAAGTATACCAAGGGTCTCGTGATCCGCGTCGACGAGCGGCAGCACGACGAGCAAGTGCTCAGCGGTCTGCACGAAATCCTTCGCGGCTATCCCGGAACGCGCGAATTGCAATTGGTGATCTGTCTGGCCGACGGCAGCAAGGTCTACATCAAGTCGGCCAAGATGCACATTTCGCTCGATCAAGAGATGCGCCGCCGCATCGACGACCTGCTCGGTCCGGGCAATGTGCGGGCGATCACCGCGGTGCCCAAGCCCAGCACAGAAGCCCCGCCAAAGCGTCGCGGAGCGTACGCGGGGTAGCTGAATTCGCAAGAATTCAGACAAACAGCGCCGGGCTGAATTCTTGCGAATTCAGCTACCAAATGTAGAGAAATCCGAAATCCGAAGCACGAAATCCTAAACAAATCAGAATACTCAAATGACCGAAAAACCCGGCGGTCAACAGGTTTCCGGCGGTTATGACCTTCCGAATTTCGGATTTTGAATTTGTTTAGGATTTCGTGCTTAGGATTTCGTGCTTTCTTGGCGGTGGACACTGCCCACCCTACGTCCTTTCAGGGCAACAACTTACGTCCACGGGCCTGATAATCGCCCCGGTCGCACCTCCCCTGAACTTCTTGCCTTACCCATCTTCTCCAACTAAGATATATCAGTCAACCTAAGTGCTTTACACCACTGGGGTTCTTTTCTGTTTCATCAATACGTTCCCTCCCCACAGGCCGCGAGTCGGTGGCGGGGGGGGCGTACCGGACAGTTTTCGCCAGGCTAGGAGACGTTGTTATGGGTTCGCGACAGATCGTTTTTCGCGCGTGTTTTGCTCTCACCGTGGCCGCGCTATTCATGGCCGCGCCGACCACAGCGAGGGCACAGCTCGGCGGTGTGATTATCAAGGGCGACACGCTGCATACCTTCAAGACCGTCGATCCCAATCTCACCGAAACCCGACGACGGCTGGCCGAAGCCCGTGCTTCGCTCGACCGCGACGTCGCCAGCAAGAGCAAGCTGCGGTTCGTCTCGCTCAATCGTCTGGAGGCCGTGCTGGCCAAGCGCATTGAAAACGGCCGCGGACCGACCGAGACAATGAAGTATCTGGCCGGGCTGACCCGAATCAAATATGTGTTCTTCATTCCCGAGACCAAAGACGTCGTGATCGCCGGGCCGGCCGAAGGTTGGGCCACGCTCGCGCCGGGTCGCGTGGTGGGCATCCACAGCGGCCGGGCCACGCTCGAATTGCAAGACCTGGTCGCCGCGCTGCGGCTGTTCCGCGCCGGCACGAAAGAGGGCGGCGCGGTAAGCTGCTCGATCGATCCGACCCAAGAAGGTCTGGCCAAGATGCAGTCTTACATGCGGACGCATCGCCCTCAGGAAAACGCCCGCAGCGCTCAGCGATATGTCGATGGCCTGAAGACCAGTTTGGGCTTGCACACCGTGAGCATCGGCGGCATTCCGGCCGATACGCACGCGGCGCAGGTGTTGGTCGAGGCCGACTATCGCATGAAGCTGATTGGCATCGGCGTTGAGAAGCCGGCGGTCAAGCTGCGAAGTTGGGTCGATCTGGCCAGCGGCGGCGCGATCTCGCGCAACGCGATGCAGCGCTGGTATTTCGTGCCAAATTACGAGTGCGTGCGGGTCAGCGACGACGGTCTGGCCATGCAATTGGTCGGCGACGGAGTCAAGCTGATCGGCGCCGACGAGGTGGTGCTTAAGAGCGGCCAGCGGGTCAAGGCGGCACGGGTCAACTCGGCCAGCAGCAAATTCACCAACGGCTTTACGAAGATGTATCCGAAGCTGGCCGACAAAACGCCCGTCTTCGCTCAGCTTCGTAACCTGATCGATTTGTTCGTCGCGGCGGCCTTCATCCAAAACGAGGACTATTACGGCAAGGCCGGCTGGTCCGCCAAGGTGTTCGGCGATGAGAAGGCCTTCCCGATTCGCACCTATCAGACGCCGGTTCACGTCGAGACGGCCGCCCAGGCCGTCTGGAAGGGCCGCAGGCTGCTCACCCCGGTCGGCGGCGGCGTCATCGTCCGTCCGAGAAACGCTCTGAAGACCAGCAACCTGCTCTCCGACGAAGACGGTCGCGTTGCCGCCGTCCACGAAGGCGTCGACCTCAGCAAGCTGCCCAAAGACAAGTGGTGGTGGGACGCGAAGTAGGGCGCCAGCGGAAATCGAAATCAACCAAAAACGCCGGCCTTCGGGTCGGCGTTTTTTGTTTGGTGCTAGTTGGACAGCGCCACTTAGGCTTTCCCCCACCGGCCTTGTGCCGGTGGTTTATTGGTTTGGGTACTACTGCTGTACACGTCGCTGACCCATGTTCTCCCGTCGTTTCCGACGCCGAAGGCGTCGGAAACGACGGGACGGGATGGGGGTTGGGCGCAGCTTCGATTAGTCGCCAAACCAGCAAGCCACCGGCACAAGGCCGGTGGGGGAAAGCCTGACGGCGCAATGTGTTACGTTCAGCGGTTTAGCCTAGACGCTGTCCAACTAGGAAACGCCTTCACAAGTTGACCCCGATAAGTAACACGTCTAGATTAACCATAAGATCGTCGCCATCAATCTCGAGGTATTCACCATGAGCATTTCGGAACGATCTTCGGTTGGAGCGTCTGACGCCGTTGCGAATTTCTCCACGATTCTGCAGCGGGTGGAGACGGGTGAGGAGATCACTATCACCCGAGACGGATCGCCTGTCGCCCGATTGGTTCCCACGCGGCCGATTGTTTCCGCGGAGCGTCGTCGTGAGGCGATCACGGCCATGCGGCAACTCGCCAGCCGTAATCGGTTGGCCGGCCTGCGGGTGAAAGATATGATCGCCGAGGGTCGGAAATGACACCCTTTGCGAATTTCGGCCGAGGTCCAGTGACCGCGAAAAGGACGACACTTAAACGGGCGTGACGGGGATTGGATGGGGTGGTAAACTACGGCTATGTTAGAACGCCTTTATGTAACGAACTACCGCTGCCTCGTGAACTTCGAGTTCAAGCCGAATAGCAAGCAGTTGCTCATCGGCAACAATGGCTCTGGAAAGACAACCGTCCTCGACGTTCTGGCGCTGCTGCGAGATTTTGCTGGGCGCGGTCTTGATTGCGAAGACCGCCTTGGAGGGCGGACCCGCACGATTTGGCAGGATGTTGCGGAGCAGCGGTTCGCCCTCGACGTTCGCGGAAACGGCGGCCTCTACAAATACCAACTGGACATCAATGAGTGGGGCAGTCCATCGCGACCTAGGGTGGATCATGAATGGCTTGAGTATGACGGGAAACCTCTCTTTCGATTTGGCGATGGTGAAATCGAAATCTATGACGAGGATCAAAAGGGGAATTCCAAAGGCCGTTTTCCTTGCGATTGGCACAGATCGGGATTGGCATCGATCATTGCACGACCCGACAACAAGAAGTTGACGTGGTTCAAGCAATGGCTCAATCGGCTGGTGCAGGTGAAGATCAATCCCTGGGCAATGTCTGCGCGTTCCGAACGTGAGGCTCGCGAACCGGCCTACGATCTAAGCAATTTTGCGGACTGGTATCGACATCTAAAACTGGAAAGCGGACGCGAAGTCTTTCAGGCGATCGAGGATCTTCGTGAGGTGATCCCGGGACTGGAATCGCTCGACGCCAAGGAAGCCGGCCTTGATGTCCGCGTCATTCAGGCAACGATTCGCAGCCGGCACGACAAGCCGGAAACACTCTCGTTCGATGAACTTTCCGAGGGTCAGCGCGTGCTGATCGCGCTCTACCTGCTGCTTCATTGTGCCCTCGTCGATGAAGCCACGCTGCTGATCGACGAGCCGGACAATTTCATCGCTTTGGCCGAGATTCAGCCCTGGTTAATGAAGCTGCTGGATCGCGTCGACGAGCAGAACGCGCAGGTTATTCTCGTTTCGCATCACCCGGAACTTCTCAACCAGCTTGCCGCTCAGGGCGGCCTGCTGTTGGACCGGCCCAACGGCGCCGAGACTCGCATCAAGCCGTTTGCCCCGCCTGACGACACGGGCCTGACTCCCGCCGAGATTGTCGCCCTAGGGTGGGAGGATGGCTAAGCGAGTAGCGAATACGTTTGTATTGGTGGAAGACGTGGCGCAGCAGAATATGGTGCGCCAGTTCCTCAGGCGTGTGCGCGGAAAGGATTTCAACTACCGCAAGATCCGTTGGGAGCCTCTTCCTTCAGGACGAGGAAGCGGCGAACAGCACGTTCGCAAACAATACGCGAAGCTCGTCAAGACTCTTCGTCTGTCGCTCGGCAAGGGGACATCCGCCGTTCTTATCGTCATGATCGACGCCGACAAGGGTTCCACCGACGATCGGCACCGGCAGTTGGCAAGGTCGCTGAGTGACGCCAACGTGCAGGAGAGAAACGCCAACGAGCCGATCGTCGTGCTGGTACCGAAACGGCACGTCGAAACGTGGATTCAAGCCCTGCTCGGAAACGACGTAGACGAGTCGGCCGACTACAAGAGGTCGAACCCCACGTCGCAGGACTTCAAGAACGCCGCCGCGACACTCTACGACTGGACTCGCGAAAATGCACGGCCTCATGAGAACTGTCCGCCGTCGCTGAGCGCCGCCATTGGGGAGTGGAAGAAGATTCCACTCTAAGCCGCCAGCCGCCCCATTCCCCAAATCGGAATGTTGCCTTTCGACCGAACTAACCACTCGCGGGGTGCTCTTGATCTGATTCTCGCGTCCTGCTATAGAACGGCTCTCTTCGTTGTTCTCTTCACGATTTCCTCCTCAATTCACTGGCAATCCGGGGCCTTGCGCCGCGATTTCGGGGCCACCGCTCTGGCCGGGCAGGTCAACAGATTGTCTTTTCCGCGTCCACCCTCGGTGTCCTGGTAGATAACGCGCATGAAACGCCCCAAAAAATTCTTCGCCGCCGTCGGCCTGCTCGTCCTTTTGGCCGGCTGTCAGGTCAAGCCCGATGCTCCGTCGCTGTGGCAGTATCTCGCGATTCCACAGACCGCGGGCCGCCTCCGCGACAACCTCGTCAACCGCCGCGGCAGGCTCCCCGGCCTGGAAAGGAAACCGATGCTGAGGAGCATCGCAGATCCGGCCAATCTCCTGTCCAACGCGAAGGTGATTGCCGTCGCGGCGAAGGTCAAACAAAGCGAAGACCAGGCGAAGCAGAAAATCAAGGCAATCAGGTATCTGGCGAAAGTCGGCTGTGCCTGCTACGACTCCGACGGCTCCGTCACCGAAGCCTTGGTGGCGGCCCTCAGCGATTGCACGGAAAAGGTCCGGCTGGCCGCCGCCCAGGCAATCGCCGATTCCGCGAAAGATGAATCGTGCGACGAGTGCAGGCAGCAGGGTTGTTGCAGTCGGGATCTGCGAAAGAAGCTCAGCGAGTTGGCCTATCAGACCGACGACGACGGATATTGGGTCGAGCCATCGGAGCGCGTTCGTAAGGCGGCCGAGCTGGCTCTTTCTCGATGCGGGGGCGCGCCGGTCGATATCGATCCCGACCAACCCGGGCCACCCGACGAGATAACACAGCAAGACGCAACGGACATTGAAATGTTGATAAGGACTGCCGAGAAACGCCAAATCCAAGCCGAACCGCAAGCAATCCAGCCCGAGCCGCAGCCGTCGGACGCGGCCGACGTCGATCGAGCGCCGCGTGACGCAGATGAGTTTCTCGCGGCAGACGAGCCACCGGCGCCAGGCGGATTCCCCGCGGTATCCGCACATACGGTTCCGCCCTTGGAAACGCCGCCCAGCGTAGCTTCCGAAAATGAGGGCGACTGGGTCGATGGCAGCCGCGATCAAGGCGCCGCCGAAAAACCACTTCCCGTCTTGCCGGCCGGCGACAGTCGTTAGGCCGCCGGCAGTTTCTCGTGGGGTTGGGGGCAAGACACCTCGCGAAGTCTACCGGTTCGGCGCTCGGAGAATCGATCGCGCCGATCGTCGTGTCGACGGGTGCAGGTCTCCTAGCCCCGTGAGATTTGACTTGGCCGTCCCTAACTGAGAGAGTGGGGGAGAAACGCACGTTCCGCCTGCCAGCGGGATCGGACACGACAAACGATGCCAGCATCTGAAAACGAAAATGAGGAGATCATCTGATGACGCGGACGACCATGATTCTACTCGGGCTGTGGGTGGGTGCCTTATTGATCCAAGATGTCTATGGAGACGAGGCTAATCCGCAAGCGGCTACTGCGGACAAGAAAGAGAGCTCTGAGAAGAAACCCGTTGAGAAAAAGGACGCGCCCCAGAACCCCGATCCCAAGTGGCCGGCGGAAAAGAAACCGCCCGAGTCGCCGCCCGAGTTCGATCCTAAGTGGGTCGATTCGCTTTCCTGGCGCTCGATTGGCCCGGCGTCGATGGGCGGGCGGATCGTTGCGCTGGCGGTGGTCGAGTCGGACCCGACGACGTTCTACGTTGCCACGGCCTCCGGTGGGCTATTCAAGACGACGAACAACGGCACCACGTTCACCGCGATTTTCGAGAAACAATCGACCGTTTCGATCGGCGACGTCTGCGTTGCGCCGTCCGATCCGAACGTCGTTTGGGTCGGCACAGGCGAACACAACGGGCGCAACTCGGTCTCTTGGGGCGATGGCGTTTACAAATCGACCAACGGCGGCAAGTCGTGGCAGCACATGGGTCTCAAACGGTCGTTTCAGATCGGGCGGATCGCGATTCATCCGACCAATCCGGACATCGTTTACGTCGGCGCCCTCGGCCGGCTGTGGGGGCCGAACGAAGAGCGCGGCGTGTTCAAGACGAGCGACGGCGGCAAGACCTGGAAAAAGGTTCTCTACGTCGACAACAAAACGGGCTGCGTCGAAGTGGCCATGCACCCCCGCGATCCGAACACGCTGCTGGTCGGCATGTACGAGCGGCAGCGAGACGCCTTCGACGGCGGAGATCCGCTGAAGCGCTGGGGCCCGGGCAGCGGTATCTACAAAACAACCGACGGCGGCGGCAAGTGGAAGAAGCTCAGCAAGGGCCTGCCGAATCGGCCGCTGGGACGCATCGGCATCGAGTATTTCCGCGGCGAGGCAAACACGGTTTACGCCATGGTCGAATCTGACAAGATCGGCACCGGCCGAGTCAAAGACAATGCTTACATGGGCATCAGCGGCGGGCGGCGCGTGCCGCGGGCGAACATTCAGCAGGTGCTCAAGGGCGGCCCGGCGGATAAGGCCGGCATCAAGAACGGCGACGTCGTGGTCGAAATGGCCGGCAAGAAAGTCGCCAGCTACAACGATCTGGTCGTGGCGATTCGCCGTCACAAGGCCGGGGAGAAGGTGAAGATCAAACTCCAACGCGATGGAAAGCCCCTGGAGGTCGAACTGACCTTCGGCGATCGCAACAAGCAGAAAGGCGGAAAGAAAACTATGCCCTACGGCGCCTATCTCGGCGGGCAGCGGGCCAACGCGCAAAAGCAGCAAGGCCCCGACGGCGTCAACACGGGCGGGCTGTACAAGTCGACCGATGGCGGCGAGAGTTGGACCCGCACGAACAGCATCAATCCCCGGCCGTTTTATTATAGCCAAATTCGCATCGACCCGACGGACGATCGGTATCAATACGTGCTCGGCGTGCGGTTCAACACGTCGACCGACGGCGGGGCGAAATTCACGGCCTCGCGCAGCCGCGTCCACGCCGATCATCACGAGCTGTGGATCGACCCTCGCGACGGCCGGCATTTGATTCTCGGCTGCGACGGCGGGCTGTACATCAGTTACGACCGCGGCACGACTTGGGACTTTCACAACATCATGGCCATCGGCCAGTTTTACGACGTGGGAATCGGCACGGGCAGTCCCTACTGGGTTTATGGCGGATTGCAGGACAACGGCTCTTGGGGCGCCCCGTCGCGGAAGCGCGGTTCCAGCGGACCGGCCAACAGCGATTGGCTGCGGATCGGCGGCGGCGACGGGTTCGTCTGTCGCGTCGATCCGCTCGACCCCGAGTTGGTTTACTACGAAAGCCAATACGGCCGCATGGGCCGCGTCAATGTGAAGACCGGCGCGCGGGCTCGCATCGCCCCGGTGGCCGAGAAAGACAAACCGTTTCGCTTCAACTGGAAGACGCCGTTTTTGCTCTCGCACCATAATTCGAAGATCTTCTACTGTGCCGGTAATTACGTCTTCCGTTCGCTCGATCGGGGTAACGACCTCAAGCGGATTTCGCCGAAGATTACCCGTGGCGAGAAGGGTAGCGCCACCGCGATTGACGAATCGCCGAAAGATCAGAATGTGATCTACGTCGGCACCGACGATGGCGCGCTGTGGGTCACGCGCAATGGCGGGCACGACTGGCAGGACGTCACCAAGAGCGTCGGCTTGCCCGGTCCGTTTCACGTCGCCTCGATCGAAGCCTCGCAGCACGCGGCCGGCCGGGCCTACGTGGCCTTCGACGCTCATCGCTCGAACAACGACGACCCACACGTTTACGTGACGGAAGATTACGGCAAGACCTGGAAGTCGCTACGGGCGAATCTGCCGAGCGGCTCTTCGCGGACGCTGCGTGAAGATCCGGCCAATGCCAACCTGCTGTACTGCGGCACCGAGTTCGCGGTCTGGGCGTCGCTCGATCGCGGCGCGAGCTGGCTGAAGATCAACGCCAACCTGCCGACCGTGGCGATTCACGAGATCGCGGTCCATCCCACGCGGGCCGAAATCGTCGCCGGCACACACGGCCGCAGCGTGTGGATTCTGGACGTCACGCCGCTGCGTCAATTCAGCCGTGAAGTGGCCGCCGCCAAGGTCCACTTGTTCCGTCCGCCGGGCGGCGTGTTGTGGGGCGGCGCTTTGAGTGCGTCTCGCTCCGGCGATCGTAACTTCGCGGGTCAGAACCCCAGCTTCGGCACGTCGCTGCATTATTACCTTTCTGCGAAGGCGAAAAACGTCGCTCTGGAAATCGTCAACGTCAAAGGCGAAGTGATCCGCAAGTTGAAGGTCGAAAAGAAGCCCGGCCTGCATCGCGCAAGCTGGGATCTGCGCCGCGCCGGCCAACGCGGTAGTCGCGGCCAGCGCGGACGGGGCGCCGCTCCCGTCAAGCCCGGCGCCTATCTCGCCCGGCTCACCGTCGACGGCAAAACGCTGGTCCAAGAAATCCAAGTCGCCGCCGACCCGGAGCGTCCCGCCGCCTTGCTGCAAGAAGAACTCGAACAACACGAGCGCAAGAACCGCCCGGCGTACATCGAGTAGGGCAACAGACAAACACGTCACTCCCATAGTCGTTGTTCGCTCCGCGAACGAAACAGCGACATGACCACAGCAGGCCGCGGGTGAGCAGGTCGAGATAGACCTTCTGCTGCATCGTCTCATTGTGATGACCGATGGTGATGCCAAAGGTGCGACATTTCTGGTAGGTGTTGGCCCACACGCATGTTTGCGAAGTCTTGATCTCGTCGCCCGGCTTGTAGCCGACGGCCAGCTTCGTGGCGCTGTCCAAAATCGTCGTGTGATATAGCTCACCCTTGGGCGTCATCCAATTGCCGGGCATGGCTTTAGTGATCGGATGCTCCGGGGCCAGGTTTTTCACCACGTAGGCAAAGTGAGCCCCGTGCCGGCGCGACTCGACACCGACCAACTTGTCCCACTCCCTCGTCTTGCCGTTGCGAAAGGTGTGCATCGCGCAGTGAATCATCACGCTGCCGACGCCCAGGTCGAGATGATCTTTGACGATTCGGTCGATCCCCTCAGCGTCGGTGTAACCGGCGTAACACTCGTTGTGTACGATTACGTCGTAACCCTTGGCCCAGTCTTTGTTCTCGTACACCTTGGGCATTTCTTTTTCCGCGAATCACCGCCGCGCGATGTCATCCTGCCGGCATGTTCACATTATAATAACTTAGCCGGTGGGTGATGGAGGAAAGCAGAACGGGAAAAGCGGAGAGCGGAGAACGGAGAACGGAGAGCGGACCGGGATTACATTGAGGTTTTCCGGGCGCCGACGATGGACGATCTTGCCGGGAGGTTTTGGCTGCGAAAACCGACTATGGCGAGCGCCCAAGTCCTTTTATAATAAAGAGTTGCGCAATTGGAGCGAGTGGCCCTGCTTGCCGGAATATCGTCAAATCGGAGGTGCGAAAAATCCTTGGAAAAACCTCAATCACCTCTTGCACGACATGGTGAACGCCGATACACTAATCATG
>JADFKK010000095.1 GCA_022564995.1 Planctomycetota bacterium | reverse complement strand
GCATTCACGGGGTGACAGTTCTCTTCATGGACATGGAGTGACACACTAGCGCCAGCAGCAGTGGTTCCTTTCACCTTGAATCGTCCCCTCACGTCATCCCTTGTAGCCTCCACGCTGCAACGGAGTGGGGGCGTACCACCGCCGCCGCCACCACCACCACCAGGGGGAGTAGTTGGAATCCACATACAGGATATGGAAAACCAAAGATTCCCAAGCGCATCAACATAAAAACTCGGATCGCTACCCACAATCGCCCCTGGCTCGCTAAAGATGCGCGCTCCACCAAAACTCACATCGCGAGGAAGGGTCTGGCCTCGTTGATCGGGAGCGCCAGTATCTCGAAGATGTTTGATATCGACAATCTCAACCTGCTGCGGAGGAATATGGATCAAGAGTTCGTAAGGACTTTTTCCCCTGGCGTAATCAAGCAGAATACGAACTCGTCGCGGTCGATCCGTCGTATTCTTCAAAATGAGGAAACTCTGAGTGCGGTTTTCTAAATTAAAGGAGATGGCCACCTGCTCTTCGGCGACGTGAGAAAACAGATTTCTCATGCGATCGTAAAAGACGAGAGCTCCTGTCTCACTGACATTAATGAGCTCAGCCACGATGTCAGTAGGTGCTCCATCGTGAGTCAAACTGAGACCGGCTACACCGTCAGCAAGATCACTTTTAGACGCCTGACGCTTTTCCTCGAGATCGATTCTTACAGGCAGCTCTGGTTTTAACGTAACCGGTTTCAGTTGAAATGTTGTATGCCGGCCACGTGCATCTTTACCGTAGAGTGTGACGTGCACAGTGATTTCACGCTCTGACGTATTTCTTAGAAGAAGATGCGGATGAAGGATGTCCGTTGGACCTGATACTAGCTTGCCTATCTTTCCGAAATACGCGACAGGAGCTTGTAGTTCTGAAGGGTCGTCAGTCGGAACGTCGCGTATGGATTGATACAAATTCAGGGGGGAGCAAAAGCCACGTTTTTCTTGAACAAGCAGTCCACGAGCGATTAGGACGTGATGCCCCGCTCGAGACTTGTAACTGAATCTTACACCTCCTATGTCGGCCGGTTTCTCAACCCCGAGTTCCTCGCGAATGTTGAGGAGCTTGAAAGCAAAGGCGTCAAGCTGTATTCGCTTTGTCTTGATAGTCTGTCCACGGCTGTAAAGCTGCATCTGCACGTCGATGGGCTTTCCAGATGCATTTTGTAGAGCAAAATAAGCTTGGGTATCTCTGTATGGTAGCCACCACAATCCGTCTAACACGGCATCCATCTTGTCCGCGTGAGCTTGATGAAAAGGCGAAACAAAACCCAATCCCTCCGAACGGTTGTCCACCACTATCCACGCACTAAAACTCTGTCCATCAGCTTTCTCGGGCCAAATGGCGATAAGTGTCGCGCTCCCAAGTTGACTATTTGCACGGGAACCGTCGCCCCATCGCTCGACAGCTTTACCGTCGCGAGATTTGAATCGCCCCTTTGAATTGACAGTTATATACGGCTTCAAGTTGACCCTTACTGTCGACTGCGCCGCAACTCTGACAGGCTTGAGTTCGAGCGATTTACCGGAGATGTCCGTCAGTTTTGGCAGCAAAATTAACGGTGAGTCAAGTAGATTCTTTACTTCAATAAAGCTGTCTGTCTGATCATCAACGTACCAGTATGCGGCATGAGCCGATCTTTTTCGTAAACCTTCCTTAGAACGGCACTGCACGGTTTCGCTTGCAAATAGCAGAATGGAATGAAAGCTTAAGATTGTGACGAGAGCTAATCGGAACATTGTTGGCTCCTCAGCGTGAAATCAGGGGAGGAATTGTCGGTTTGACGCCCTCTTCGGGGAATTCGTATCTATGCTGGCACGGAATAGGCACCATCTGCCTAGATTTCAGCGACTTGCGACCCCAACGACGTGCTCGCGTGGTCGAACACGCAGGAGCCCAGCCGCTTTTCTCACAGAAAGAGGGTAGATGGTAGCAACATGTCGGTCACTGACGCTGCCTTGATCGTGGTCGGTTAAGTCTTGTGGTGACGCTTGAATCGCCCCGGCGATGGTCGACGGTCATCCTCGCAAGCAGTAGCAACAAGGAAAATTCTAACACCCGCAAACAGCAATGCAACGAACTACGGGATATTTTCACGGAAATTTTTGCTTTTTTAGCTATTCCAAGCCCGGGAAGACGGCCGCGGCCCTCGAAACGCCCGCGAAATACCCGTCAAAATGACTTTGCGAACGGTGTCGGCTTGCTTAGACTAGAGCGTAATCATTCCCCGTGTCGCTCGGCGCCCCATCGGCTCGGCCGTACTTTGCGCTCCAGCCCACGGAATCATCCCCCTCCCATCACCGACAGGTTCACGATGACTCGTTTGACACTTCGCTTTCGGCTCGGGATTGCCGCGGCTCTGACGATCTGCGTCGCTCTGAGCATTCCTCTTTGGTCGACGGGCGCAGAAGCCCCGGCAGCCAAGAAAACAACGGCCAAAAATAAAGCGGCCAAAGAAAAGAAGCCGGCCGACAAGTTGTCTGAAAAACAACAGCAAGAATTCTTCGAGCAGCAGGTAGTGCCGATTCTCCAGAAGAATTGTTTCAAGTGCCACGGCGCAAAGCCGAAGGTCAAGGGTGAGCTGCGGCTGACCGATCGCGCAAGCGTGCTGGCGGGCGGCGAGACGGGGCCGGCCGTGTCGATCGACTCGCCGGACGAGAGCGTGCTGATCGACGCGATCAACTACGGCGATCTTGAAATGCCGCCGAAGAAGAAGCTGCCGCAGGAGCAGATCGACATTCTCACCCGTTGGGCGAAGCTGGGGGCGCCGTGGTCTCCGAACGTGAAGATCGCCGCCGCCGAGCCGGCCAAGTCTCATGGCACATTGAAAGATCGCAAGAAAGCGGCCAAGACCCATTGGGCATTTCAGCGCATCAATCGCCCCCAGGCTCCGAAGGTAAAGCAGGCTAACTGGGTCACCAATCCGATTGACGCTTTCATTCTCGCCCGGCTCGAAGCGAAGGGTTTCACGCCCGCCGCGCCGGCCGAGAAAACCGCGCTGTTGCGTCGGGCCCATTACGACATCACCGGACTGCCGCCCTCGCCGGCCCAGATCGCGGCGTTTCTAGCCGACAAATCGCCCGACGCCTACGAAAAAGTTGTTGACCGGCTGCTCCAATCGCCGCACTATGGCGAGAAATGGGCTCGCCACTGGCTCGATCTGGTTCACTATGCCGAGTCGAACAGCTTCGAGCGCGATAATCCCAAGCCCGAGGTGTGGCGCTATCGTGACTATGTAATCCGCGCTTTCAATCAGGACAAGCCCTACGACCAATTCCTCCGCGAGCAAATCGCCGGCGACGAGTTGAAGCGGGTGACCGCCGATTCGATCATCGCGACGGGCGTCTATCGTCTGGGCCTGTGGGACGACGAATCGTCCGACGCCGTTCAAACTCGTTACGACGAGCTGGACGATTGGGTCACCACGACCAGCCAAGTTTACATGGGCCTGGCGATGAACTGCTGCCGCTGCCACGAGCACAAGCTCGACCCGTTCGATCAGAAGGAGTATTACGGGCTGGTGGCGCTGCTGCGGGGCGTGCGATCTTTTCAGAACGACGGTCGCAAGGGCTTCGTGGGCGGAAATTACCTCACCGACATTGCCTCGACGCTTGGCGAGGCTGAGCGGCGCAAGCTGGAAGAGGCGGCCAAGAAATTTGACGCCGAGAACAAGAAGATCGGCGATGAGATGGCGGCCCTGGAAAAGGCCGCCGGCGAGAAGCTGCCCAACGGCGGCGTGAAGGATGACTTCGCCTATCCGTCGTATCGGCTGGACATTCTCAACCAATACGCCGGTGAGATTATCAGCCAGAAAGACCTGACTCGTTATCGACAGTTGCACCAAGAGCTTGAGCGGCTCAAGCGGGCTCGTGCCGTGCGAGGAGCCAAGGCGCTCAGCGCCAAAGGCACCCGCACGCCGCGGCAGACCCACCTGATGATTCGCGGCAACGCCCACGTCAAGGGCGACCCGGTCGAACCGATGGTGCCGGTGTTGTTGGGCGGCCCGCCCCTTAAGATCGAATCGCCGGCCGAGGGTGCCCGCAGTTCCGGCCGCCGCCGGGCGTTGGCCGACTGGCTCACCCATCGCGACCATCCGCTCACGGCTCGAGTGATCGTCAACCGACTCTGGCAGCATCATTTCGGCCGGGGCATCGTCCGTTCGCCGAACAATTTCGGCCTCACCGGCGACGCGCCGACGCACCCACAGCTTATGGACTGGCTGGCCGTCGAGCTCATGGAGAACGGCTGGCGGCTGAAATCGCTGCACAAAAAGATCATGCTCAGCAGCGCCTACCGCATGTCGTCGGCCAGCAGCCCCAAGGCGCTGGCCGCCGACCCGACGAACAACCTGTTCTGGCGATTCAACATGCGGCGGATGACGGCCGAGGAGATTCGCGATTCGATCCTGGCGGTCAACGGCCGCTTGAATCTGAAGATGGGCGGGCCGAGCATTTTTCCGACGATTCCCCGCGAGGTGCTACAGGGCCAGTCGAGGCCCGGCGCTAACTGGCACACCTCGTCGCCCGAGGAGCAAGCCCGCCGCAGCGTGTACGTCCACATCAAGCGATCGTTGATCCTGCCGGAGTTCGAGCGGTTCGACTTCGCCGACACCGATAGCACCTGCGCCGTGCGGTTCGCCACCACCCAGCCGACCCAAGCCCTGGGCATGCTCAACAGTGTCTTCATGAACCAGCAAGCCGAGGCGTTCGCCAAGCGGATTACGGGCGAAGTCAGCGGCAGCACGCGGGATCAGGTTGCCCGCGGTTTGCGACTCGCCCTGCAGCGTTCGCCGAGCGAAGCCGACGTTGCCCGCGGCCTCAAACTGATCGAAGACTTGAAAAAAGAAGGCGCCGACGAATCAACGGCCCTGAAGTATTTTTGTCTGATGGTATTGAACTTGAATGAGTTTGTGTATTTGGACTGATAGAACCACCCGGCAAGCAGGTCGTTTAACGGCAAGCCGCAGGCGACTGCGTTTCAGAAAACACCATCCAAATGGGGAGGCCGTTTAGAAACTCAAAGAAGGGGAACCGCTAATAAACGCTGATAAACGCTAATACAAGAAAGACGCGTATCCAATGTTCAGATCAACGGCCGACTTTGGCAGCATGACGATGACGGCGGCGATTCATCCTTGTCCAGGCGTGTTTGAATTATTAGCGTCCATCAGCGTTAATTAGCGGTTCGCTGTTTCAAACCCAGTGAACGGTTACAATCTTTCTTGGTGTCAACGACGATGTGAGTCGACGAGTCAGACAGGTAATTCCCATGGCAAGTATCGCATCACATTCAGAGAAACCCGAGACAGGTCGGGTCACCACCACCGCGAAGGTGACGAATATCTTGGATCTGTATCTGGTCGACGCGGGCCGACTGCCGGAGAGTGACGTGCGCCGCGTTGAATTGGAACTGCTGGTAGACAGCGGCGAGACCATGGTATTGCTTCCCGTCGATGTTATCGAGCAACTGGGACTGAAAGAATTATCTCGGAAACGCGTTATGACCTCCGCCGATGGAGCCGAACGAAGCGTGTTTTCCGCGGTTCGGCTCGTTATCATGGATCGCGATGCAACGCTCGACGTATTGGAGATTCCACTCGGCGAGCCGGCTCGACTCGGTCGCGCTCCTTTGGCAATGCTTGATCTCGTACCAAATCCAGAAACAAACCGCCTGGTGGGCAATCCGGATCACGACGGAAAGTATATCTTAGATCAACTTTAGCGCAAGTCGTTTAACCGTAGGCTCAACCCACCCAGAACCTCGAGCCCTCTGTTAAGCTTAATCGAGTGTCAGCAATGTTTTTCGTTTGAACCGCCGCGACATCAAAAGGATCGATTATTCATCACCCGCGTAAAGCCATCTGCGTAAATCTCTGATCATCTGCGGACAACACCTTTCATGAACAATTACGGGCGTCAGACATCGAAATCACCGACCCCTGAGACGCAATCGGTGCGACGAGGCGAACCGCATTCACGGTCGATTGAATTTGTCCGCAGATTACGCCGATGTACGCAGATAACGAAATGTTTACCTACAGTCATCATCGCCTCTGCCATGTCTCTAAAAAGAGCGTGATGGAAGCGGAGCGAGATAGGCGTATTTTCAGCAACCGCAATACAGGAATCAAGCCATGAATAACAACCAGCAAAACACACGATCCAGTCGCTTCCCCGGCGGAGGATTCTGCGGACGCACCCGACGCGAATTTCTCTGGCAGACCGGCGCCGGCTTTACCGGGCTGGGCCTGATCGACGCGCTCTCGAGCGACGGGTTCTTCAACTCGCAGGCCACTGCCGCCGACGGGGTGACCGCATTCAAAAACCCGCTGTCGCCTAAGCCGCCGCACTTCGCCCCCAAGGCCAAGAGCGTGATCTTTCTGTTCATGTACGGCGGGCCGAGCCACATCGACACGTTCGATTACAAACCGAACATGTACGCCTTGGACGGCAAGATGGTCGACGTCAAAACCTTCGGCCGCGGCGGCAAGCGTAATCGCAGCCGGGTGATCGGGCCGAAATGGAAATTCAAGCAATACGGCAAGTGCGGCCGGTGGATCAGCGACCTGTTCCCTCATCTGGCCACCCAGGTCGACGACATCGCCTTCATTCACTCGATGTACGCCGATTCGCCCATTCACGGCTCGGCCCTGCTGATGATGAACTCCGGCCGGCTGCTGAGCGGCTTCCCCTGCCTCGGCTCCTGGGTCACTTACGGCCTGGGCAGCGTAAACCAAAACCTGCCGGGCCACGTGGTCATGCTCGATCCGACCGGCGGCCCGATCAGCGGGGCCAAGAACTGGTCGAGCGGCTTCATGCCGGCCTCGTATCAAGCGACCATTCTGAAGTCGAAAGGCCCGGCGATTTACGATCTGGCCTTGCCCAAGGGCATGACCCCCGCGATGCAGCGCAAACTGCTCGACACGCTCGGCGAGTACAACGAAGAACACCGAAAACCGCGCATCGCCAACAGCGATCTGGCCGCGCGGATCGCCAGCTATGAACTGGCCTTCAACATGCAGAAGCACGCCCCGGAGGCGGTCGATCTGACGAAGGAAGACAAGAAAACGCTCGACATGTACGGCGTCGGCGGAAAGCAAACCGACGACTTCGGACGCCGCTGTCTGATGGCCCGCCGGCTGGTCGAGCGGGGCGTGCGGTTCATTCAGCTTTACTCCGGCGGCAACCACAACGACAACAACTGGGACGCCCACGGCGATTTGGTCAAGAACCACAACCACCACGCCGAGCGCACCGATCAGCCGATCACCGCCCTAATCAAAGACCTCAAACAGCGCGGCCTGCTGGACGAGACGCTGATCGTCTGGGGCGGCGAATTCGGCCGCCAGCCAACCGCCGAATACGCCAAGGGCACCGGCCGCGACCACAACAGCTACGGCTTCACCATGTGGATGGCCGGCGGCGGCATCAAAGGCGGCGTGAGCGTCGGCGAGACCGACGAGTTGGGCAACCACGCCGTCGTCGATCGGTGTCATGTCAAGCACCTGCACGCCACCATCCTGACCCAAATGGGCCTCGACCCGAATCGGCTCAGCTACTTCTACAGCGGGCTAGACCAAAAGCTCGTCGGCGTGGTGCCGGTGGAGCCGATTAAGCAGATCATCTGATTAATGGCGAATGACGAAATCAGAATGTCGAAGGAATGACGAATTCACAAGCCCGAAAGGGAGTCGAGGTCTAACGTGGACGTCTCAGCCGAACGAATTTTGGCATTCCGAATTCGGGCTTCTTTCATCATTTGGAATAAGGGCCGCACCCGATCCTGCGTTTCCCCTCCCCAGCCCCAGACAAGATAATGGGGATTTGATGACTGCCTTTGATCGCTGGATAGGGTACATAGCAGCGATCTCGGTGCTATTATGGCCACTTTGCCTCGTTGTCGCTTTCATAGCGGACGCATTTTGCGAAGCCCGGACCGAGGAGTCGTGGATCAGGATCAGTGGATACATGCTATTCCCATCGTACATGTTCGGTTTCTGGGGGTATTATGGATTGCGTGATGGGCCAGTCCACCACTGGTGCGATACGCGATTCGCACGCAAGTGGAGCAAATGGCGCATACAACTGACTCCGGCCCGTCAGCGGTTTTTCGGTATCATCCTCTTGGTGGATTCTGTTGTGCTATTCGTGTGGGCAATAGAGATATTTGTTAATTGTTAATCCGGGCGCGTTCCGTGGCGATTAGCCGTTTTCTACTCATTCCCGCCGTTTCGCCGTTTCGCTCTGACGTTCGCACAAACGACGTCACTACCCGCTTCCGGTCCATATAGACCGAAAAATCCGTCCCCGGTACAATGAAGGTCGTCGCCGTAGGTGGCCTGCTTTTCCAAAGTGTCCGTTCCCGCATCTGTTTCGAGGAGAAAACGCGATGTTTCGATTGCTCAGTATTACTTTGGTTGCGCTCGTCGTTATGGCTCTGCCAGCCGCCTCCTCCGCCGGCGAAATCACCGGCACGTACATGGAGGCTCGCACTTGTCAGGTTTACACGGGGCCGTGCTTCGCCAACGGCGAGGTGGGGCTGGCCGGGCAAGAGGCGATGATGGCCTGGAACATCGAGAAGGGCCGGCACAACGGCGTCGACTTGGCCGGGCTGAAGGTGATCGTTGTGCTGCGGGCCGGCGAGACGCTCGGCTTTCGGGGAATCGCCAAGGCGACCAAGCTCAAGTCGGTCGTGGTGGTCGATGAGAAGGCCAGCGAAACGCAGCGCAAAGCGCTGATCGACTTCGCCAAGCAACACTCCGGCAAAGCGGGCCGCGCGGTCGTCCGCGTAGACTGTGTTAAGATCGAAATGTCGCTCGACACGTCCGAGCTAAGCGGCAAGCTCAAGGCCGGCAAGATCGTGGAGTTGCAGAGTCGCAAGGCCCGCGAGAGCGATTGTATTTGCATGAACGAGACGGCTTATTATCCGCCGCTGGCCAAGGTAGAAAACTACGCCGCCGGCGTGGCCATTGAGGCCAAGTTCAGCGGCCGGGGACTGGGCACCCGTTGGTCGATGCCGAACAGCCGCAGCGTTTATATGGCGACGTTTGATTATTGAGCTAATGGTGAGTTGGCGTCGCGTGTGATTCAACTCCAACCCTGGCCTCCCGGCCAGGGCTAGAGTTGGAATCTGGAGTTGACGTCCCACTTGATGAAAACCCTAGCCTTGGCCGGGAGGCCAGGGTTTTTTCGCGTCCCGTTTGTTTTCGCACCTTCCGTTGCGTATATTAAAGTGAACTCCACCTCATTTCCTCAAACCCCTGAGCCCCACCCGATGAACCGACTCGCCGCCCCGTCACTGGCGTTTGCTTTGTTACTTGCCGGCTTCGCATCCGCCGCCGAGCATCGTGTCGAAGTGCTCAAACAGCCCGCCCCGGCCGATGCCGTCAACAAGGAAATCGCCGCGCAGCTTTCACCCACCGGCATCCGCATTGTCCGCGGCACCAACCGCACGGTCTGTCAGATCTGGCTATGCAAAGAGTGGGCCGTCAAGCCCGGCTTCAAACCATCTGGCGAGGTGCTTTATCCGTTCACGCCCGGCCAATTGATCGGCGTGATGCAGTTCACCCGCAAGGGCGGCGATTTTCGCGATCAAGACATCGCCAAGGGCGTTTACACCCTGCGCTACGGCCAGCAGCCGGTCGACGGCAACCACGAAGGCACCTCGCCGACCCGCGATTTTTTGACGTTGGTCAACGCCGAAAAAGACACCTCGGCCAAGCCGATGGAACTCAAGGCGCTGCTCAAAGCCAGCACCGAAGCCGCCGGCAGCAGCCACCCCGCCCTGTTCGGAATGCAAAAGGTCAAAATCACCGACAAGGCCGGGCCAACCATTCGCCACCAAGAGCGCCACGACTGGTGGATCGTCACCCTCGTCGGCAAAGCCACTGCCGGCGGAAAGACGAGCGGGTTGAAGATCGATCTGGTCGTGGCCGGCGTAGCGCCCGAATAACACAAAGCCGCGACCGTTGGTCGCGCCCCGCGTCACGACTGGACGTTTCCCATGCGGTAACCGTTCACGGAGATTGAAACAGAGAACCGCTAATCAACGCTGATGAACGCTAATATATCGGCGTATCTGATTTCGTTGTGGGTTTCGACAAACTGGATGGATGGTTTCCCGGCCTTCTTCTTTCCTTTGCGACCTCCGCAGCCTTCTGTTAAGATGTTGGAGTCCACTTCATCCTCGCTAGAGGGCTTATTTCTCAAACAGAAGTTTTGAAACAGAAGGTCTCGAAGGTCGCAAAGGAAGGAAGTCGCTCGGCTCGCGTGTGTTCGTGGCTAAGAAACAAGGAGATTGTGCTTCTCTTCATCGCTTCATCGATTTTCTTGGAGTCAAAGCGACGCGTTTCATCTGATTAGCGTTCGTTAGCGTTTATTAGCGGTTCCCATCGTGGAATTTCTAACGGGCTCTTCTTTCGAGACGGTGTCGGTTCATCATTTCGTGAACGGTTACGCCATGCGATTGCCCCGCTGCATTCGACTGCTGCTTGCTTGTTCGTCGATCGCGCTGGGCGCGCCGCTCGCCTCCGCCGCCGACGATCCACCCAAGCCCAAGCCCAAATACCAAACCGAAATCCTCCGCGGTCGCGTCGTCTTTCTCGCCGCAGCGATGCAGCGCCGCTTCGGCGCCAAGACCGTCAAAGAAGCCGACGAGCGAATCCTGGCTCTCGAAACCGCCAAGGGCGATCTCCACCCCCTCTTCGAAGACACCCGCGGCCGGGCCTTCCGCTCCGACAAGCGGCTCCGCAATCGCGAAGTCACCCTGCTGGTGCGTCGCTACGACGGCTCGCCCGTCGTGCAGATCATCCGCCTGTTCGCCCACAATAAATCCGGCCTGGTGGAACTCGACTACTGGTGCGAGATCTGCGCCATCCCGATGTTCGAACTGAAACCGTGCGACTGCTGCGGCGGCCCGATTCGGCTGCGCGAGCAGAAGGCCAAGCTGCCGGAGATCCCGCCCGCCCCACCACGAAACAAGGCCGCCCGATAGTGGAGCGGCCTCGTTGGTATTTTCTGACACTTTACAGGTAGGATCGCCCTAGCCCGGGTTATTCATGAACGCCGCCGCATTGTCTCTAACTCGTTTCAAGTTTTCGCGTTGCGTCGATGGCGCGAAAAACAGACTGTCAATCAGCCGCCCTAGCAGTCAAATTTTTCCAGCTTCTCTCGCAGCGTTTCGGCCGTAAAGGGCTTGACCAGATAGTCGGACACGCCGGCCTGAATAGCTTCGACAACGCGGGATTTTTCCGCTTCGGTGGTGACCATTACGATTGGGATGTCTTTGTTCTTGGCGCGGATTTCCTGAATGACTTCCAGGCCGCTCTTGCCGGGCATATTCCAATCGGTCAGCACAAGATCGAACTCGCCGGCGTTGAATAAATTGACAGCCTCGTCGCCGTCGGCCGCCTCGACTACATTGGTGACGCCGACGGCCGAAAGCGAACGCAAGATAATCTTGCGCATGGTGCTTGAATCGTCCGCCACGAGAACTCGTGTATCGCTCATAATTCTATTGCTCCAGTTTCGGTGCTGCGAACCGGCGTGAACCAAAGTCGCGCTGTTGCGGGTGCGGCTCTTCGCTGTCTGGCGCTCGGCGACTATGTCACCCATCACGCGCCTTATGCAATCTGCCCGCGGCGTGTATCGAAACATAGGTTAAGTCCGCAGTGTGTCAAATTCCCGCATCCTGACCGATCGATCGGTTCAACCGGCGCGGACGACCGAGTCGGGCTGCCGAGCGACGTGGAGGTGTACGTTTTAGTTAAGCTGTGATAGCAGCACCTCCGAAGAAACGGATAACGATGAGGCGCAGACATTGATTTCGGCCTGAGACGCCCTCTTTTTATTTTAGGTTCCATGCGATTGGGCGCGACGGGGCGATTGAGTACCACGGGCAGGTGGGCATGATGACGAAATGCAATTCAGAACATGGCCGGTGCGCGATACTGCCTCATGTGTCGATTGGGGCGGCCCTGCATGGCGCAGATTCTTCCGCGGCCCGTTCCAGCGAGTTTTCGCCCGCTCCACATGCCACTTTGCGCCCTAGGCTTCATTCCGAGACCTTCCGCCGCATCGTCGACTGGCGGGGGCGCGTCGTGCGTCTTGGCGATTGCGTGGGATTACCCACCGTTCGCAAATCCATTTTTCTGTTCAAGACAAGGAGCTAAACCGTGTCAACCGCTTTAGATCAGATTCCGGTCGGCGAGACCGGCGTGGCCGAAGGCAGCGGAACATTGCAACTCGTCAGCTTCCGCCTGGCTAGCGAAGAGTACGGAATCGAGATTACCAAAGTTCGAGAAATCATTTTGATGGGCGAGATCACTCGGGTGCCGCAAACACCCGAATACATCAAGGGCCTCATCAATTTGCGCAGCACGGTCATTCCGATCGTCGATCTACGATTGCGATTCGCGCTGCCACAGGAGAAAGTCAGCGACGAGACGCGAATTATGGTCGTCAATGTGGCGGGCAAAACAATCGGCATCATCGTCGACGCGGTGAACGAAGTGTTGCGGGTGTCGCAGGAACAGATTGCCCCGCCTCCGCCTACCGTGGCCGGTCTGGGCCGAGAATACTTGACCGGATTGGTCAAGCTCGACAAGCGGCTGCTGATTCTGTTGGACATCGACAAGATTCTTGGCGAGGACGCGACCGAAGCGGTCGAGGAAATCGCGTCGAATGGAAAATGACCAGCCGCGGGCTCTCCATCCCACCTGTTACAACTGAATAATCGTGAACCGGCAACACCAACGCTGCCGCGGCGGTGTGAGTTTCTTTTGACTGCGATTGACCATGACTGCAATAGCTACTAACCCTCAGGTTGGCGACCAGGTTACCGAGGCGCAACGAAAGAAGTACGCGGACCTGATCTACAAGAAAACGGGCATTCGCATTCCGTCGCAGAAGAAGAGTCTGATGTCGAATCGAATTCGCCGCCGATTGAGAGCAACCGGCATTGACGGGTTCGAGACGTATTTCAACACCATTCGTAAACTCGACTCGAACGACGACGAGTGGGTCGCCTTCGTGCAGGAGATCACGACGCACGAGACCTACTTGTTTCGAGACGAGCTCCAGTGGGACTGGTTTCGCAACACGTTCCTCCACGACATGGCCACCGCGGCACGGCGCGGCGAGCGCGAGCCCGAGCTGCGCATCTGGTCGGCCGCTTGCAGCACGGGCGATGAGTGTTATACGATCGCGGCCTGCATCGCCGCCGTGTTGCCGAATTTCTCGCAGTGGAAGATCGAAATTCTCGGCACCGATATTGGCATCGGCGCTTTGGAAAAAGCTGAGCACGCCACGTTTGGCGAGCGGGCGATGCGGTTGGTTCCGGACTCATACAGCCGGCGATTTTTTAAGAAACATGACGGCAGCGAGCCGACATGGACGGCCAAGGAGATCTTGAGGGAAATGACGACGTTTCGCCGTCACAACCTGATGGAGCCGCTGAGAGTCGTCCCATTCGACTTGGTTTTTGTCAAGAACGTGTTGATCTATTTTGACTCGCCGTCGAAGAAAACCGTTTTAGAACACGTGCGAAAGCTCGTACGACCTGGCGGCTTGTTGTTGGCCGGGGCAGCCGAAGGGGTTTCGGACTTGCTCGGCGATCTCGAGCGGGTTGAGGCGTGGCTGTTCAAAACTCCCTAGAGACACCGTAGGAGAGAAACAATGGCTGACGTTGAAGCCAACGTCCAGGACGAGTTCTTCGACAGCCTGCTCGGAGACTTCCTCGATGAGTCGGACCAATTGTTGGTTCAGCTCAATGCGAATCTGCTCGATCTGGACGAGTGGGCTGGCACTCTCGAAGAAGGCGAAGCGGCCCGCTGCGACGACGATCTGATGAACGAGATGTTCCGCGCGGCCCATAGCATCAAGGGCCTCTCGGGAATGCTCGGCCTGGATCAGATCAACAACATGACGCACAAGATCGAAAACATTTTCGACGCCGCGCGCAAAGACCAGTTGACTCTCAATTGCGATACCGTCGAGTTGGTGTTCCAGTCGGTTGACCGGCTGGGAGCGTTGATCGAGGCGCTGAAGGATCCCGACGCGGACGAGGTTGATTGCGAAGGGATATTCGCCGACATTCAGAAGCTGTTGCAGGAAGCCGGCGTGGAGAAGACACAAGCAACGCAGGCAGACGCCGAGCGCGCCTTGGCGCTCGCACTCGAGGAGGCCGCGAGCAGCCCGCCCGAGCTTTCGGAGAGCCCGCCTTCGCCGGAGCCGTCCGTACCAGCGGCGGCAACCGTCGATTACATGCAGGGCGTCGTCGACGAACAGTCGGTCCCCGCCAAGTATTTGTCGATTTTTATCGACGAGACCGATTTGTCGTTGGACAGCTTAACGGATGAATTGCTGGCGTTGGAGGCGGATGGTGGCGGCGCGGCCGACGACGGACTGCTGGTCGTCTCGCACCGCATCAAGGGCTCGGCCGCTTCGGTCGGCCTGAATCGGCCCGCCAAGTTGGCGCACTACATGGAGGACATTCTGCAGGATCTGCGGGAAAACAACGCTCCGCTGACGGCCGAATTGACCGACGTGATGCTCAAGTGTACCGACGCGCTGCGCACTTACGTCGAGGGCCTGAAGGTCAACAATCCTCAGTCTAGCCAATTCGGCGCGTTGATTGGTGAGTTGGTCGAGGCGCAAGAGAAGGCCCGCCAATCGAATTCGGTCGCCGCCGAACCAGAGGCGACCTCTGCTTCGCCGCAGGCTGACCAGCCGGCAATCCCAATCGACGAAACAATCTCCAGCGTGGACCGTACCGACGAAGGCCTTACCGACGAGCTGCTGCGACAAATCGCCGCGTCGGCCCCGCAGGGAATCGCCGCCTTCACCGGCGTTGTCTATTTTGATCCCGAGTTGGACCTGGTCGGCCTCAAAGCGCGTCTAGCGTTCGAAAAACTCTCCGCCCTGGGCAAGGTGTTTTACTGCGACCCGCCGCTCGAGGAACTCGACGACTTGGAGCAACTCAAAGGTTTGACGTTCGCGCTATCTAGTGAACAATCGTCGGAGCGGATTTGTTCGCACCTGAGATTCGCCGGCGTTCAGCGGCTGCAACTCGATCCGCTACCCGAGGAGCTTCTGCAATCGGCTCGCGAAGAGACAAAACAACCTCAATCAACACCAGCGGCTGTCTCTCAACCGCCACCAAAAGTGTCACCTGCAGCGGCCAAGAAACCGGCTCCTGCCGCGGCGGAAGCTCAAAGCAAGGGCCGCGCGGCCGAGCCGTCCGGCAAGCCCGCCGAAACATTGCGAGTTGACATCGATCGGTTGGATGAGCTTATGAATCTGGCCGGACAATTGGTCATCAACAAAGCCCGCTTCTCGCAGATCGGCGAGAAGATGCGTCCGCTGATCGCCAACAAACAGACGGCACACCTGCTGGCGAACGCGATTTCGTCGCTTGAAAAGATGGCCAACGACGACGGGCAGAATCAGCGCAGCCCGGAAGCCAACATGGAAATCATTCGCAGCCACGCCCGACGAATTCTGGCCGATCTGGAAAACGTCAACCGCGACGTGCGGCGTTTCGTCGATGCGCGCGGCTCGGTCAGCGAACTGTACGAAGCCATCCACCAACTCGATCGCGTTACCGACGGCATTCAGAAAAGCGTCATGGACACTCGCATGGTGCCGGTTGGGCCGCTGTTTACGCGGTTCAAGCGCGTCATCCGCGACATCACGCGAAATAGCGGCAAGGAAATGCGGCTGGTCATCCGCGGCGAAAAAACCGAGTTGGACAAGCGCATGATCGACGAATTGGGCGATCCGTTGATTCACATGGTTCGCAATTCGGCCGATCACGGAATCGAGTCGCCGGAAGAACGCGAGCGGGCCGGCAAACCGCGCCAGGGCACCGTGACGCTCGATGCGTTCCATCGCGGCAATAGCATCGTCATCCAAGTTAGCGACGACGGGAAGGGCCTCGATCTGGATAAGATTCGGGAAAAGGCGCTCGAACGAGGAATCGTCAGCAAGGCGGACTTAGACCAGATGACGCCTGATCAGATGTATCAACTTATTTGGGAGCCAGGCTTCAGCACCGCCGAAAAAGTGACCGAGATATCCGGCCGCGGCATGGGCATGGACATTGTCCGCTCGAAGATTGAAGCGATCAACGGCACCGTTGAATTGGACAGCACGCCGGGCAAAGGCTCGGTGTTTTCGATCAAACTGCCGCTCACGCTTGCGATTTTGCCCAGCTTAATGGCCGAAATCGATGGCGACGTGATCGCGATTCCGGTCGAGTCGGTCGTCGAAATCGTCTCGGTCGGAAGTGACGCCACCAGCACGGTCCACGGTCAGCGGACGGCGACCGTGCGAGGCCGCGTGGTGTCGGTCGTTCAACTGCGAGACCTGTTCGTCTGGAACAGCCCGGCCAGAGACTGTGACCGTTCGTCCGAAGGCGACGACACGACGCTGGTCATCATCGGCAGCGACGGCGAAGAGCTCGGTTTGGTCGTCGATAGGCTGCTTGGCGAGGAAGACATCGTCATCAAGTCGATGGCGGAAAACTACCGCAATGTTCGTGGCGTCGCCGGCGCCAGCATTTTGGGCGACGGCCGCGTGTCGTTAATCCTCGACATCGCTACCCTGATTGAAATGTCCGCAAAACTCGATACGTCCGCAGTGACCGTTTAGGAGATGTTTCCGATGAGCCAAGTCAGAACACCCGAAAATGTCGACCTGGAAGTGCTGCACCAGTTGTTTGCCTCCGCCACACACGACGCTTCGGCTGCCATGTGTCGTTGGACCAACGGTCTGATCACGTTGACGCTCGACGAGGTGCGAGAATTGCCGCTCGAAGAGGTCTGCGCGGAGTTCGACTTCGGATCTGAATTGCTGACGATGGTCGTCTTATCGCTCGAGGGCGACGTCGGCGGCGACATGATCCTCACCTTCGACGACAAGAACGGTCGCTCGCTGGCCGCCGCGCTGTTGGGGCGAGACGTGGAAACCTGCGAGCAGTGGACCGACCTGGAGAAATCGGCGCTCAATGAGACCGGCAATATCCTCGGTTGTGCCTACATGAACGCCCTGACGCGGCTGATCTCGGTCGAGTTGGTTCCGACGCCGCCGTACTTCATTCAGGACTATGGCGCCAGCGTGCTACAGCAGGCGCTAATGGCCCAGGCCATGACGAGCGACAAGGTGCTGATCTGTCGAACGCGATTCCACCGCGAGGGAGAAGAGTTGAACTGGAACGTCTTCTTCGTACCGACCGACTCCATGCGGGTCGCCATGGTAGAGGCGCTCACGGTGACGCCGTAAGTAGTCGACACCATCTTGAAACGTAAAGCCGCTTGAACCATGAACCATGAACATTCACCAATGAGCAATGAGCAATCGACAACGACGAAGCCCGCACCGTGAAACCGAAAAGGACTGCCTTGATGGCCCCCTGTAGCGAAACGTGTAACGAAACCATGGCAGTTGCGGCGGTCAACGTCTGCATCGGCCAGATCGCCGTCGCCGATTCTTCGGGGCTGCTCCGATCGGTTCTTGGATCGTGCGTCGGCGTGGCCCTGTATCATCCGCACCAGCGTGTCGGCGTGTTGGCGCACGTTGTGCTGCCCGCCTCGGAAGGTCGCGGCGGCCACCCGGGAAGATACGCCAACACGGCGATTCCCGAGGCGCTGCGTCTGCTGGACGAACACGGCGCCGATCCCGGCGGTGTGACGGCCAAGATCGTCGGCGGCGCGAACATGTTCGGAAACAACGGCCCCCTGCAGATCGGCCAAGCGAACATCGACGCGGTGACGGAGGCGCTGCGACGAGCCAACATTTCTATCGCAGCACAACACACCGGAGAGTCTAAGGGGCGTCGCATTACACTGGATTGCGAGACGGGCGACTTGACCGTTGAGGTCGTCGGGGAACTGCCCATCAAGATGTAGAGACCCACGACCCATGACCAATGACGTTCATTGCCGTGCAGACACGGCGGCTCTGTAATGTCTAATGACGCTCGAAGGAAACCCCACGCCATGTGCAAAACCCTGCTAGTGATCGACGACGCGCTGATCATCCGCGAAATGATCAAAGACGCCGCGACCGAGGCTGGATGGGAAATCGCCGGCGAGGCCGTCAATGGGCAAGACGCCATCGATAAGTATCAGGAACTCAAGCCCGACGCGGTCACCCTCGACATGGTGATGCCCGATTACGACGGCATTCACGCGCTGCGGGGAATCATCCAGGCCGATCCACAGGCACGGGTTTGCGTGGTGAGCGCCCTCGATCAAACGAAGATACTCAAGGAAGCGTTCAAGATTGGCGCCGCCGACTTCATCGTCAAGCCGTTCGACAAGAACAACCTCGTCGATACGCTCGCACACATGGTCGAATCAAGCGACGACATCTAGTACTGTAAAACCGCGACCAGTGGTCGCGCACACCGCCAACAACAAAGACTCCCCATGGCTCTGAAAACTCTCAGCCGCACCGTCGCTTATGCCGGACTGGCCAAAGACGCTTACCGTCTGAAACACGCCGGTGACGAACTGGTCCGCAGCCAGGCACGCCGCCACTTGATCCAGCGGATGGGCAAGCTGCGCGGCCTGCCGCAGAAGCTCGGTCAGATGATGAGCTTCTCGCAATCGCGAGAGGACGACGACCCGCTCGCCGCCGCCGAATTTGCCTCGCTGCAAGAAAGCGCCGAACCGCTGGCCTGGAGCGAAATACAGCCCGTCATCTTGCAGGCATGGCAGCGGCCACTCGATGACGTGCTGGCCGAAATCGACCCCGACGCCCTCGCCGCCTCCCTCGGTCAGGTCCATCGCGCGCGCACCCTTGATGGTCGCGACGTGGCCGTGAAAGTGCAATACCCGGGCATTGGCGATTCGATTCAAACCGACCTCAAGCTGCTGGGTTGGCTCAGCGCGCCGGTCGGTAACCTGCGGCGTGGGTTCGACCTGTCCGCCTATCGGCAAGTCATCCTCGACGACCTGCAAGAAGAACTCGACTATCGCCGCGAGGCCGAACATCAGAGGAGCTTTGCGCGTTGGGCCGACGAAGACCCACGGCTGGCCGTGCCGGGCGTGATTGATGAGTTATCGACCGAGCGAGTGCTGGTCAC
The DNA here is from genome assembly GCA_022564995.1 of Planctomycetota bacterium. Taxonomy (GTDB): domain Bacteria; phylum Planctomycetota; class Planctomycetia; order Pirellulales; family JADFKK01; genus JADFKK01. The sequence goes on along the minus strand of JADFKK010000095.1, from coordinate 6,344 downwards.
CGACTGGCAAACCGGCGACACCTGGCAGCAGGTCAAAGCGGAGTGGACCGACGTCGAAAAGAGAAAATTGGCCAATACGCTGCTCGGTCTGTTTCTCGACGGCCTGTTTGGCCGCGGCATGATGCACGCCGACCTGCACCCCGGCAATCTTCGCTTCCGCCGCAACATCGAAGGCAACCAGGACGGTTCGGTCCAAGTGCTGATGTACGATTTCGGCTGCGTGTATTATCCCGAAAGCGACGACCGGCTGGCCCTGCTGCGTTTGATCCGCGCCACGATGCGCGGCGACGAGCCGCCGTGGCCGCTGTTCCTAAAGCTCGGCTTCAACAAAGAGTTCCTGGAGCCGTTGGCCGACAAGCTGCCGGCGCTGTGCCGGGTGTTGTTCGAGCCGTTTTGCGTCGAGTATCCGTATGATCCGGCCGACTGGCGGCTGGCCGAACGGGTCGCGGACATTTTGGGCGACGACCGCTGGAATTTCCGCATCGCCGGCCCGGCCTCGATGATCTTTCTGCTGCGGGCGTTTCACGGCTTGGCGTATTACCTCGAAGGCCTGAAGGCGCCCGTCATGTGGCACCGCCCGATCCGGCCGCTGATCGACCGCCTTGAGGCCGACATGAACCGCTTGGACTTGCCGCCGGCCGAAGCATCTCATCGCGACTTCAGCAGCCTGGCCAAGTATCTAAAAATTCGTGTCCGCGAAAACGGCCGCACCAAAGTCGAACTCACCTCCTACGCCGCCGGCATCGACGACCTGGACGGCCTTCTCGATGACGATCTCAAGCGCCGCATCGCCGCCCAACAGATCGATCTGTCCGCCGTCGTCACCCAAGTCCGCCAGCGCGGCTACACCCCCGGCCCCGTCTTCCAGATGACCGAAGGCAGCAAAGAAGTCGCGGTGTGGTTGCAGTAGGTAATGCTTCAGCATAACAGAATCAGGCTCAACGTCACTGCGGACGTCATGTTATGCTGAAGCATAACCTACGTCACTCCGTCGGCGACCCTCCGCTTCGCCCCGCGCCGTCAACCTTCGTACCGATATCCGGCTCCGTGGACGGTGCGGATGATTCGTGGGTTTTTGGGGTCGACTTCGATGCGCTTGCGAAGCTGTGAGATGTGTTGGTCGAGTGTGCGGCTGTTGGGGAAATAATCTTCGCCCCAGCAGTGGTTGAAGATCGTGTTGCGATCGAGCACCTCGCGCTTTCGGTCGTGCAAGAGTTGCAGAATCGTCACGTCGCGCAGGCTTAGCTCGATTTGCACGTCGCCGCGGCGCCCGCGCAGCTCCGCCGGGAAGACCTCCAGATCGCCGAGCAAGAACGACGACGGCGCGGATGTTGGCGCGATCGCGTGACAGCGCCGCGTAACGGCGCGAATCCTGGCGACCACTTCCTTGACGCCAAACGGCTTGACGATGAAATCGTCAGCCCCCAGTTCAAGCCCCAGCACTTTGTCGATTTCTTCGGCCTTCGCGCTGATGAACACGATCGGAAGGTTCGGACGGTCGGCCCGCATCCGGCGGCAAAGGTCGTAGCCGTTGATCTTCGGCATCATAATGTCGAGGCAGACGAAGTCGGGCGATTCCTCGGCGAACAGCCGCAGCGCCTCTGCGCCGTCTTCCGCCTCGACGACCGAATATCCTTCGGCGCGGAGCACTTCGGCGAGCCCCTCACGGGTCAGACGATCGTCTTCGGCCAGGAGAACTTTCACGGCGTGGCCTTGCTTTCGGCGGATGGAGTGTGCAAATCAACCTCGAATTTCGCGCCGCGCTCCGACGGCACAAGCCGCACGTTGCCGCCGTGCAGGCGGGCCAAATTGCGGGCGATCGACAAGCCGATGCCGGCGCCGGCCGTGTCTTCGAGGCGGTCGGATAGCCGGAAAAACGGCTGAAAGACCTTTTCGCGCGCTGCGGTGTCGATACCGGGCCCCTCATCGGCGACGGTGATGATCGTGCGATCCGGCTGGTGCGAACTGACAATCTCGACCGACTGGCCGGCGGCGGCGTATTTTTCCACGTTGCTCAATAAGTTCACCAGAATCTGTTCCAGCGCATCCGCATCGAGTTCGACCAGTTCGCCGGCCCCGGCCTGAAAACGTATTTCGATACCCGTCTGGGCCATGGCCGGCTCGAACCGCTCGATGACGCCGCGGATCGTCTCATCAACCCGGCCCGGCTTCACCCGACGCGCGACTTGCTTTCGTTGCAGCTTGGCAAACGTCAGCACGTTGCCGATCAGCCGGCTGAGCCGCCCGCTTTCCGATACAATCACCTTCAAACGCTCGCGCGGCCCGGCGGCTTCTTTTTCGTCCAAGGCTAGCAGGTCGGCCTCCAACAGATCGGCGTACAGCCGGATGTTCGTCAGGGGCGTTTTTAGTTCGTGGGAAACCTGGTTGACAAAATTCACGCGGGTGTTAGCCTCGCGGAGCTCCCGCGTCGACTCGCGGTAAAAATAAACGGCCAATCCCGCCAGGCCGATGCCCGCCACGACGAGCGCCGAGAACAGATTGAAATAGGCGCTACGGCCGCCGGCGGCGAAGGCCTTCTCATCGACAAAATACCGCAGCCGCCAGGAACTCAGCGGAGAACTGAGGGGGATTTCCGCCATGGGTTCGGCGCCTTCGGCAGGTTCCACCGTGCCCCACTGGTAAACGACGTTCGCGCCCGAGTCGACCAGTTGAATCCGCGATGCGGCGGCCGGCGCTTGATCGATCTCGACCGTCTGCGGCAGCTCGCCGATCAGGTCCGCCATCCAACGGGCGCGGAGCAACTCGACACCGATCACGCGGCCCGATTCGAGCCGGCGGAAGAAGATCAGATTCAGGCCACGCCCCCAATACCAAACGTACCAGCCGTGCGTTTGATCCGCAGCCGCCGACTCGCGCGGCGAACTATTTCCGTAAATCCGGCCTCCGGATGCAGACGGGCGGTCCGCGTCGGTCAGGCGAACCAGGTCGCGATCGACCAGAAACGGCTCTGCCCGGTGAAGGAATTCCTGCTCCGATGCATTGCGCGGCGCGTCGAGCGGCGGATGCAGCAGCCGACCGTCTTTTTCCAGGACGAACACCTGACTGACCCGCGGCTGCTGGCGAACGAACTCCCGCAGGCTGGCCGTGTCGAGGCTTTGCAGTTCGGTAAGATCGAGCAGTTCTCGCTGAGTGCGCGTAAAATAGCCGGCGATCGTGCGATCCGTGTCCCGCAGCTTATCCGCGAGCAGATCGCGAAATTGCTGGCGCACCATCGTCTGCTCTTGGCGCACCAGCCGATCGCCCAGCCAGGCGAACAGCGCCAGCGGCAGGCACACAATCAATCCCAGGATGATAATCTGTTTTGCAGCCACGTGGTCCGCGCATCGCTCGAGTTTCAATCTTCAGCAAGTCGATAAGGGGTGTGCTCACATTGCGCGACATCCGGCGAGCGTCGGCCGTTAGGCCGACGGTGATGCAACGATCGGTTCCAACCATTCCCCAAGGAACCGCATTACCCCCGAGCTAACGCTCGGGGCTCGCCGTGGATTGCCTCGTCGAAATGCGACACTCATTATTTGTCGACCACTCACCCTACTTTTTCTCCGGCTTCTTGTAAAGCTTTTGACTGTTCAAATCGGCGTTCTGCTGCTCCCGCATCCGCTTGCGGTTGTGTGCCCAATTCTTTCCGTCCAGGTTTTCAGACTGCCAGCGATTATCATCGGCCCGCCCCAGCAGCTTTTCGTCGCCGTAGAGTTTCGCGTTGAAGCGGAGGTATCCGTAATTCCCGATCAGCACCTCCCGCGCGCCTTCGATGTCGCCCTTGTCCCGCAAGGCGGTCGCCAGTTCGTTCCGTTTGTTGGCAATCTGTAGCACGCAGGCGATCTTGACTTTCACGTTGGCGAGCTTCTCGACCTCGGCCTTCGAGTCGGTGAAAGCAACACGGATCGAGCTCGACAGCCGGTCGGTGGTCTTCGTTTGCATGTTGGCATAAGAGACCTTCACCTCGGCGATCGCCCGCGACTGGCCGACTTTGCCGGGCGGAACTTCAATTTCCAACAGCGCGTATTTCTCTTGCTCGCTGTAGAGTTGGTTCAGTTTGACGATGACCTGCTGGCCGTTGATCTCCGAATCGACGTTCATCGTTCGGATGGGGCGAATGCCCTTGGCCAGGCGCATGTCGATGACCACTTCCTGGGCCACCACCGACAGCACGTCGTCGAACTCGTGATTGAATAGGGCCACCAGATCGTTGGCGTTTTCGATGAACAGATGATTGCCGCTGCTCTTCTGAGCCAGCCGCGTCATCAAGTCTTCGTTGTAATCGAGCCCCAGCCCCATCGTGGTCACCGAGATGCCCTCTTTCATCAGCGAGGCGCCCAAATCGCCGAGTTCGCTGGGTGATTGGGGGCCAACATTGGCTCGGCCGTCGGAGAGCAGAATCATGCGGTTCACCCGGTTCTTGTCGAGAAACTTGCGGATTTCCGCCGCGCCTTTGCTGACGCCGGCAAACAGGGCCGTCGATCCGCCGGAGGATATCTGACGAATCTTGGCGATGACCGATTCTTTGTCCGTCAGCTTCGTGGCAGGCACGACGACCTGGACCGTCGAATCGTAGACCACGATCGAAACGATGTCCCGCTTGCCGAGTCGACGGATCGCGGCGATGGCAGCTTCTTTGGCCTTGGCGATCTTGTTGCCCGACATCGAGCCGGACTTATCGAGCACGATACACACGTTGACCGGCGCTCGCTGGGCGCTGCTTTTCATTTTGAAGCCGGTCAGCCCGATTTTTATGAACGTGGTCTGTTTCTTTTCCGCCAGCAACGTCGGGTTGGCCATCGACACATTCAATTGCACCTGGCTCCCCACCGCGCTCGACCCGCCGAGCGAAGCGGCCAACACCAACAACGACAACGACGCAGAGATCGATCGTCTCATCTCAATTCTCCTTTTCAAACAACGAGGTACAGAAACACTGACCTGAGGTCAACGACTCCTCTATTATTCCCATGATCGTCGCCCGAGTGGTCAGATGCCTGTCATAAGCTTGTAAGAAGTTTGTAAAACAGCCCGGCCGATACCCGCTGGACGTTGCTGTTGATCGCTAAGGAGTTGTGCATCAACGAGATCCGAATCTGAAATCCGAAGCACGAAACTCGAAACAAATCATAAATCCGAATCTCAACTGTCAAAAACTCTGCTGGTTTGGAATTGTTTTTGACATTCGTGCTTTGAATTTGTTTCGGATTTCGGATTTAGGATTTAGACGGCAAAACTCGGCAGCTTAATTCTGCGCGAATCCTAATTGGGCGAGTTCGATCGAGACCTGAGTGTTTTGTCGGGAGTCATGCCCGCGGCCTCTGCCGACGAATCGCTGAAAAAAGATGCCCCACTTCCCGAGCCGCACAGCACGTTCGTGTATTCGTTTTACGACGACGACAAGCCGGAGAATTTTTAGAACACCTGCAAATGTGGCTCGAGGGGACGCCGCGCTTGGAGACGGTCCGCACTCAACCCTCTCCCGGGCCTGAGCGCCCGACCTCTCCCCAAGGGAGCGGTGGCTGAATCGCATCCCACATGCTATCTCGCCTAGCAGTCAGCCGCCCAGCGACCTTTTAACTAGCCCAGGCATTTATGCCTGGGACCACCTCCGACGACCCCCCCGTCGTCCGAACTGCGAAGCAGTTCCACACCAAAGCGCGGGGTCGCGCAGCGCGCCCTGGGTCAATCTTGGTAGCGGGATTCGCAAGAATTCCGATCGCTCGGTATCGTCTGAATTCTTGCGAATTCAGCTACGCCCCGCTCCGCTTCTTTTCGCTCATCGCAGCGCCCGGTCGGCCGAGTGTCGTACGAATCGCCGGCAGCCTCAAGCCGAGCAGATGGGCGTCGTCCGCCGTCAAAACCGCCCGCCTGCCGCCCGCCCGCGATCGCTGGGCGAGGTGAGCAGTGGCGCCCGGCGTGCCTCTACTTCCTTGTCCAGCAGCACCCGTGGTCGTAGGATTCAGCATGGCGCGCCAGCGTGGCATTTGCTCGTCTTCACCCGTGACGAGCATCGAGTGCCGGCGGCGAGCAGCCTCGAGCATCGCGAAACCAAGTCATTGGAGTTTAGATGGCGACACTTCCGCAATTGATAGCTGAGAAGTTCCTTGCGAAGCTGTCAGAATCGGCTGACATCGACGCCAAGATGATCGAAAAGCTCCGGAGCTTGCTTGCCGCGAAAGGCAAGCCGAAGGCAGACGATTTCGTAAAGGTCTTCTCACCGCCTGCGGAGGAAGACCTCGCGTGATCAAGCTCGAATCCATCCACATTGAGGAAGTCAGGGGAATCCGGTACCTCGATCTCGACTTCAATAAGACGAATTTCGCGATCTTGGGTCCGAACGG
>JADFKK010000094.1 GCA_022564995.1 Planctomycetota bacterium | reverse complement strand
ACCAATTTTTGACGAGTTTTTATCAGTTCTCGATCGGCTTGGCTACCGATACAATTGGCGCGTAGAACAGATGGCGGATTTTGGGATTCCGCAATCGCGTCGGCGATTAGTCCTGTTGGCGGGACGCGGATTCGACGTGGCGTTCCCAACGGTATCCCACATCCGTGTTCCGAAACCAAATTCAAAACGAAAACCGTGGCGTTCGGTGCGCGAGACTATTGATCACATGGGCGCGCCCGTGACACTGAGGACAGCGATCAGGAACGGTGGTCCGAACTCGAATAATTGGCATGTCGTTCGTGATCTTCAACCGCAAACGAAGGAACGCCTTCGGGCCGCACAACCCGGGCAGACGTGGTTGAGCATCGATGAGTCGGTGCGGCCGGATTGTCATCGAAACGGCTACAGCGGCTTCACAAACGTGTACGGCAGAATGGCGTGGGATCAGGCCGCGCCGACCATCACGGGCGGATGTACGACTCCTTGTAAGGGAAGGTTCGGGCATCCCGACAAGCGTCGTTACACGATTTCCGTTCGTGAAGCGGCGCTGCTTCAGACGTTTCCCGAAAACTATCGGTTTGTCACAGACCAGATAGAGGCCGTGTGCGACCTTATTGGAAATGCCGTGCCGCCGCTATACGCCAAATTGGCCGGTAAGAAGGTGATGGAAGCGCTGATCGGTCGACGTACTCAAAAGAGTCGCAAGAAATGAGCGATTGGCCTGGAAACGCTGATAGCGAGCGTACGACGTTCGGAGATTTGTCGCGCGGGCAATTGATGTCCAAAATACACAGCAAGGGAAACGCGACCACGGAAGAACGTTTGGCATCGTTGCTGCGTAAGTCAAAGCTATGGGGTTGGAGGCGGCACCGACCGCTACCAGGCCGACCGGACTTCGCGTGGCCCAAAGCACGCGTTGTGGTATTCGTGGATGGGTGTTTTTGGCACGGTCACAACTGCGGCAAGAACATCAAACCAAGAACGAACGCGGCAGCGTGGCGTGAAAAGATCGACGGCAACAAGGCGCGTGATCGCAAAGTCACTCGCCTCTTACGCCAGAACCGGTGGAAGGTCATTCGGATATGGGAATGCGATCTTGCGAAGCGCCCCGAACAGTGTATGGCGAGGATTCGAAAAGCGGTCGCGAGCAATTCGGCGACAACCTGAAGTGGGAGCTGACGCCGTGTAACACTGCTGGCTCGTCCAGCAGTAACCGCGCGGGTTGCATTTCGGATTGTGCCGGAGCGCCGTCGACGGGCTCCGACGTCGCTTGACCAAACCGCCCTTCAACGTCAGATCGACGCGACGGACGGGCGGATTGACGCGTTGGTTTACCAACTCTACGGCCTCAGCGACGAGGAAATCGGCATTGTTGAAGAGGCGAGCGAACGATGAAACTGCCGAACGCTGAGAACGCCGTCATGGCGGCAGAGAAGCTGCGGGATTACCTCTTGAATCCCGCACATCGACGGGGAGCCTCCAAGGCAAAGCTGCTCATGTCGATGGGGTACGACTCGGTCCGGTGGCAGCGGCTGGAAATTGACTTGCGAGAACAACATCTGATGGCCGATGTCGAAGAGGTGGAGGAAAACGACTATGGAACCTGCTACGTTGTTGTGGCCGGGCTGACCGGACCCAGCGGCGGAACAGTCGTCTTTCGCAGTATTTGGCAAATCGACGCTGGCACCGACGTGCCGCGGTTGATTACAATGTATCCGGAGAAGCGATGATGGCCTTTGAATTGTTCCAGGACGTAATTTTGACGACGGACCTGCCGGAGCATGGCCTCTGCGCGGGCGATGTGGGCACGGTCGTCGAACGCCATGTCGTTACGGGCAAAGAGGACGGCTACAGCGTGGAGTTCTTCGACATGACGGGCCAAACCGTGGCCGTCGTCACCGCGCGGGTCAGTCAATTCCGCTCTCCCACAGCTGCGGACCGGCCGAGTGTGCGACCCCTCTCGCACGCGAATTAGAAAATGCCGACGCAGGATCCCTCTGCTGGCTTGCCCAGCGGTGTCGCGGGCGAACGTCAGCCCGTCAACGTCAGATCGACGGGACGGACCGGCGGATTGACGCGTTGGTCTACCAACTCTACGGCCTCAGTGACGAAGAAATCCGTATTGTCGAGGAGGCGACGGCGTAGCGACAACCAATGTTCCACCCGTGCAATACAAGCACGACGCGCGAGCGAGTGAGTTCTCGATACGGTGAGAATCATCGTCACGGCCGGAGTCATCGTCAACCCGAGACTCACTCACTTGCGCTGCGTGCTGGTATTAGTCTCACCGACGATGAAATCCGCATCGTCGAAGAGGCGACGGCGTAGCGGTGAGCGCTCGCCAGCCCCAACGGGGCGATCCTATGACAGGGCGCAGCCCTGGGAAACGAGGACGGCCAACATCGCAAAGCCCCAACGGGGCGGCCCTAAAATGCGGAATCGTCCCGACCGCCCTACGCGATCGCGCGCATCGTGTGTCGACGCCGCGTTAGGATCGCCCCGTTGGGGCTTTGCATTGTGATGCGAAACATCCCCCAGGGCTGCGCCCTGGGCTGTCATGGGGCCGCTCCGTTGGGGCTAAACGCCGAAACTCACTTGCTTGCGCTGCGTGCTGGTATTCGGCGAAAACGGCTCTTCAACGTCAGATCGGACGCGACGGACCGGCGAATCGACGCGTTGGTCTACCAACTCTACGGCCTCAGCGACGAAGAAATCCGCATCGTCGAAGAGGCGACGGCGAAATGATTTGTGGCGTTTCAACTTGCATACCATTTAATTAGCCCAGGCATTTATGCCTGGGACGTTGGAAGACAACAACCCGTCGTTCAGCCCCCTTTAGGGGGCTTGTCCAGATCGGAACGGATAAGGCGTGACGTCGAACCGAATCACGACAAGTCCCCTAAAGGGGACGGAAAAACGGTACGATCCGTGATCGCGGTCCCAGGCATAAATGCCTGGGCTAGTTAAAAGTCGAACCCAACATTTGGCCGTTATGCGGCCAAAACCTCCCACCAACAAACGGCCCTGCAACGTCAGATCGACGCGACGGGCCGGCGGATCGACCAGTTGGTCTACCAACTCTACGGCCTCAGCGACGAGGAGATCCGTATCGTCGAGGAGGCGGCGGCGTAGCAGAATTCGCAAGAATTCTGACGATATCGAACGCACGGAATTCTTGCGAATCCCGCTACCGCGCGGCGGACCGGCGAGCTGGTCTACCAGTTCTACGGCTCTGCAAGTCATGTTATACTGTCGGCACCATGAATCTCCGCGTCTTACACTTTCAGGAGCGACCTCTATGGCATCCGTTTCTCCCGCTGCATTGACTGACTCGCAACCATCCGAAACGAACGGCGTCTTGAGCCGCGAGCAAATCGCCGCGCTGGCCGAGGGTTTTGCGGCCAGCCCGGCTTATCGGGTGGCGCAAAACGCGGTTTGTAAAACGTCGGTCAATGACGTGGCGCTGAACAGGCGGGTGGTTACCAGTAGCGATTTTACGTTTAGCCACGTGCTGGACGATTGGAAGGTGACCAACCAAAAGCGCAGCGGGCGGTGTTGGATGTTCGCGGGCCTGAATCTGTTTCGCGTCGGGGCGATGCAGAAGATGAACCTCAAGGAGTTTCAGTTCAGCCAAAACTACGCCTTCTTTTGGGACAAGTTCGAGCGGGCGAATTATTTTCTGGAGCGGATCATCGAAACGGCCGACCGCGACGCCGACGACCGCCACGTGGCCTGGCTGCTGGAACGCCCATTGGACGACGGCGGCCAGTGGAACATGTTCATCAACATCATCCAGAAACATGGCGTGGTGCCGCAGGCGGCGATGCCGGAGACCGAAAGCTCGTCGGCCTCGGCCCGCATGAACGCCGTGCTGCTGTACAAGCTGCGGGAAGCGGCAGCAAGTCTTCGCGCTGCGGCGGCCGATGGTGCCGACGTCGACGGACTGCGTGTGGTCAAGAACGAAATCCTGGAAGTTATCTACCGCATTCTTTCGATCCACCTCGGCACGCCGCCGACCGAGTTCGACTGGCAATGGAACGATAAGGACAAAAAGTTTCACCGCGACGGAAAGCTTACGCCCCGGCAATTCGCCGAGAAATATATCGACGCGCCGCTGGACGATTACGTTTGTTTGGTGCACGACCCGCGAGAGGAACACGCCTTCGGCCGCACGTACACGGTCGAACACCTCGGCAACGTCGAGGGCGGCGGCATCGTGAAGTATCTGAACGTCGAGATCGACATGATGAAGCAGATCGCCATGAAAACCATTTTGGCCGGTGAGCCGGTTTGGATGGGCTGCGACGTGGGGCCGATGATGAACCGCGACCTGGGGCTGTGGGACGCCGACCTGTACGAGTACGACGATCTGTACGACACGCCGTTTGAGCTCGACAAGGCCGGCCGGCTGCTGCATCACCAAAGCGTAATGACCCACGCCATGCTGTTCACCGGCGTCGACGTTGTTGAGATCAACGGGCGCGAGGTGCCGCGCCGCTGGCGGGTCGAAAACAGTTGGGGCGACGAAGGCGGGCGCAAAGGTTTTTTTCTGATGAACGACAGTTGGTTCGATCAATATATGTTCGAGATCGCGGCGCGAAAGGAATATCTGCCGGCCCAGCTGCAGGAGGCGCTGAAAACAGAGCCGACCGTGCTGGCGCCTTGGGATCCGATGGGAGCGCTGGCGGTGGGATAAGACTGAGGTGAAGTTGTTCAACACGGAGAGACGGAGCGGCACGGAGGGAAATTCAAAAATGCAAAAATTCAAAATTCAAAATGCAGGTTCATCCGGCTAAAGCGTAGTTTTTCGTAAAGTAAAGTGGGGTTTGAGAGGTTGAGGCGTGAGGAAGGAAACAGGTCGTCCGCAGATTACGCAGATTTACGCAGATGAGATGATGGATAACAGCTTAAACTGAAGGGATACACCTGGACGGAAAAGCCTTGTATGAACCACGGATCGCACGGAAGACACGGATCATCGGCAGCTTGGAAAGAAACTCGCAGCAGCCCTCGCTCAACTAACATCTCAATCTCAGTTTTATCCGTGTCATTCCGTACTATCCGTGGTTCTTGATGCGCCCCTCCTCCGGTCTGAATTAACAACATCTGCGTAAATCGGTGTAATCTGCGGACAACACGGCGATATTTGAAACCCCACGTCAAGAGCGCGACGACGGTTAACCCGGATGAACCAAAAATGCAAATTGAAAATGGTCAACACTTCGTCCTCGCGTCTCTCTCTCCTATGTCTCTCACCATCCGCCCGTATCAGGCCATCGATTTGCAATCGCTGCGGGATCTGACCGTCGAGGCATTCGAGGGCGTTTCGTTGGAGCATGACATCGAGCGGGTTGTCGGTGAGTTTGGCGGACACGACTGGCGTTGGCGCAAGGCGCGGCATGTCGATGCGGATGTGGATCGCGATGCGGAGGGGATCTTCGTGGCCGAGGGGAATGGAGCGGTCGTTGGATATGTTTCGACTTGGATCGACGCGGAAGCTGGCGTTGGGTTCATCCCCAATTTGGCCGTGGCGGCCTCGTGCCGTGGCCAAGGAATCGGCCGTCAGCTACTCAATCGGGCGATCGAGCATTTTCGTTCTCGCGGCGTGCGCGTGGCGCGGATCGAAACGATGGCCCAAAACGACGTCGGACGGCACCTTTATCCGTCGCTGGGCTTCCAGGAAGTTGCCCAGCAGGTTCATTATTGCCTTGACCTTGGCGAAGAAAAGAATGCGCGAGAGTGATCCCAGCGTGACCTGGATTACAAACGGCCGACAGGCGAAGAGGTTATACTGATCGAACAGCGCCTCGTGCTGGCAGTAGGCAGAATGATGGAGGACAGAATAATACGCGCGTGGGGACGTTTTTTACAACCCATCATTTATGGTTCATCCGGCCAAAGCGTAGTTTTCCGTAAGGTGAGCCTTGAGAGGTTGAGGCGTGAGGAGTAAAAATGGTTCCCCAGGAGCTTTAGAGAGTGGTTTCATCGACTCCGCCACGGACACAGAGAAGAGGAACCCGTATTCGTGAATCCCCGAGCCCTGCCGTGGTCCATCCTGTTATCCCGTCCGCTTTTCTTCTTCAACCCCTCACCGCTCAAACCGCACTTTCTCAAGTCAAAACACGCTTCAGCCGGACGAACCACCAACAAAAAAAGGAAACAGGTCGTCCGCAGATTACGCAGATTTACGCAGATGGAAAACAACTCAAACTGAAGGGGCACACCTGGACGGGAAACCTCGTATTAACCACGGATCGCACGGAAGACACAGATCACAGGCGGCTTGGAAAAAACTCGCAGCAGCCCTCACTCCACCTGACATCTCAATCTCAATTTTATCCGTGTCATCCGTGGTTCATATTCCGCCCCTTTTTCCGTCTGAATTAACAACCATCTGCGTAAATCTGTGTAATCTGCGGACAACACGGCGATACCTGAAACCCAACATCGAGAGCACGACGACGGTTAACCCGGATGAACCTCATTTTTCCACTTATTTATCCTGCCCTCCATTATTCTGCCTGCCCTCCTCCTCCAGACTCGGCACATCTACTTAACGAGAATCATCATGAAAACCAAAGCATCGAGCGTTTTTTTATTGACCGCGCTGGTCGCGTTGTCGTCGTCTTCGCTGCTGGCCGCCGACGAGCCACAAACGCCGCAGCAGTGGATCGAGCACTTTGCCGCGCAGTGGGACGAGAAGGCCTGGAAACGCGGGCGCGGCTACATGCGTCCGTTGGACGATGAGGGCTGGAAGGCGCGGATGTTGACCTTGCAGGCGTTGGTCAAATCGGGCGATGCGTCCGTCAAGCCGCTGCTCGCGGCGCTCAAAGACGGAGACACGCCGCGGCGCCTGTTGGCCGCCCAAACGCTCGGATACCTCGGGCCGAACGTGCCGACCGATTCGCTCACCGCGGCGATCAACGGCGATGTCGACGCGGCGGTGCGGCTTTACGCCACGGATGCTTTGGGAATGCAGGGCGGGCGAGATCTGAGCGGCCTGCTCGCCGGCCGAAGAAAGAAGGAAAAGAACCGAGACACTCGCAAACACATCGCCTATGCGCTGGAGCGGATGGGAAAGCCGCTGGCGGACGACGTGGTCAGGACGTTGACGCAGTGGGACTGGCGAACCATCGACACCGCCAGGCTCGGCAAGCCGGCGCCCGACTTCGAGTTGAAAACCGTTTCCGGCAAGACGATCAAGCTCAGCCAGTTTCGCGGCAAGCAGCCGGTCGTGTTGGTGTTTATCTACGGCGATACCTGACCGGTCTGCCACGGACAGCTCGCGCAGTTGCGCGACGAACTGGGCGGTGAGGACGGAATCGCGCAGGTGCTGGCCATCGACCCTCACGAATCGTGGTCGGCCAAATACCTGCTCAAAGATTCCGGTTTGGAGACGGCCGACGTCAACTTTCCGCTGCTGATGGATCCCTCGCTAACCGTCAGTGCCACCTATGGCGTGGCCTTTCAGATGCGGATTCACACCGAACTGAGCAATCGGCCCGCGACGTTCATTATCGACAAGCAGGGCGTCATTCGCTACGCCCGCCGGGCGAAAAGTTTCGGCGACCGACCCAGCCTCGAGCAGATCGCGGCGGAGTTGGAGAAGCTGAAAGGCGAGTGAATCAAGTGTCAGGTGAGACGCATGAACAAAGCCTTCGTTCGCGAGCCGGAGTTCAACGGTCGGGCTTACTGTCCGCGATGCGAATCGCTCGGCACTCCGGTCGGCGAAGCGACGCTCGATCGTCATGTGCAAGAGCAGCCGCGATCGCGGATGGGAGACTCAGCGTGGTTTTGCGACTTCCCGCGATGTGACGTGGCCTATTTTAATCTTTTCGAGCAATTTGTAACGGTCGACGAATTGCAACGTGCGGTCTATCCGAAAGATGCCGCTGCGCCGATCTGCGTGTGCTTCGGCTTTACGACCGAAGACATCGACGCCGACGTGCGCGCGGCAGCGCCATCGCGCATCCGGGAGTTACTCGCCAAATCAAAGTCTTCCGAAGCTCAATGCGCCGCGCTCGCGGCCGACGGTCGATGCTGCATGCGCGAGATCCAGCGGCTGTACATGAAGCGGATTGCCGAGCCAGAATGATGACGGTGCAAGCGACAAATCGAAAGGTACGCATTCCATCCCATCACTTGTTCGTGAAAACTGATGATGGAAACGAAAAAATCTGATGGATCGTGCTGCCGAATACGTCGAACTAGATTGGCATACCCGGGCGCTGTGAGTTGCTGGGAGATAACGACATGATCCGTGTCGAGCAGATACATGATTACCGCGGGGTCATTGAACGGACTTGCGGAACTCGCGTCCAAGTCTCACGATCTCGTCGAAGTCGGCATCGTCTTTGAAAGTTCCGGAGATTCGCTCGACCCACGACTCGCTTTCCTTCGTTGGCGGAATACGTCGTTTCAATTCGGCGAGTTCCCTTTCGACTTCTGCCAGTCGATGTTCGATCGCTTGCTGTTCGGACATGGCGACTTGCCTCTGACGCGGTGCTGAAACTTAACTCTTCTATTATATCCCCATCTCGGCGATCAGGGAACTCGGCCTCGCGTTTATTGAAACACCGCTTGTTGTGAGACTCTGTCGCCCGTGGCTTGCTGTTAAACGGTCGAGTCGCGAGGATTCGCCGCTGCTTTACCATCTCGATACAGCGACAACCCGCCTCAGCGGCTGGCGGCAATCGGCGGCAGCGGCTCGACCAAGCTGCTGGTGGGCCGTGGGTCGTCGGGCGATGGCGCCACGACGGCATCGCCCGAGGCGTCTGGAGCAGTTAGTGGCGCGGGGATGCGCATCGATGGCCCTTGATCGAAGGCCACGTCGCGCCGCAGAAAGTCGGACGCCGGGCCGGGCACGGGCGCCGTGACGGTTGGCAATCGCGAAGCTAAGGGCCGTTTTACCGGAACGGTTGCTTGCTTTGCCGGCGCAGCGGCCGGCTGGGCCGAGCGCTGATTCGCGCCCAATCGCAGCAGCCATTGACGCGCCGCGTCGAGCGACGGATCGGCCCGCAGTGCCTCGGAAAAGTGGAACTTCGCCCGCTGCATGTCGCCGGTCTTGGTGAGCAAGAAGCCGACGTTGTAGTGTGCCACGGCGGGTCCGTGGACTTTAATCAGGTGCGAAAGTGCCTCGTCCGACTGGCCGGTTTGCACGAGCACCGTCGCCAGATTGTTCTGGTAGAGCTTCTTGTCGGGCTGCAAGCGAACCGCGCGGCGCAGCGACGCGGCCGACTCGCCAAACATGCGGCGGCGAGCGTAACACAGTCCCAGATCGTTATGGACGGTGGCAGATTTGGGATGATACTTGGTCGCCTTGCGATACTGGGCAGTTGCCGCCGCCAAATCGTTCTGCCAGTCGAGCAGATGCCCATAGCCCAACAGCGCCGCGAGGTGGCTCGGATCTTTTTTGAGGACTTGGCGATATATCTTGGCCGCCTTCTCGCGGTCACCGGCCGCAGCGTGGGCTTTGGCCGTCGAGACGAGCAGATCTGGTGTCACGCGGCCCGTCTTAGAGAGGAGCGAGGTGGGCTGAGGAGCTTTTATCGTCTTAGGTTTGGGAGTGAGCGCACCGGTGACTTTCGCGAACTGGGCCTTGACCCCGTCATAGAAAGACTTGTCGCTCTCTTTCGATTTCGACCCGCCGAGCTGTCGCGAGAGGTTATCGTTGGCCGACGACGACCACGCGCTCGTGCTGCGGGAGGAAGCGGAGCCGCCGCCTGCTAGCGTCGCGGGGCTCTCGGGCGACGAGCCGCCCACACATCCGCTGCAAAGGCCGAGCAGCAGCACCCAGCCGGCTGACTTCCACGAAACTAAACGCACGAGGTGCACCTCCGTGAAGACGATTCCGCACATCCGCAGGCAGACGATCCGTCGCCGCCCGACGTCCTCGGCGCAGCCAAAACCGGGGAACGTCAACTAACAGATCGGCCCATCCGTCCGCTTCACTGAAAACAGAATCGGATAATGGTCGAGATCGTGCTCAAGAAAACCACTCTGTTGGGGTAAGTCACTGCGTTGACTCGATTAGATGGGAAACTTGGAAAACCTGGGATTGCTTACTTCTCTTCGCCCGACGAGTCACTGTCACTGTCAGGCAGCCTCGGACTGGGCGTCGTGGCCGTGAAACGGCGGTTGATCGAATCGACGTATTCCGCCTCGTGCAGCCTGGGCGCTTGATCGGTGATCCGCACCGGCGGCAGTGGCCCCCGCGGGACGAGATGCACGGCATACTGCTGCACGAGATCGACGCGGCGCGTCGTTTCATCGCGGCTCGCGCCCGTTTGCACATAGATCGAACGGTAGGCCAACGGCGTGTCGGTCACAATCGAGCGGATTTTCAACTTACCGGCTTCCTTCAATTCGCCCGTCTTCTCGTCGAACAGATGGGCGCCCACCGTGTTTTGTGCCTTCCAGCCCTTAGAGACCATCAGAGTAAACGGCGCGACGACCGCCCGGCGATCCGGATAGATAAACGGCTGCGGCCAGTGATTCACACGACGGGCGGTGATCGCGGAATTCTTCGTAAATTCTTTGAACCAATCTTCCGCGTGGGCCGATCCGGTGGAGAGCCACAGCAGCATTGCCGCGAGGACCATTTGAGACGTTCGTCGCATCATTGCGATCTCCTCATGTTAGACAGCACCGCGATGCGCGACAAACGCGCACATCGTGGCGTGGAACTGGGTCGAAAGGGATTCGACGCACGGTTGCGGGACCAACGCCGAACGAAACCGGATACACGGCCGGTGATGTTAAGCCAATAGCTTAACGTCAATATCGGCAAGATAGGACGGCTAAGGTGAGTCGGGAAACAGAAAAACCGCCCAGGTTCCGCGGGAGATTTCAGATTTCAGATTTGGGATTTCGGATTTGAGACTTGAAATCCAAAATCCGCATCCCGTTGAAAATTACCAGCACGCTGGCGCCCACGTCGGCGGCGACGGCCATCCAGAGGGTGGCCTCGCCGGTGGCGGCGGCGACGAGCACGGCTAGCTTGATCGACAGGGCCAAGGTGATGTTTTGGGCCAATAGCCGCCGGCAGTGGCGGCCCAACCGGATCAATTCGGCCAGCCGCCCTAACACGGGTAACATCACCACCACGTCGGCCGTTTCCAACGCCGTGGCGCTGGCCTGTCGGCCGAGGGCGATTCCCAACGGTGCCGCGGCCAACGCCGGCGAGTCGTTGACTCCGTCACCAACCATCGCCAAGTTCACATGCGTTCGGGAGAGGCGCCGCACCTCGTCCACTTTGTCTTCCGGCAGCAACTCGGCGCGTACCTCGTCGATGCCGGCCTGCAGGGCGATTTCATCGGCCACGCTTTGGCGGTCGCCGGTCAGCATGACGACCCGATGGACGCCGGCGTCTCGCAACGAGGAAATCGCATCGGCCGCGCCGTCGCGGAGCGCATCGGCCAGAAAAACGGCGCCAATCGGCTCGCCGCCGCGGGCGACCAGCGCCACGGTCGCGGTGGGATGGTCGGCGGTGAGCGCTTCGATGTCGTCCGCTGCGAGGAGGCCTTGCTGCTGGAACATTCGCGGGCTGCCAACCTGACACATCGTGCCAGCGACCATCCCCTGCACGCCAAACCCGCGCAGGGCAGAAAAGTCTGTTGTTGTTTCGATGGCAATTCCGCGTGCTTCGGCCGCCTCGGTAATCGCGTTGGCCAACGGGTGTTCGCTATGGGACTCGAGTGCCGCTGCGATCAGGAGCACCTCGTCTGGCGAATACCCCTCGCAGGGCGTCACGGCGATGACCTGCGGACGTCCTTCGGTGAGCGTGCCGGTTTTGTCGATCGCCACGCAGTCGACGAGCGCCGCGGCCTCCAGGAATTGTCCGCCTTTGATAATCATGCCGCGTCGCGCGGCGGCGTACAGGCCGCAGACAATCGTCACCGGTGTCGAGATCACCAGCGCGCACGGACAGGCGATCACCAGCATCACCAGCGAGCGGCGAAACCAGGTGAGAAACTCCGGCCACCACCGGCTCGAATCGTCGCCCAGCGCTCCGGTCAGCACCAGCAGCGGCGGCCCCAGCGCCATCGCGACCGCCAGTGCGAGCACCGCCGGCGTGTAATATCGGGCGAATCGATCGACAAATCGTTCGGTCGGCGAGCCGGACGCCTGGGCCTGCTCGACCAGCCGGGCGATGTGCGCCAGCGTGCTTTCGGCAGCCGGCCGCTCGGCCCGCACCACCAGCGAGCCTTCCTCGTTGAGCGAGCCGGCAAACACCGACTCGCCGGGGCTTTTCTCGACCGGAAGGCTCTCGCCGGTGATCGGCGCCTGGTTGAGCGCCGAGGTGCCGCGCAGCACCACGCCGTCGACCGGCACGCGCTCGCCGGGCTTGATCAACACGCACTCGCCCGCCGCGATGCTGCCCGCCGCGACGTCGACGTAATCGTCGCTCGCTGCGTTGTCCTTCAGGCGATGGGCCATCTCGGGCGTCAACTCGACCAGCGATTGCACGGCGCGACGGGCGCGGCCGACGCTGAAGCTCTCCAGCCATATCGCGATGCCGAACAGAAACATCGCCGTGGCGGCCTCGAAGTAATCCGCCGTGGCGGTTGCCCCCAGCGCGGCGATCAGCATCAGCACGTTCATGTCGATCGCCCGCAGCCGCACCGCGCGCCAGGCGGCCAGCGAGACGGGCAGAGCGGAAAGGCAAGTCGAGAGCACCGCCAACGCGGCGGCCAGCGTCGTCGTCTCGCCGCCGGCCCAATAAACCACGGCCGCCGCCCCCAGCAAGGTTCCGCCCACGGCCGTTAGTGCGTGGCGGGTCCAGTTCGTTTTCGGCGGTGCTTCAACGTCCGAGGAGCCACCCGAGGAAACCGTCGCCGGAAAGCCGATTTCGGTGATCCGCGCGGCGATCTGCTCAGCCGTCGTCCGCCGCGGATCGAACTCAACCCGCAGCCGCCGGTGCAGGTAGTCGGGCCGTAGCGATTCGATCCCCTCCAGCCGCGCCAGGCCTTTTCGGATCAGCGACAGCTCATCCGGGCAATCCATCGCCGGCACGTGCAACGTCTCACTGGATATCTCGGTGGCGGACAAAAAACAACCCTCGCAGTGGGTGATTGGCGGCGTGCCGTCATCATAATACTGCCCTTTCATTTGAGTTAGAGCAAATCGGCCGCTTGCGGCGCAGCAGACCCCGCCGCCCCTCTCCTCAGTTTTTCCCAATACGGTCCGCCCGCCGTTCGCTTTCGACGTATTCTTGAGATAAATAGTCGTTGTTCGCTCCGCGAACGAAACGTTTCGTTCGCGGAGCGAACAACGACTATCCAGCACGCCCAGACGCGACCCATCTGGCACAATCCTCATGTTCAACCCGTCCGTAGCATTCCGACTCCGCGACGTGCAATGCGTCTTGATCGTCGCCGCAATCCTTGTATTGCCCATCGCGCGAGCCGCGGCCGACGACCATCACGACGTCGTGGTTCACGCCGGCGGGGCGGTTGAGTTTTCCATCGACCAGGGCTGGACGGTCAGCGAGGTGCCGGTCGGTCGCGAGGTGCGGCTCTATCTGACGCGGGGCCCGCTACCGAGGCCGCTGCATGCACTCGCTGACGGGGCGTGGCTGGTGTTTCACGCCCGCGCGAGAAATCAGCAACTTCGCCCTGAACATCTGGCGGAACTGATGACGGCCCGAGTGCGCGACGCCACCGCATCGACGCCGACGTTCGAGCCGCTCCAGAAAACAAAAGTCGGCGGACATGCCGGCCTCCGCGTCCGATTTCATATTACCGTCGGCGACAGTACGACGCGCGGTGTGCATCTTCTCGCTCCCGTCGAGGGTGGGCTGTTTGAACTGCACATGGTCGCCGCCGATGCCGACTTCGCCCAGCGGCTTGGGCAGCTTGACCGAATCCTACAGACGCTCAAGCTCCGCCCGCCGGAAAAGGTCCGAGCGCAGAAGGCCAAGGGCGACGTGGCGTCGATTCTCGGCACCTGGAAAGCGCTGCACAGCCGGCTACAGATTCAGGACGATGGCCGTGTGGTGATTCGCTTCGACCGCAAGGGTAACTACGCGATCGATCAGCGGGGAACGCCCGTGTTCGATTCCAATCTGACGATGCTAGCCGGCCGCTACCGAGCCGAAGCCGATCTGCTGCTAGTCACCTGGGCCGACGGCAGCCGCACCAACTACCGCTGGCGTCGCCAAGGCCCCAACCTGTTCCTCACCGACCACACGGGCCGCACGAGTCAACTGCGGCGGATTTATTAGCAATCGTTTAACGGCAAGCCGCAGGCGACAGGGTTTTGAATGGGGCGACAGGGTTTTGAATGGGCGATTGGGTTTTGACTGGGAGATTGGTCGATTCGTTGTGATTCGCGTTCCAGGGGGCATAAATCCCCAGCTAGCGAATAATCTCGCACTTTGGCAGTGCTTGCCGAAGTCGATCGACGCCTTGATTGGTAACATTCGTGCCGGTCAGATCCAGAACTTCAAGATTGGCTAACCCTTCGAGTTGCCGCAGGCCGGCATCGCTGACCTTGGTATTCCCAAGCAACAGTCGTTTGAGGCTAGTTAGCCCACTAAGCTGCGCCATTCCGGCGTCCGTGACCTTTGTTCCACTAAGCGCTAGGTCATCGAGATTCGTCAACCCGCTGAAGTGCAACAGGCCTTCGTCAGTGATGTTGGTGCCGTGGATGTAAACGCTCCTTAGATTTGATAACTTCGTCAGATGAGAAAGGCCGGCGTCGGTAATCTTGGTTTTGCCGAGATGCAGCACTTTTAGAGAAGTTAGTTTCCCTAGGTGTTGCAGGCCCGCGTCGCTGACGTTGGCGTTGTCGAGTAGAAGGAGTTCGAGGTCGGTGTGTCCTTCGAGATGCGCCATTCCGGCGTCGGTGACCTTGGCACGTCGCAGGTCTAGTTGTGTGAGATTGCTCAGCCCTTTCAGGTATTCCAATCCAGCATCGTTGAATCGAAAATCCCCATTGACCGAAACGGACAGATCACCAACGAGATCGCCCGGATCATTGAACTGCTCTTGCAGCCAACTCGGCTCACGACGCGCATGCGCGATCAATAACGTCCCACCCAACTCTTCCAGCCTGGGCACGGTCTTCTCGACGCGGGCCTGTTCGATGTCCACTCTTTCTCGGTTCTCTTCTGCCCGACGCATCCTGGCGCCAATCCAGGCGAATCCCACGCACAACACCACCGTCGCCAGCAGCAGCGTCAGCAAGCTGAACTGATACCAGCGGCGTTTTGGTTTCGGGGGTTGGTCGGTGGTGGACATAGTGGCCCATTATACGCCCCGGCCGCCGGCACGAAAGAGAAAACGGGGGATTGCCGTGGATCGCCGGCGGCGACGGAGAGTGGGCGAGCCGGTTGGGCGCGACCAACGGTCGCGGCTTTATGGTGCTCGGGGCTCAAAACTCTCGTGGCGTGACTCTTCCCTGCACGCGGCTGGGCAGGCCCTGAATCCGCAAGAAGCCTTCGGCGTCGGTCTGATTGTACGAGCCGCCGCCTTCCATGGTGGCGATGCCTTCGTCGTATAGGCTGTTGGGGCTGCTGCGGCCGTCGACCGAGATGTTGCCCTTGTACAGATTCAGGCTCACCTGGCCGCTGACGTGCTGCTGGGCCACGCGATTAAATGCCAGCAGGGCGTCCATCTTCGGCGTGTACCAAAAGCCGTAGTAAACCAACTCGGCGATTTCCGGCGACAGCCGATTGCGCAGATGGATCAGGTCGCGGTCGACCGTGAGCTGCTCCAACACCATGTGGGCGTCGTACAGCAGCGTCATGCCGGGCGCTTCGTACACGCCGCGGCTCTTCATGCCGACAAAGCGGTTCTCGACCATGTCGATTCGACCGATGCCGTTGCGGCCGGCGATTTCGTTGAGCGTTTGGACGACCGCCAACGGGCTGCACGACGTGCCGTTGATCGCCACCGGCACGCCGGCCTCAAAGTCGATCTTCACATTCTCTGTTTTATCCGGCGCCTCTTGCGGCGAGACCGTCATGCCGAAGTCGACCGTCTCGACGCCGTTGACTTGCAGGTCTTCCAACGCGCCGGCCTCGTAACTGATGTGCAAGCAGTTCTCGTCGCTGCTGTAGGGCTTGGCGGCGGAAACCGAAACCGGGATGTTGTTTTCTTCACAGTAGGCGATCATCTCCGTGCGGCCCGGAAATTTCTCGCGAAACGCCTCGATCCGCCAGGGGGCGATGATCTTCACACTCGGGTCGAGCGCCTCGGCCGCCAACTGAAAGCGACACTGATCGTTGCCCTTGCCGGTCGCCCCGTGCGCATACGCCACGGCGCCGACCTCGCGGGCCACTTCCAGACAAACCTTGGAAATCAGCGGCCGGGCGATCGACGTGCCGAGCAGGTAAATCTCCTCGTACTTGGCCCGCCACTGCATCACCGGGAAGGCGAAATCGCGGCAGAGTTCCTCTTGGGCGTCGACGATCCGCGCCCCGACCGCCCCCACGTCGTGGGCCTTCTGCAAGATCGCCTGGCGATCCTCACACGGCTGCCCGAGGTCGACATACACCGCATGGACGTCGTACCCCTCGTCTCGCAGCCAGCCCAAAATGACCGAAGTATCGAGTCCACCCGAATAAGCTAAAACACAGCTTGGCATGTTCGTAGTCCCAAGAAACATAAAGCCGCGACCGTTGGTCGCGCCAGATCACCACTCACGGCGTCACCCAGATCACCCCGCCGCGCAAAGAGCCATTGTCGTCAGCCAGCCGCGAGGTGACAAGTGGACCGACCGCTGGCCCGAGGCAGAGGTTCGCCACGCCGAAGCCGCAATTTACAGAATTCCCGCCAGCGCTGTCCAAGCGAATGCCGTAATCGGCTATAATCGAACCCAACGAGGCACAGGCGCGAGCGCCTGTGTTTCACCGGCGAGACGCCGGTGCCACGGTGCCTAGGCTATGCTGACTGAATTCCAACCGGGATCACCTCGTGTCCGACTCCGACACCGATCGACCTGACAGCAACGCCGCGCCGCTGCCCGAGGTGTTGCGAAATCGCCCGTTTCGCTTTCAATTGCGGACGGTCTGGCTGGTGGTCACGCTGTTGTGCGTGGCCCTGGGGCTGATGGGCCAAATCGGTCCGGTCGCTTCGCTGGCGCTGGTGCTGTTGATCGGCCTGGTGCTGTGCCACGTGCTGGGCAACACCTTGGGCACCCGGCTGCGCGACGCGATGACCCGGCAACTGCGCGACGAGGCCGCCCAGCATCAAGGCCCCACGCCTGCGCCGCTGCCACTTCCACAAACTCCCGCGACGCGGCTGCGTCATAAGACACGGGTTGTCGGCTGGAAGACGATGTTGTTTTGCGCGATCTGCGCGCTAACGGCCGGATGGCTTGGCACCCGTTACCTCGCAGGCGGCGAGTGGGGGTCGTTGCGACCGCAGGAAATCGTTCTCGTCGCCGTGTCGATGGCGATTCTGGGCGGATTGTTCACGCTCGCGTCGCTGACGTTTCTGAATGTCACCCTCCGCTGCCTCGGCGAATTTAGCCGCGAGAACGCAAGCGTGAAATCGCCCGATGAATAACGGCTTCTCACCATGAAACATCGCTCGCTAAATCCCACGACCCGTTCGCGTCGCGGCGCCGTTCGCGCCGCCTTCGTCGTGGGTCTGATAGGCGGAGCGTTCGTGACGAGCGTGATCGTCGGCGTGGTGGTGATCTGGCTCCACCTCAGCGACGATCCGGTCTACACCGATGAGACCATGCGCGATGCCCAATTGCGTTGGACCGAAAACGGCCCGGCCGATTACGACATGACGATCATCGTCACCGGTCGCCAGCCCGGCGAGATTCACGTCGAGGTGCGCAACGGGCAGCCGACCCGCGTGACTCGCGACCACCAACACCTGAGCGAATCGGATCAGATGACGCCCTGGACCGTGCCGGGCATGTTCGACATCGTCGAGCGAGACGCTGAAAACGCCGCCGATGCGGCCCAGGGCGTCGGCGATTTCGCCACCAAAGAGATATCGCAGTGGGTCAGCTTTCACGAACAGTTCGGCTATCCCCAGCGATACCATCGCGTCATCGGCGGCACACCGCAGGAAATCCGCTGGGAGGTGACCGAGTTTCACGCGCGGTAGCCATACGAACCATGACCAAACCGACGCCCGATCCGATCGACCCGGACCAGCTCGTGGAGCTGGCCCAGGCGGTGATCGCCAAAGATCATTTTCCGAATCTGGCCACCATCGATGGCGATCAGCCACGGCTGCGCCCCGTTTCGCCGGTCCGCACCGACGGCTTCGTCGTTTACGTCGCCAACCTGCGGTTCTACGCCAAGACGGCCCAGATCGAAGCCAACCCCAAAGTCGAGTTGTGTTATCTTGACGAGCAGCACGATCAGGTGCGGATCACCGCGGTGGCCGAAGTGCTCACCGACCGTGCGCTCTTGCAAGAAATCTGGGACGCCAACCCGCTCATGCAGCAATACCTCGGCAGCATCGACAACCCGGAGTTAATCGTTTATCGCATGGTGCCCCAGCAAGTGCGGTTCATGCGGGAATGGGCGCTGGAGTATTACGACGTGCCGCTGGAGGCCGAATGACTGCCGTGCAACTCGATCAACGTGGCATTGTCGACGAAGGGAACACCTGAACGCCAACTCGTGGCGAACGCAGCAAGATACGTCGTAGTTGCCTTGATCGACTATGATACTACGCAACCGCTAACGCCCCTGGTGTGCCCAGCACGCCGGACAGAGAAGAGGAACCCGTATTCAGGAATCCCCGAGCCCCGCCACCCCAATCGCTTGAAATGAACCACTAAAAGTCCTAAAGAACCACCTGTTTCTCCATGCTGCCATGCTGAGACACCGCATCGAAAGTTCAACATAACCCTATCGATCGAATCATGCCAAACTCAGACTTTACCTGTTTTCAACCATCCCTGTTCCGTTTTCTCAAGACGTTGGCCGCGAATAACAACCGTGATTGGTTTCGACAGAACAAACCAAGGTACGAAGAAGAATTGTTAGCGCCCTGCCAAGCGTTCATTAGGTCGTTTCAACCGCACCTCAAACGCCTGTCACCGCATTTTTTGGCCGATGATCGTCGCGTTGGTGGGTCGTTGATGCGAATCTATCGAGACACCCGGTTTGCCAAAGACAAGACTCCCTATAAGACGAATGTCGGAATTCACTTTCGCCACGAGATGGGCAAGGATGTACATTGCCCTGCCTTTTATGTTCATCTCGCACCCGGCGAGTGTTTCTTGGGGGCCGGGATCTGGCGCCCCGACTCGAAGGCCCTGAAGATGATTCGCCAGGCGATCGACGACGAACCGACAAAGTGGAAACGGGCTCGAGATCAGAAGAAGTTCCGCGCTCATTTTGATCTCGTCGGCGACAGCTTAAAAACGGCGCCTCGCGACTTTCCGAAAGACCACCCGCTAATCGTGGATCTTCGGCGGAAGGATTTTATCGGCGTTAAGAAACTCCGCGAGGCCGACGTGCAGGATGAAGGATTCATGAAAGCCGCCGCCGATGCATTCGCGGCCAGCCGTGTTTACATGCGATTCTTGTGCGATGCTTTGCGAATTCCATCCTGAAAATTCGGTGATGCTGAAGGGCCGGTCCTTGCGCACGATCAGGTCGGCTTTCCAGCCGGTCTTGTAGTCGATGACGACATCGATATCCAGCGTCGATCGCGGCTCGCCAAAGTGGACGCTGGCCATCGAGCCGGTGACCATGAAGGGGATGCCCGCCCGAGCGAACAGTTCGACAAGTCGGCTCAAGAGTTCTTGCTGGCTCGTGATCTCACGGCCGCACGTCGACGCTGGGGTAAGCCTTGCAGAAGAGCTTCTCGCCAAGCATCAGGCGGATCGTTGCCAAACGAACTTCGTCGTCGCTGTACTCGGGGTGTCGGCAGCGCACGCCCCCTCGGCAGCAATTTGTCGGACGTTGTCGCTCAGTTCGCAGGCCAACGCGACTCGCTCGGCGGGCGTCATCTTCCGCCACGCCGCGACTTGTACGGCGTGGGCTTCTGCGGTGGTGTCGAGCGGGATGTGCGGCGACATGTTGTTATCCAGCCTTCGCTTTTTCAATCGCCGCGGCGGCCTTGCTCGCGGCAGTGCGAACCATGTAGTAGGAATCTTTTGTGGCGGCTTGAAGACTCTTGAGGGCCGGTTTTCCGGCAGATCCAAAACGCCCCAGCGCCACGGCGGCTCGGGTACGCACCAGCGGGCGCGGATCGCGCAGGGCCTTGACGAGTGCCGGGACGGACTTGTCCGGCTGCTTGTGCATCTTGCCCAACATTCGCGCGGCTGCCGCACGTTGGAATTGGTCCTTCGAGTTCAGGTAGCCAACGATCTGCGGAATTGCCGGCTCGCCATGGGGTCCGATAGAGGCCAGAATCTGGTCGCCGTC
Organism: Planctomycetota bacterium; assembly: GCA_022564995.1. Lineage (GTDB taxonomy): Bacteria > Planctomycetota > Planctomycetia > Pirellulales > JADFKK01 > JADFKK01. Next base: position 5,204 of record JADFKK010000094.1, on the reverse strand, counting down.
CCAGTGGTCCCACGGAGAGTCGTTACGAATCCACTTGAACACGCCCTTGACGACTCGGTCGATGGCCAACGGATCGACGCGCTCGAGAAGCTCCAGGTAGTACGGTCCCTCGTCGTCTGTTGCCTGTTCGACAAAATAAGGAATCATCGGCTTGATCCGCTTGCCAAGAATCTCGACGACCTCCTGCGGCGTTTCGTGGCCGATTGCCATCCAGCCCGCCCGTACGAACAATTTCACACAATCGCGGTCGCTGCTGTCGATGCGGGCGACGGCCCAGGCGGCTTTGACGTCGGGCGAGTCGCCGGCCTTGGTCCACTTCATGGCCTCTCTCAAGGCGGGAAGCGCGCTCTTGGCTCGCCCGCCTAGCAACCCCAGGCCGATCGCGGCCTCCGCGCGCGGGTCGCACACATAGGAGCCATTCGCACTTACCAGGGCAACTCCCTTCCACTGGCCATCCTGCAAAACGCCCTTGAGCACGTCGATTGCGTCCTTGCTGTCCGGATCGATCCGAGCCAGCGCCGTCGCCGCATAAACTCGCAGGCAAGTGGCGTGATGAAGATGCGAGGGAGTCAACAACCAGTCATTGCTGTGTTTCTTGAGCGGACGCTTCATGTCTTGCTTCAAGATCCCAATCGCCTCCTTTGCTCCGATGGTGGCGAGCGTATAGGTCACGTTCTGGTACAGAAATTGATTGTCGCGAGTCTCTTTGTCTTTCAAAACTTCGATCAAGGCAGCCTTCGCCGGCGCGGCGTGCGGCGCCATGTCCGCCAACTCGCTTGCCGCAGCCGCGCGAACGGACTGTGAATACTGTGACGGAACACGGCTCTTGTCGCGCAGGCCCTTGGCCAGCGCCGCCACGGCCGTCTTGCCGGAAGAATCGGCCGTGACCAGTGCCATCAGTGCGTATCCGCGAACGTCCGGATTCAAATGTGACGCGGCGGCCTTCTTGAGCGGCTCGACGGCGGAGGGCCCCAAGTCGCCAAGCGCATAAGCCACCAGCATTGCGAAGTTCCGATCCTTGTCGAAAATCGCCTTCGACAGGACAGGGACCGTCAAGTCGGGCCGGAGGGACAGTTCACAGAGCGTTTCCATCGTTTCCTGGCGCAGCTCCTTGTCTTCGTCGAGTAGCAGCAACAAGTCAGGAATCAAGGGCGCCGCGTCGTCGTGCATTTCCTCGATCGCGTCGAGCAATTCTCGCCGGGCTTCGAGGCCGCTGCTCTTCAGCGCGCGGCGAATCGCCGGGATCGCCTCGCCGCGCATCGAGACAATCGCCAGTGCCGCACCCGACGCGTCATCTTCGTTTTCGAGCAGCTTGACGAGTATCGGAAGCGCGGCCCGCGCTTCCGGGCCGATGTATTCAATTTCCGAACAGGCACTCTCGCGATCTTCGGAAGCGGTGGACTTCAGCTTGACGATCAAACGCTCGACTTCATCGTCGATCGGACCGGCAAGGAGGACGCTAGGCAGAAGAAGTATCGCGGCCATGAACGCTGCTGAGAACCAGCGAAAGCGATTGCCTGGAAAAACACGCGGCATGGTCTGATTCCTTTGATGAATGTTCGCCTATCGCTCGGCCCGGTTTGCGTCGTGGGACGAGCAAATGCAGCAAACCATCATGCCCCGCAGACAGTATGCCACGTTTTCGCTGCCAGATCAATTTATGAATCGACGGGCTGAATCGCTTCCTGTTCTCTCCCCGGCAAAAAAAGTCCAAAAGATGGTTGCAATCTGTGGTTGAATGCGTACACTCTAGTAAAGTAATGGGATTTCAGCCCATTTTCATGCTTATGGATAGGCATTCATGGGATTTCAACCCAAATCAATGATTCAGTGCGATGGCAGGCCCAGCCGAGTTCCTGTTGGGAGAATTCCGCCGCTCGGTCGACGAGCGGTTTCGCCTCTCCGTGCCCCAATCGCTGGTCGAGGAGCTGACCGCCGCCGGCGCCGAACTGTTTCTGGCCAAGGAACGGCCGGGCTGTTTGAGCCTGTGGAGCGCGGCCCAATGGCAAGAAAAACTCGACGCCGGCGTGCAATTGGTACAGAGCAAGATCCGGGCCGGCAAGCTGCAAGGCAAGGTGGCCGAAGTGCAGCAGCTCGGCCGGCTGCTTTCGACCCGACACAAGACGGTCGAGCTCGCCGGGCGTGGGCGATTGCTGCTGCCCGAGGGCTTTCGGGAGTTCCTCGGGGTCGAGCCGGGCGGCGATGTGCTGGTGGTGGGAGCCGCCGTATGTGTGGAAATCTGGCGGCCCGATGCCTGGACCGCCTGCCTCGAAGAGCAAATTCCGGCGTTCAGGCAGTTATTAGACGAGCTGTCGGGCTGATTGCCCATGCCACTCAATCAAACTCCCGGGCGCGACCAACGGTCGCGGCTTTATGAATCAAAAATAAATCGCCATGCCCTGATCGCACTGCCGCCCCGTTTCGTAACTAACCCGTCCGTCTGTCATCCGGTCGGGAAAGGCAAACCACCACGGACTGGGTCGTTTTGGCAGGGACGCCGTATGACGTTTCAAGCGATCGGGGTGTGGCGTGTTTTATAGTCGTTGATCGCTCTGCGATCGAAACGAGACGATACAACACGTTACGTTCGCGGAGCGAACAACGACTATCTTCGGAGGTCATGATGCGCACATCGGTTAGCTGGCTGGCGGTCTGTTTGTTGCTGGGGCTATCTGTCGGCTGTGACAAAGTGTCCGGTACCGGCGGCCCCTACGCACAAAGAAAATCGACATCGGTTGAGAAACCTCCAGCGTCTGCCGACGACGCCACGCTCAATGGCCGCGACGGCCGAAATCTGGCGCTCGATCAGTTCCGGCCGCGGCCGACGCTGGTGGTCGAGCAGCACGACCTGCGGCGGGCCAAATTCTCGGTCGTCGACGTTCACACGCATCCGCGCTATCGGCTGAAGCATTCGGCCGAGCGGCTTGTCGATTGGGTCGATGTGATGGACCGCCACAACATCGCGGTGTGCGTTAGTTTGGACGGCCGGCTGGGCGAAGAGTTAGACGAACACATCAAGTATTTATGGACCAAATACCGCGACCGGTTTGTGATCTACGCCAACATCGACTGGCAAGGCGACGGAAAGAAAGACGACCCGGCCAGTTGGGATTGCCAGCGGCCCGACTTCGGGCGGAGAATGGCGGCGGAGTTAGAAAAGGCCAAGGCCAAGGGCGCCTGCGGGTTAAAGCTGTTCAAGCAGTTCGGGCTCGGCCATCGTAACGCCGACGGGTCGCTGATTGAGATCGACGACGTGCGTTGGAATCCGATCTGGGAAGCCTGCGGGCGGCTGGGGCTGGTCGTGTTGATCCACACCGCCGACCCGGTGGCATTTTTTCAGCCGATCAATGAGAAGAATGAACGCTGGGAGGAACTGCATCGGCACCCGGACTGGAGTTTTTATGGTGACCAGTGGCCATCGCACGACGACCTGCTGGCTGCGCGAAATCGGGTCATCGCCAAACATCCTAAGACCACGTTCATCGCCGCCCACATGGCGAATTACCCCGAGAACCTCAAGGTGGTTGGCGAGTGGCTCGACAAATATCCGAATCTCTACGTCGAGCCGGCCTCGCGCATCGGCGAACTCGGCCGCCAACCCTACACGGCCCGCAAGTTCTTCATCAAATACGCCGACCGCATCTTCTTCGGCACCGACGGCCCCTGGCCCGAGCAGCGGCTATCGTATTACTGGCGTTTCCTGGAAACCTACGACGAGAATTTCCCCTACTCCGAAAAACCCTTCCCGCCACAAGGTTTCTGGAACATCCACGGGATCGGCTTGCCGGACGAAGTGCTGCGCAAGGTGTATTACGAAAACGCGGCAAGGATCATCCCGGGCGTGAAGGAACGCGTGGAGAAGTGGCGGGCGAAGTAGGCCGCCGGCTTGCCGCGGGAAAGAAAAGCGCAGGCGTCAATCCATTGGCATATACGATGGATCGAAAGATGCCTGTCCTTTATCCTTTATCTTTCTTCTTCAATGATGTTAAGATACTTGTCGGGGAATCCGATGTTCAACTTCACGTCCAAAAACGTGTACTCTTCCAACAATACTGGCTTGCCGCCCTCTTCGGCGGGAAAATCGTACGCCTCGTACCGAGTTGGGAGTTTCAGTTCGTCGTCGAAAAAAATGCGGACCATGTGATTCAGATGGCGGGCTTTTATCCGTTGTTTATGCGTGATTTGGAACATCGTCGTCGAGCGTCCGTTGACCTTGGCACCAAGGCGGATCTTTACGTCGCATTCGGATGCCAACTCTTTGTCTTGCCGGGCCTGCTTGGCGAACATCTTCGCCAGATTCTTGATGCCGACCTTCGTTATGGGATAGCGAGACCCCTTCATCGCCAAAGGAAAATCGGGTTTGATCGCCAAGGTGACAGCAGCTCCACGACCTGTGTTAACCAACATCTTGCCGTCTTTGCGGCCTTCGACATAAACCATTTGGCAACCACGAATGTCCGCGGGACTAAGCAGATACATGTACACGCTGAACGGCTCGTGTCGCACTCGGATGTACGCATATTCGAGGTCTTGCAATTTGTCCCCCACTCGCTCCCGTTTGGCCGTCACGGCCTCGTAGTCCTTGATCTGTTTCATCTTTTCCAGGCTCGATTCTGCCCATCGAATTGCAGGGTCCAACGGATGCTCTTTTGCAACCCTGGGCGTCTCCGCCATGACCGTCGGTGATATGACTATCCAAGCGACAGTCGCAACAACCAACCCAACAGACCGGTAAAGGAGAGCGAAGTTCGGCATCATCCGAATCCTTTGGTTAGTGACACGTTGAATTTGCGAAGGTCTTTCGACAAATGCAACCGAAACACCGAAACCATCCCGTTGTCGCTTATCAACACATGTACACCGCAAGTTGAACTGATATCAGCGGCGTTTGGGCTTCGGGAATTGGTCGGTGGTGGACATGGCTACTGCATTATCCGATTTAGGGCGGCCGAAGGCAACACGGAAACAGAGGGTACTTCGTCTGCCATCGTATGTCCTTTTGTGTTCGTGTTCGGTTTTCTACTCTGCCTCTGGAGAAGGAAAAGAAGGAAGAAGGAAAGAAGGAAGAAGGAAAGAAGAAGGAAAAGGACAGGCATAAATCCCTTGGCATTTGCGATGGGCCAAAGACGCCTGTCCTTTTCCTTCCTTTTCCGAAAAACCTCGTGGCACCGGCGTCTCGCGAGTGTTCCACGGGCGGAACGCCC
>JADFKK010000407.1 GCA_022564995.1 Planctomycetota bacterium | reverse complement strand
CTCGATTTCTTTCCGCCGTTGGTCGACGATCCTTACACGTTCGGACAGATCGCCGCCACGAATTCGATGAGCGACATCTACGCGATGGGGGCCCGGCCGAAGACCGTGCTGAACATTGTCGGCTTTCCCGACGACAAGCTGCCGCTGTCGATTCTTAGCGACATCCTTCGTGGCGGAGCCGATCAGGTCAAAGCGGCCGGCGCGGTGGTCGTCGGTGGTCACACGGTCCGCGACGTCGAGATCAAGTTCGGGCTGTCGGTAACCGGCATCGTCGAACCCGAAAAACTGCTGACCAACGAACAGGCGCAGCCGGGCGACACGCTGGTGCTGACCAAGGCACTGGGGACCGGGTTTGTCACCACGGCGCTGAAGGCCAATCGCTGCCCGGAGGAGGCGCTGGCCGCGGCCGTGGCCAGCATGACGCAGCTCAACTCGATCGGCTGCGAGGCGGCGCTGGCAACCGGCGCGCACGCATCAACCGACATCACCGGCTTCGGACTGGCGGGGCACGCCACGGAAATGGCGAACGCCAGCGAAGTGACGGTGGTCATCGAGCTGGACAAAATCCCGATTTTGCCCGGCGCCGCCGAGTTGGCCGCCGCGGGTAATCAAACGCGAGCCAGCAACACCAACCGCTCGTTCGCCGAGCCGACCATGCGGATCGAAGGCCCACAACAATCGATGGCCCTGGAGATGGTCTTCGACGCGCAAACGTCTGGCGGGCTGCTGCTCAGCGTGCCGGCGGATCGTGCCGGCCAACTCGTCGAGCGGGCGCAAGAGGCCGGCGCGACGACCGCCTGCATCATCGGCCACGTCGAAGAAAAGCAAGACGTGCCGCTGGTGCTGCGGGGCTAGTGCGCTAGGCTTCCTTCGCCATGAACTCCTCGACCACTTGGGCGATCAGGGTCGGGTTGTCTTGTTCGACGAGATGCTTGATTCGCTTGGCGGGCACCTCCAGCTTTTCCAGCGCCGTGGTGATGTTTTTCCAGACGCGCTGGCGCTGCTTGCCTTCGGCCAGATAGAGATCGGTCACCAACTCGCTCAGCCGCTGCAAGCCGATCGCACCTTTGTTCTGGTAATAGTTACGAATGATCGACTGCTGGTGTTTTGAGTGTTTGGCCATGAGAAGCTCTTTATCGGTGATATGTATCTTGCGTGTCAGCCGTGATTCACTGCTGTTCCTTCGACGTTTTCAGCGACGTTTTCATCGGCCGGAATCAGTTTCGGCGTCCGTATTTTTATGCCATAGATGCGGCCGTGAATTGCTTGCAACTCCTGAAAGCTGTGTCGCAGGAAATCGTAGAGTTGCTCGGGCGGATTACCCGCCAGCCAACGGTCGACCAACTGGCCGCAGTGGGCGTCGAATTCGGCCTGCGAGCGACCGTGGGCGTAGCAGCGTCCCTCGTGGCGGCGCAGATCGCCGTCGAACCGCGGGCCGATGTGCCAAAGTTCGTGAAAGGTGGTGAGCAGTTTTTCTCGTAGCGGCGCGTCCTGAAAGCGGGGCAGGTAGAGGCTGAGAATGTAGAGATACTCGTGTTTTCCGGCGGGATCGAGCAACCGCTGACAGGTCCAACGCCGCCCGTGACGCTCGGTAAATCGCTGGCCTCCCTCAAATCGCATCGGGGTGAGCGAGGCGTACATGCCGTGCGAGACGCGCCGGCGGGTTTGGGAAAAACTGACCGCGACGCGCGAAAAGTCGATGTGGGCCAATTCGTCGGTGTGACGGGTGACGTGCTCGCAAAGGCGGCGCACGGCGGCCGTGTAATCGAAACCCTTGTCAGTGGCCGCGGCATCCGTGCTGCGTGCTGCTCCCCTCATGGGATCGCCTCGGTTTGAGTGAGCGAGGTGCTCGCTTAGGCATCCTTCTTGGCAGCTTCTCCGCCAGTGTCTTCGGCCGACTCCCCACCAAGCTCATCGGCCGCCGCTTCCTCGCTGCCAGCGTCCTCGGTATCAGGCTCTTGATCGCTCGTCTGATCTTCAGCGACCTCGTCGGTATCCGTCGTCGGCTCGCCCGAATCGAACGAAGGCTCCTCGGGTTTCTTGGCCACGCGGTCGTTCTTGCCGACGAATTCGAGCAGGGCTCGCTGGCCGCCATCGCCGAGTCGTGGCTTGGCGAGTCTTACAATGCGGGTGTAGCCTCCGGGACGATCTTCAAACCTGAGGGCAATTTCGTCGAAGAGGATCTGCGTGGCTTCCTTATCGCCCAACAGTTTGACGACGCGCCGACGCGCCGTCAGCACGGGGGCATTCGCCTCGCTCCACTGATGCCATTGTTTACTCTTTCGCCAGGCTCGCCACTCTTCGGTGTTACGCTCCGCGCCGCTAGCGAACTCAATGGCCTTGCGCTGATCGTTAAGCGTGCGGCGGGCGATGGTGATGCACTTCTCGACCAAAGGCCTTACCTCTTTGGCCTTGTGCAACGTGGTGACGATGCGGCCTTTTTCCTTAGGCGGCTTGGGAGCCTGGGGAAGCTTGGCCATGGCGTCGTAGTAATCGTCGTCGCGCTCGGTGAGAAACAGGGCGCTGGCCAGATTGCGCAGCAACGCCCGTTGATGAGCGGGGTTCCGACCAAGTTTGCGTCCGCGTCGCCTGTGTCGCATCGTTCTGCCGTGCTGTAAGAAAGTGGTATTGTGTACAAGTGGTGGTATCCCGCCCCGCGAGAATTCCTAAATTAAAACCCCCGCGACGGTGCTGCGACCCTCATGCCGAGGTGCAAACCTAGCTCGTCGAGTTTTTGACGCACCTCGACCAACGTCGTGTCGCCAAAATTGCGAACTTCGAGCAATTGGTCTTCGTTTTGCGAAACCAGGTCTCGCACCGTATGGATATTTTCCGATTCCAAACAATTGCCGGCACGCACCGAAAGGTTCAATTCGGCCAGGCTCATGCTCAGTTTCATTTCCAGTTCCGGGTCGCCCCCGCTGCCGTTGCCGCTGTGTGGGCCGGAAAAAACGCGCGAGCCGAGTTCCGAGTATTGAACGAACGGATTGAGGTGTTTGCGTAGGATCTTGGCCGCTTCGACCATCGCCATTTCCGGATGGATCGAGCCGTTGGTCCAAATCTCCAACGTCAGCTTGTCGTAGTTCGTTTTTTGTCCGACACGGGTCTCGTCGATCGTGTAACGTACACGGATCACCGGGCTGAACACCGCGTCGATCGGAATGATGCCGATCTCTTGCACGTTGGGGCTGTGCTCGGTTGCGGGTACATACCCGCGCCCATTCTCGATCACCATTTCGATGAGCAGCGGCGTCTCTTTGGTCAAGTTTGCGATCACATGATCTTTGTTGACGATGTAAACATTGTCGTCGGTGATTACGTCGGCGCCGGTCACGGGGCCCGGCTCGCTCTTTTCGATGCGCACGACCTTGGTGCTATCGGTCTCGTTCTTGATAACCAACGACTTGATGTTCAGCACGATGTCGGTCATGTCTTCCATGACGCCGGAGATCGAAGTGAACTCATGCTGCGCGCCATGCACTTTAATTTGTGTCACGGCGCTGCCTTCCAGGCTGGAAAGCAGGATACGCCTCAGACCGTTGCCGACGGTGACACCGAAACCTCGCTCAAACGGCTCGGCCATGAATTTGCCGTAAGTGCCGCTGAGCGTGCTTCGCTCACAGTCGACCGTGCTGGGAAGTTCCAGTCCACGCCATCGAATACGCATCGGAGAGTCTCCGGGAAAACAGAAGGGGCTATTTCGAACAAAGTTCGATGATTAACTGGGTCTCGACGGGAATCGAAACGTCCTCGGCGGTCGGCATGCGGACCACATGGCCCTCGGGCAACGCCGCATCTTCCGCGCGAGTGAGGAATTCTGGAACGTCGCGCAGATTCTCGGCCAGATTGCTTTTCACGGCCAGGATGCTTTTTACGCGGTTCTTGACGCGAACAACGTCACCTACTTTGACTAGGTAACTGGGAACATCCATCCGGCAACCATTGATCGTGATGTGGCCGTGAGACACCAATTGCCGGGCTTGAGCCCTGCTGTTGCCGAAACCGAGACGATGCACGATGTTGTCGAGCCGCCGCTCCAACAGCGCCATCAGCACGTCTCCGGTGTTACCCTTGGATCGCTCCGCCCGCTGAAAATACCTGCGGAAGGGTCGCTCCAGCACGCCGTAGTAGTGCTTGACTTTCTGCTTTTCGCGCAGATGAATGCCGTAGTCGGTTTGCTTTCCACGACGGTAGTGCTGCACTCCCGGCGGGGTTTCTCGGCGCTCGATTGCGCACTTCGAGGTGTCGCACCGGCTGCCTTTGAGAAACAGCTTCAAACCGTCGCGCCGACAGAGCCGACAAACGGGACCATTATAACGAGCCATGCTTCAGTCACTTCAATGAACGTATATTGGATGAAAACTACTGCCTGCGAGAAGTTGGCCTGCGCCGCTGTGCCTCGCCCCGAAAAGCCCTCGCCAGTGCTGCACTACACGCGGCGCTTCTTGCGAGGGCGGCATCCGTTATGTGGCAACGGAGTGATGTCTTCGATTGATTTGATTTTCAGGCCTGCCGCTTCGAGCGCGGTAATCGCACTTTCGCGGCCGGCGCCAGGCCCCTTGACCTTGACTTCTACATCCTTGATGCCAAACTTCGCGGCCTTTTCGGCAACTTGTCGTGCGGCACATTGCCCGGCAAACGGCGTGCTCTTTCGGCTGCCCTTGAAGCCGCTCGTGCCGGCGCTCGCCCAGCAGAGCGTATCGCCCCGGCCATCCGTGATGGTCACCAGCGTGTTGTTGAACGTCGCCTTGACATGGCAAATGCCCGAGGTGACGTTCCGTCGAACTCGTTTTTTCTTTCCCTTGGCCACGGTGTTTTCTTCTCCGAGAATCTGGTCTGAATGATTTCCAGGCGAGCGATCTTGGCTGGTGCTCTCGAACCTGCCGAATTATCGCATGTCTTTGACGCCCTTCTTGCCCGCCACGGTCTTCTTCGGACCCTTGCGCGTGCGGGCGTTTGTCTTGGTGCGCTGCCCCCGAACCGGCAAGCCGCGGCGGTGTCGAATGCCCCGATAACAACCGATATCGCGTAGCCGCGTAATATCCACTACCAACTGACGCCGAAGCTGGCCTTCGACAACATAGTCCTTGTCCAACAAGGCCGTCAGCCGGGCAAGTTGATCCTCCTGCAATTCACGCGATTTGGTGTTGGGATCGATGCCCGAGTTGTGACACAACTCGCGCGCGGTTTTCGGCCCCACGCCGTACAGGTACGTCAAGGAAATAACGATCTTGCGATCGTTCGGAACGTCAACACCTAACAAACGAGGCATAAGATTTTTGGCCTTGTTCTTGGCTCTCGCGATCACCTACGACCGCAGAATGTCTTAATCTGTAACCCTACATTCGCCCCGCGCCCGTCTGGTTGCAACGCAGCTCTGCTCGATCAGCCCTGTCGCTGTTTATGGCGAGGGTTTGAACAAACGATAAACACCACGCCTCGGCGACGGACGACCTTGCAGTTTTCGCAAATCCGCTTAACGCTGGCCCGAACTTTCATGAATCCACCATTCCCGCTGGGTTAAATACGAAGCCCCTGAATATAGCCCAATTCGCCACGACGCGACAACCCCCTTGCGACGTTGGGAACGTCCTAAATCTCACTTCTTGCTCGAGGCTCGAGGCTTGAGGCTGCGAGACGTGAGGATTTGAGCCCTGAGGCTGTGAGGTCCGAGGCGGTCAATCCGTTTTTCCTCAAGCCTCAAGCCTCAAAAACTCATCCGCCTTTGGCGAAACCTAACCTTTTCCCCTTCCTTTGCCATCGGTCAGCACCGTCGGCCCGTCGGCTGTCATGGCGATGGTGTGCTCGAAATGAGCGCTGGGCAGCCGGTCGACTGCTCCCTGGGTCCAATGATCGGAGTAGATTCGCACGTTTTTCGAGCCCATGTTGACCATCGG
>JADFKK010000406.1 GCA_022564995.1 Planctomycetota bacterium | reverse complement strand
CGGTTTGAAGAGGGGGGAGGCAATGTTAATTGCACGGCATACAGCTATTGAGGCACGAACGGGAAACCAGGATACTGATCTATGTTGGAGCCTACCCATCTAACATTCCTCCTCTACTCTACCGGGCCAAGATTGTTTTCGTTGATTTTGAGTTCCCATTCACCCCTGCTAGATGGGGTCAAAGTGTTGCTTTCCAATTACGTTCCGCTCGGGTATAATTGCCCGCGGCAACGACGAAAAGAGTGCCGGTAGGGTTCAACCACAGATGCCGTCTGGAGAATGCGATGCGAATTGGCAATGCGATAACGATGGTGGTTTTGTCGCTGGTTGCGGGCATGCCGGTTGTTGCCCTGTCGGCCGAGAAAAATCCTCGGGAAGCGAGCCGCAAATTAACACTGGCTTGGCTGGCCTCGCAACAAGGCAAGGATGGCGGTTGGAGCTTCGACGTCGAGAAGCCCGAGGGCAAGAAGGCTCCGCGGGTCGCGCCGTTTCGCTCGCGGACCGGCGCGACGGGACTGGCTCTGTTGGTGTTTCTAGCACATGGGCAGACTCACGAACGGGGCGAATACAAGAAGAACGTCGCGGCCGGGCAGAAGTTTCTGATCACCACCGCACGCCGCGACGGGAAAATGTTCGACTTGCGCGGCCAGGGCAATCGAATGCGTTGGCACGGCGTGGCGACGTTGGCGCTAGTTGAAGCCTATGCGATGACTCGCAACAAGGCGACGCACGAGCCGGCCCAAAGTGCAATCGACTTTATCACCCACATGCAGGACAAGAAGACGGGCGGCTGGCGCGACGTAGCGGATGAGCCGCCCTCAATGACCGTCACCGCCTGGCAAGTGCTGGCGCTGAAGTCGGCGCATGAGGCCTACCTCTTATTCGACCCGGAAACGATCAAGTCCATGGCGAGATTTATCGACTCGGTCCAGTCCGGTGAAGGAGCGTACTACGGCGAGTCGAAAAGCGGCAAACAGCCGCGAGCCACGGCCGCGGGGCTGTCGTGCCGGGGTTGTATGGGTTGGAAACTCGATCGACCCGCGATGAAGATGGGCGTCAACTATCTGGCAACGAAAGGATCCATCAAGGGCGATCCAGAGTACAACTTCTTCGCCAATTTATGCCTGCGCCAAAACGGAGGCCCGGCGTGGGATCGATGGTATCGCAAGGTACATCCGCTGCTCTCAAAGGCCCAGCAGCAGGTTGGTCCGCAACGCGGAAGCTGGGCCATGAAAGATGGAAAGCAGGGCGGACGACTGTTTGCAACCACCTTGATAGCGTGGACTCTCGAAGCTCATTCCCCGTCGTCGGTCGCGAGTTGGCGGGAACGACCACGAGTTTCCGAATGAGTAATGACAGCGACCAGCAGGTTCGTAGTGATCGGCTTCAGCCGGTTCTTTCAACCCGCTGAAGCGGGTCACTACGAGCCGCGTGCCCTACGGTGCCGTGAACTCTTCGGCGATGAATCGCCGGGCCGTTTCCCACTGCTCGGCGGCGGCGTAGAAGTTGACCCGCATCGACTCGACGTCGGCGGGCGTCTTGACGCGATTTTGCGACGCGGCGTGCTTGCCCAGCGGGATCTGCGCGCTGCGGCCCGCGGCTAGGGCCGATTCGACTTCGGGCGAGAGCAGATGATCGATCAGGCGACGGGCCTGTTCCACATGCGGGCAATCCTTAATGATCGCCAGCGTGTTGGGAATAAACAACGTGCCGAGGCCGTCCGCGCCTTGGTCGGGATAAACAATAACCACATGCGAGCCGGCTTCTATCTCGACCATCGCGTCGTCGGTGTCGGTCAGCCCGAAGGCCAGCTTGCCCGCGGCCACCTGGGCGGCGACTTGGCGATTGCCGCCGAGAATTTGTACGTCGTTTGATTTCAAGCCGTGAAAAAACTCCTTCGCCCGCTGCTCACCCAGCTTCGCGAACAGACACGCCGCGTGGGTGGCGGTCGTGCCAAACAGCGGCTTGGCGATGCCCGTTCTGCCGCGCCATTTCTCGCGGCCCAGATCGTAAATCGAATTCGGCCGTTCGTCGGCCGGCACCAAATCGGTATTGACCAGCAAGATCCGCGCCCGGGCAGCGAACCCGTACCAGTAACCATCCGGCGAGCGATACTCCGCCGGGTAATCCGCTGCCCGAGGGCTGTGGTAGGGCTGCAACAGGCCGAGCTTCTCCAGCCGCAGCGTGTGCAATATCTCGTTATTCCAATAGACGTCGCAGCGCGGCACGCCGGCCTCGGCAATAATTCGCTCGGCCAACCCGACACTCTTGGTCGACTCGGTGTCGTAACGGGCGTCGACCCGCACACCGGATTGCTGCTGGTACTCGTCGAACATCACCGCCGAAAATTCCTGGTCGAGCGCCGTGTAAACGACCACCCGCGGCTCATCGTCGAACCAACATCCGACGATGGAAAGTAGCAGAAGGGATATCGCGAGAAAAGCGCACGCGCGGAGGTTTGCCATCGAAGGATAGTCCGTTCAAGACGTTGTTGAAGCCTCACACGAAACGGAAGGATGAGGCAGAATGATGGAGGGCAGAATGATATTATTTCAATTCATTATTCTGCCCTCCATGATTCTGCCTTCCTGTTTTTCTCAAAACTTCGGCAGTGGCCGAATCTCCAGGTAAATCAGCGCCGCGACGACGAGCAGGCAGACCCAGACTTGCAACGTCCGGCGAAATTTCGCGCCGGCGGAGCGACGTTTCGGTTCGTTGAGGTTCACCTCGGCCGACCTCCACGTCACGAGAGACAATACCAGGGCCAATCCGCCGACCGCAACGAGCGCGGCCAGCAGCACGTCGAGCCCGGCGTGTAGCGCCCTGGAGTCTGATCCGCGCAGCAGGGCAGCGGCGGCCGTGGCGACTACGCCCAGGTGTCCAGCGGCGACGAGCGGCCAGTTTCGCGGTCCGATTGATCCGCGACACCGCAGAGCCAAGGCCGTTTCCAGCGCGACACTGGCGGTCACCAGCAGGTAAATCAGGCCCGCATAATGGACGTTTTTCGCCGGCGCGTCGAACCAATCCGACTCCGAGCCTGTCCAACTCAGCAGCGCGCCGACCAACGCCGCGAGTGTCAGCAGGGCCGCCACCAAGTGGGCCGTGGCAAGTCGATATGCAAAAGTTGTTGGCACGGCGGTGAAGCGATTCTGGCGCGGTAGTACGAGCGGCGGTTCATAGCGTAGAATAACGTATCATCCCGTGGCGTGCGCCCCGGGGAAGAGAAGCGTCCCAAGGTCGATTCGGTGAGCCGATGTCCTAGAAACATGACGTTGCTCCGCTCCGCGCTGTCGGTTGTCGTGATGATTGCGCTGTCTGGCTGCGGCGGTCCGGCGACCACGGTTAAGTCGCACGAAGCCGAAGACTCGCCCGATTCGCCGACTGAGAAAACGGTCGGCAAAGATACCGCTGGCACCAAGACCCCATCGCAGCGCCCCGCGAATCCACCCCAGCCGCGGCCGCAGCCCGACGAGCCGGTCCAATCGCCCAATCTCGGTGATTTACTCGAAAAGGCCGACGAGAATCCCCAGCCGACCGAGCCGAAGACGCGGCCCTACAAGACGTTCCGCCCACAGCTTGTCAACAAAGAGGTCATCCGCCGAATCGGAGTGCGAAAACTGACAGGCAAGCATCTCACGCTCTACACCGATTTGCCATCGGCCGCCGACATTGATGAATTGCCCCATGTGTTCGATCTGGCTTTTCCGCAGTGGTGCGAGTATTTCCACGTCGACGCCGAGAAAGCCGCCGACTGGCGCATGACCGGCTTTCTGATGAAAGACAAAACGCTGTTTGTCCGCAACGACTTGCTGCCCCGCCAATACTCCAAGTTTCAAAACGGCTACGCGATCGATAACCGGCTGTGGATGAACCAGCAGAAACACAGCTATTATCGCCGGCACCTGCTGCTGCACGAGGGGACGCACGGCTTCATGTACGCGATGCTCGGCGGCTGTGGCGCCCCCTGGTACATGGAAGGCACCGCCGAGTTTCTCGGCACGCATCGCTGGGACGGCCAAAAGCTCACGCTGCGATATTTCCCCAAGAACAAGGAAGAGGTGCCGGGCTGGGGACGCATCAAGCTGGTCAAGCAGGGACTGGCGACCGGAAAGACGATGTTCATCGGCCAATTGATGAAATACGACAACCGCATCCAACAAAACGACGCCTACGGCTGGTGTTGGGCGGCGGTCGCTTTTATGGATGCCCATCCGAAATATCAAGAGCGTTTTCGACAACTGTATCATTACGCCGACGTGGGCGCGTTCAACCGTCGCTTCCGCGATCTGTTTCGCAAGGACGAGCGAGAACTGATCGAGGAGTTCATTTTGTTTACGACTAGCTTGCAATACGGTCACGACGTGAAACGGACGGCGATCGAGTTCAAAGACGGCAAGCCGCTCACTCGCGAAGGTGCGCAAATCAAGGTTGCGGCCGATCGCGGCTGGCAGAGCAGCGGTGTGCGGCTCGAAGCCGGCAAGACCTACCGAATCACGGCCAGCGGCCGGTTTCAGGTGGCGGCCGGGCCGAAACCGTGGATCAGCGAGGCCCAGGGCGTGTCGATTCGCTATCACAAGAGCCGACCGCTGGGCATGTTGCTGGGGGCCGTGCGGCCGGATGAATTCACGGCGGGAGAGATTATCGCCATGGCCGAGCCTTTCGCCGTCGCTCGTCGGGCGACGATCACGCCGAAGAAAACCGGGACGCTGTATTTGAAAATTAACGATTCGGCCGGGGAATTGGGGGATAATTCTGGAGAGTTGAGCGTGAGGATAGTCGTTGTTCGCTCCGCGAACGAAACGATTCGATCGCGGAGCGATCAACGACGATCCGATTGACGAAATGCGTCGCACGCTCGACAATGGGGGCCGACTTTCTTCAGCAGGCATCGACCCGGCGGACAAAGCATGAACTTCATCGAACAGGAAGACCCCCAGCTCTGGGCCCATATCGCCGCCGAGGAACTTCGGCAGCAAGACGGGCTGGAGATGATCGCCAGCGAGAATTACACCAGCCCGGCCATTCAGCAGGCGGTCGGCAGCGTGTTGACCAATAAATATGCCGAGGGATTGCCCGGCCGGCGTTACTATGGCGGCTGCCAGCACGTCGACGAAGTGGAAAACCTCGCCCGCGATCGGGCCAAGGAGCTGTTCGGCGCCGATTACGCCAACGTCCAGCCGCACTCCGGCTCGCAGGCCAACATGGCCGTCTATCTAACCGCCATCGAGCCGGGCGACACGGTGCTGGGGCTCGATCTGGCCCATGGCGGACACCTCACGCACGGAATGCACCTGAACATCTCCGGCAAGCTCTATAATTTCGTCAGCTACGGCGTCGACCGCGAGACCCACCGGCTCGACTTCGACCAGATCGCCAAGGCCGCCCGCGAGCATAAGCCCAAGCTGATCGTGGCCGGGGCGAGTGCTTATCCCCGCGAAATTCCGCACGCCCGCTTCGCCGAGATTGCCGAAGACGTCGGGGCCAAGCTGTTCGTCGACATGGCCCATTACGCCGGGTTGGTGGCCGCCGGGCTGCACGATAATCCGTTGCCGGTCTCCGACTTCGTGACCACGACGACGCATAAGACCCTGCGCGGCCCGCGCGGCGGGCTGACGATGTGCAAGAGCAAGTATGCCAAGGACATCAACCGCAGCGTCTTTCCCGGCTTGCAGGGTGGCCCGCTGATGCACGTTATCGCCGGCAAGGCGATTTGCTTCCGCGAAGCCTTGCAGAGGGAGTTCAAGCAATACGCCCAGCAGATCATCGACAACGCCAAGCAACTGGCCGAGACGCTGCTCGCCGGCGGGCTGCGGCTCATCAGCGGCGGCACCGACAACCACCTGATACTGGCCGACGCCACCGCCATCGGACTAACCGGCAAGACGGCCGAAACCGTGCTGGGAGCCTGCGGCATCACGGTCA
>JADFKK010000004.1 GCA_022564995.1 Planctomycetota bacterium | reverse complement strand
AACACGTACCACCCGTAGACCTTCCCCAGAATTGGTTCTTATCTCACCAGGTTCAAAGAAAAAATAGACCCCACTTCGGGGCCAATTCATTTTTCCATGACATGATTCCAAGATACGCTTTCCTCCAAGTTTCTCCTCGAGTTCATCAAGCCGTTCCTCGATCTTCTCAAGGCGAGCTCGCATGATATCAATGGGTTCATGTTTGAGTTCAGAATCCTGATTGACCACGAATTGCTTGTCGAGGAATGGAATAGTGATCGTTGTTATCGTTGTGCATGAAATATCCACTTCGGCTACGATTTCGATTTCACTACCCATGGGCAGGTTTCTTGAGATGTCAGCGCCCTTTAGCTTGAAGATTGTGCCCACTCGATTGAGCTCAGAATCTTCGTTGTCTCCAGACAGGAATGGAATTTCGTGTGTGTCAGTGCTGCCTTTCTTCAGCTCTCTCACAGTCTTCTTCCGACAAACTTCCGAGATGTGCGGAAGACTCACACCCAAGGGGAGCAATACCTGGATGGTTCCGTCTGCGAGTCCCACAGAAAATGCTTGAGGTAATGAAGCTTTCGCTACCGACATGCCGTATGTGATAGCGAAAGAATCCGGTGTACATTCTAGTAGCGTGCCCGCTGCATCACGAACCTTCACCTTGAAGCTGCTCTGACCCTTCTCACGAAGTTGCACATTTGTGAAGAATCGCCCTTTGCCATCAAGTGACAGATCTCCGCTCGTCCACCCGCCATCACCTCGATCAATTCCTTCACCGCCGCGACGCTCTTGTCGAAATCGGCCCGCTCTTGCTCGTCGAGATCCAGTTCGATAATTTTCTCCACGCCCGCCGCGCCTAAGATCACCGGCACGCCGACGTAATAGCCGCCGACGCCGTATTCTTTGTCGCAATAGGCAGCGCAGGGGATCAGGCGCTTCTTGTCTCGCACGATTGCCTCGACCATCTGCGTGGTCGCCGCCGCCGGGGCGTAATAGGCGCTGCCCGTCTTGAGCAGACCGACAATCTCGCCGCCGCCCTTGCGGGCGCGATCGATGATCTCGTCCAATCGCCCGCGATCGAGCAGGCGGGTCACCGGAATGCCGCCCACCGAGGTGCAGTTGGGCATCGGCACCATCGTGTCGCCGTGTCCGCCCATGAGCAGCGCCGAAATATCTTCGACGCTCACACCCAATTCCATGGCCAGGAACGTGCGGTAGCGGGCCGTGTCGAGCACGCCCGCCTGTCCGACGACCCGCTGCGACGGGAATCCGCTGACTTGCAGGGCCCGCTGCACCATGGCGTCGAGCGGATTGCTGACGACAATCAGAATGCAATCGGGGCTAGCGGCAGCAACTTGCTCGGTCACCGAGCCGACGATCTTGGCGTTGGTCGAGAGCAGATCGTCGCGGCTCATGCCCGGCTTGCGGGGAATTCCGGCCGTAATCACCACCACGTCGCTACCGGCCGTGTCGGCGTAGTCGCTGGTGCCAATGATGTTGGCGTCGAAGCCCATGATGGGCGACGACTGCATCAGATCGAGCGCCTTTCCCTTGGGCATGTCGCCGGCCTGGGGGATGTCCAACAGAACGATATCGCCCAATTCGGCCGCCGCACACCAGTGGGCCGTCGTCGCCCCGACATTTCCAGCCCCAACAATCGTGATTTTAGCCCGCCCCATGCGAATCTCCCGTAAGTTTCCATAAAGCCGCGACCGCCTGTCGCGCCCGCGTGTTCAGAACGCTGTAACTTACGTCCGCCCGCCATAAACCGTCAACCGGGCCGGCACTTCTCGTATCGAGCGGTGTTAATCGACTGCGCGGGTATTTCCCCCTTTTTCTCGTCCCGGCTGCTTGATTGGTATTCGCACTCGGCGATAATGACGGATTCTGTAGGAGGCGTCTCCGACGGCGATTTTCTCAAGATGCCGGATCGCCGTCGGAGACGCCTCCTACAGATGAGTGTTCACCCCCATCATCTCTATCTCTGAAGAAAAGGAACCCCGGCCATGTTGAAGACACTTTGCATTGCGGCCCTGCTGATCGCCGTGACTGTCTCGGCCCGCGCGGCCGATGAGTTGGCCAGCTTGAAAGAGACGTCGCCAAAACTCTCGGCGGCCGGTCCGTTGGCTTTCGGACCCCAGGGCATTTTGTTTGTTGGCGACGCCAAGCAGGCGGCCATCTTCGCCATCGCCACCGGTGACAAGGCGGGTCGATCGGCTGACGCCAAACTCAATGTCGCAGGCATCGGCAAGAAGGTTGCCGCGCTGCTGGGCACCGAGCCCCTCGACATTCTGATCAACGATTTGGCGGTCAATCCGGCCAGCGGCAATGCCTATCTTTCCGTCTCGCGCGGACGAGGCCCCGACGCGGCGGCGGTCATCGTGCGGATCGACACGGCCGGCAAACTCAGCGAGCTGTCGCTCAAGGGCGCCGCCTACAGCAAAGCCGCGCTGCCCAACGCTCCGGCCCCCGGCGGCAAAGGTCGCAGCAATAAGCGCCGCGACTCGATCACCGACTTGGCCTACGTCGACGGGCGGGTGTTCGTGGCCGGCTTGTCGAACGAAGAGTTCGCCTCGAAGCTGCGTTCGATTCCCTTCCCCTTCAAGTCGACCGGCAAAGGCACGAGCGTCGAAATTTTTCACGGAGCCCACGGCCGCTTTGAAACCCGCAGCCCGATCCGCACATTTGCGACCTACAAGATCGGCGATGACGATCACTTGCTGGCGGCCTACACCTGCACGCCGCTGGTGAAATTTCCGATCTCGAAGCTGGTGCCCGGCAAAAAGCTCAAGGGCACGACCATCGCCGAGTTGGGCAATCACAATCGCCCGCTCGACATGGTCGTCTACAATAAAGGCGGCAAGGACTACATCCTGATCGCCAACAGCAGCCGCGGGCTGATGAAGGTGACCACCGATAAGATCGGCAGTATCGAAGGCATCGAAAAGCGCGTCAAAGACACCGCCGGCCTGACCTACGAAAAGATCGCCGGGATCGAGGGCGTCGTCCAACTCGATCGCTTCGATGCCAACAACGCCCTGGTCATCGTCAAAGCCAAGGACGGCACACAAAGCCTAAAGACGATCGCCCTGCCGTAGGTGTTTCCCAACAGGAGTTTCCAACGAGCCCCGGTGTCGACCATTCGAGACCGGGGCTCTTGTGTGCGACTCCACAAAACAGCCCAGCCCTGGCCGGGAGGCCTGGGTTCCGACGCGCCAGAGTTGAGCCACCACTCGAAAAGTCTCCATGTCAACCAAACATTCAACCCCCTCGTGGCACAGGCGTCCCGCCTGTGGAGCCTCGCGGCAACGCCGGCGAGACGCCGGTGCCACGCTTGTCATCGGCCTCGCACTGTTCTTCGCAGCGCTGCTGCCCTCGGGCTGCTTCGCCGCAAGCGGCCCGACGATCGAATGTTCCGAAAACGCCGCACCACGCTATCGCATCGAAATAAAACCAACGAACGACGACCGCAGCCGCCGTGTCGTCACTGTCCGTGGACTATCCGCCAAGCAACTCGCGAAGTTGAAATCCGCCAAGTGGAATACCGCCCAGTGGAACCAACTCCTCAGCCTGCGGACCGGAGAGGCGACTGATCTGCCGGCCGTCACGGGCGAATACACGGTGCAAAGGGATCGTCTCGTCTTTACGCCCCGGTATCCGCTTCGCAAGGGCCTGGCGTATCGGGTCGTGTTCTCGCCCGGGGCGATTCCGGGGGCGGCCAACGCCGATGCGACGCCGATCGTGAAACGCTTCTCATTGCCGAAACCGCGTGCCTCGGCTACGACGACCGTCACCCATGTCTATCCGAGCGGCGATAAACTGCCCGAAAATCTACTCAAGTTTTACCTTCATTTTTCCGCCCCGATGCGGCAGGGCGACGTTTACCAATACATCAAGCTACTGCGGGCCGACGGAAGCGGCGAAGGAAACATCGTCGACCTGCCGTTCCTGGAACTCGACGAAGAGCTGTGGGACAACTCCGGCACCCGGCTCACGCTGCTGATCGATCCGGGCCGCATCAAACGTGGGCTTAAGCCGCGCGAAGACGTCGGCCCGTCACTGGAGGCCGGCAAATCGTACACGCTACGGATCGACGCCCGCTGGCCCGACGCAAAGGGTAATCGGCTGACCAAGGGATTCGCAAAGCACTTCAAAGTCGGACCACCCGACGACGTGCAGCCTGACCCGAGGCGTTGGAAGCTCGCTTCGCCGCCAGCCGCTGGCAGCAAATCGCTGGTCGTCGAATTCCCCGAACCGCTCGATCACGCCATGCTGCACCGCGTCCTGCGAGTCGTCAATTCCGAGGGCAAGCCGCTGCAGGGCAAGATCACCGTCGATCGCGGCGAAACCCGTTGGCAATTCAAGCCGGCCGCCGCTTGGGCCGCCGGGCGTTATGATTTGGTCATCGACACCATTCTGGAAGACCGCGCCGGTAACAGCATCGGCCGGGCGTTCGACGTCGACGTCTTCAAGTCGATCGAGCGGCGCGTCGAGACGAAAACGGTCTCGCGAAGCTTCGACGTCGAAAGTCCTAGCCCGAAGCGTAAGCGAGGAAAATCGTAACCCGAAGCGTAAGTTTTGAAGTTGCGCAAATCAGCCGCGGAGCGGCGACATCGAATAATTATCCCTGGGGCTCGCGCCCCAGGCTATTCGATGTCGTCCCTCCGGGACTAAAAATGCGCAAGCTCAAAAAGCGTGAGCAAGGATGAGGCTGCGATCCGTCCTGTTCCTCGCTAACGCTTCGGGTTTTGATTGGCCCATCACTAAAATGGGGCTTTGGGGAGCGTTATGCCCGAACTGCCGGAGGTGGAGACGATGCGGCGGGGCCTGCTGCCGATTGTCGGCGGGCGGATCGACGATGCGTGTCGCACGCCCTGCCCTCGCAAGCCGATCGCGATTACGCCGCGGATCGATCATTTTCGCCGCCGCGTGGTCGGATGCCGCGTTGATTCGATTGGCCGCGTGGGCAAGCGCGTGATCGTCCGGCTCGATTCCGGCGATGCGATCGTGCTTGAGCCGCGAATGACGGGCCTCGTCCTGCTCGCCGATCCGCCGACGCGCGACCATCTGCGGTTTCGGCTCGCGCTCAGCAATGCGCCCGCCGGTGAGCTGTTCTATTGGGATCGCCGCGGACTGGGCTCGGTGCGGTTGCTGTCGCCCGAGCAATTCGCCGAAGTGTTCAGCCCGGAGCGCATCGGCCCCGATGCCCTGGCGATCACCAGCGAAGAACTGCAAGAGCGACTCGGCACCAGCCGCCGCGCGATCAAGGTGGCCCTGCTCGATCAACGCGCCGTGGCGGGCATCGGCAATCTATACGCCAGCGAGATTCTACACCTGGCCGAAGTCCATCCCGCCAAGCGCTGCGACCTGTTGCGCGCCCGGCAGTGGCAGCGCATTCAAACCGCCATCGGCCAGATCCTCAACGACGCCATCGCCCACGAAGGCTCAACCCTCTCCGACGGCACCTACCGCAACGCCCTGAACCAACAAGGCGGCTACCAACACCATCACCAAGTCTACGACCGCGAAGGCCAACCCTGCCCCCGCTGCAAAACCGAGCCCGTCATCCGCATCGTACAAGCCCAGCGCAGCACGTTTTATTGCCGGCGCTGTCAAACGAAAAAGTAGGTTATGCTTCAGCATAACACGGCGGCAGCGGCGGCCTTGCGTGGGTACTGTTATGCTGAAGCATAACCTACCGCACAAACTTCAGTGTCCCAGTCCGAGCCGTTTCGCCACATCCTCGTAATCGGGTGCCACGGCGTAGAGTTTCTCCAGTTCGTTCCGCATTCGCCTCGGTTCTCCCAACTCGTCATACACTAGAATCCGTTCGTAACGCAACGCTCGGAGCAGGTCGTTGGAACGATTCTTCTTCCGTCGCAAAGTGGTCGTCAGGGTGTCCCTCGCGGCCGTCAGCAACCCCAGTTTCCGTAAAGCCTTCGCCTTGTAAAGCAGCAGGGCAGCATGGACTTCTGATTCGTTCTCGATACCTTCGGCAAGCCGAACCACGGTTTGCTCATTGCGTTTTCCGCCGAAGTCATCCACCAGCAGCTCCGCCAGTGACAACCGGACCAACACATCGCTACGGTCACGCCGGTAAAGCTGCTTCAAATCTTCAACGGCGTCTTTTGGTTTGCCTTGATGTTGATGAATTTCCGCAAGAGCCAACAGCAGACTGCGAATGTCGGGCGAAATGACTGCGGAAACTTCATTCGTGATCGAAAGAGTCGCTGACGCCGCAACGCCGTACTTGAGGAAGTAACGGCCCAATCGTGACTGGTTGTGTTTTGCCGCAAGCAAAAATCTTTCGGCTTCGTCGAATTGCTTCCGCTTCAGCGCCAGTATTCCCGCCATGAATGCGGCATCCGCCAAATGAACCGCCTTGCAGAAGTGCCGGTATGCTGCCGTCTCATTTCCGCGGACGAAGGCCCGCATTCCATCTACGAAATCTTCCTCACCCTGAGGAATGGCCAGCCGTTTGAAGAATCCCAGATTCAACTGATCTTCGGGACGAACTGTTGGTGCGAGCGGAGGAGACGGTCGAGACCGCCGTCGCTTCTTTCCGTAGCCTGTGTGTTCGGTGTAGTGCAGTCCGATACCGGGAAGCCCGACCGTTTTGCGAACGCCTCTCGGTCCAACCGTCACTTTGGCTCCACGGGGGCCAAACGAAAGCGACGCTCCCGACTTGCTCAAATTGACCGACAATCCGGGCGCGATCTTCATGCGGCGAAAGAAGCGAAAGGACATGGGGGGCTGCCTTTCTGAAACGATAGTCCGTAGGCTATGCTTCGGCAAAACACCGCTGCTGCGGCGACCTTACGTCGATTCTGTTATTCTAGGGCATGCATGGGGCACTAACAAGAGCGATGGACGTAATGAAAACAACCCTCCGTCAAATCGTCGAAGAGAATGATACGAAGTGGGGTCGCGTTTTCGACTTGGCGATTCAATTTCTGGTCGTTTTTTCGCTGGTGACGTTTTCAATTGAGACGATGCCGAATCTATCCGACACGCAACAACAATGGCTGCGATGGCTGGAAGTTGCCGTTGTTGGGATCTTCACAGCAGAGTATCTCCTGCGCGTCATCGTTGCGGAGAAAAAGACGGCTTATGTGTTGAGCTTCTTTGGCATTGTTGACCTGCTCGCGATTCTGCCATTTTATTTGGCTTCCGGCATTGACCTTCGCTCGCTTCGAGCATTTCGTCTGCTACGACTTTTTCGGGCGTTCAAGATGGTTCGCTATAGCAAGGCGATCCGCCGACTGCATCGAGCGCTTCTCATTGCCAAAGAAGAGCTGGTTCTCTTTCTGTGTGTAGCCGCGCTCTTGCTTTACTTATCCGCCGTTGGCATTTACTACTGTGAACACGATGCGCAACCGGACAAGTTCGCGTCAGTATTCCACAGTCTATGGTGGTCGGTGTCGACGCTCACGACCGTCGGCTACGGCGACGTGTATCCGGTGACGACAGGCGGGAAGGTATTCACCTTCGCCGTGTTGCTCGTTGGCTTAGGGATCATTTCCGTGCCGGCGGGACTCGTGGCGTCGGCGCTTTCAAAGGCGCGAGAATTGGAGGAATAAAGGGTGTCAGTCGCGCACCTCACGCCGTAAACGTCTCGCCGGTCAACTTCTCATACGCCTTGATGTACTTCGCCCGGGTCTTGGCGATGATCTCGTCGGGCAAGGCGGGCGGCTCGCTGTTTTTGTCCCAGTCGGTGGTGCCGAGCCAATCGCGGACGAACTGCTTGTCGTACGAGGCCTGGCCGCGGCCCGGTTCGTATTGGTCGGCGGGCCAAAAACGCGAACTGTCGGGCGTGAGCACTTCGTCGATGAGGATGATCTCGTCGTCGACGCGGCCGAATTCGAATTTGGTGTCGGCGATGATGATGCCTTTGCTGGCAGCGTACTCGGCGCCGCGCTGGTAGATGTCTAGGCTGCGACGGCGCAACTCTTCGGCGGTTTCTCGTCCGACCATTTCAACGACTTGCTCAAACGAGATCGGCTCGTCGTGTCCCTCAGTGGCTTTGGTCGACGGGGTGAAAATTGGCTCGGGCAGCTTCTCGCTTTCGACCAGCCCCGGCGGCAGATCGATTCCGCTGACGCAGCCGCTCGCCTGGTAATCTTTCCAGCCGGAGCCGGTGATATATCCGCGGACCACGCACTCAACCATCACCACGTCGGTCTTGCGAACCAGCGAGCTGCGGCCCCGCAATGGTTCCAGATCGATGCCGTCTTCCAGCCCAAAATCTTCGACCCGCGTCGAGATCAGATGGTTCGGCTCTTTGAGCAGATCGAACCAGAAGGCACTGATTTGGGTGAGCACCTTGCCCTTGTCGGGTATCCCGTTGGGCAACACCCGGTCGAACGCGCTGATGCGGTCGGTGCTGACCAACAGCAACTGTTCGCCCAGGTCGTATATGTCGCGGACTTTACCGTGGCGAACGGGCAGGTTCGAGAGCGATGTGTTGAGGATGACCTGTGCGGACATGGCGGCTTCCTTTCCAAGGAGTTTGTCGGCGTGGAGTCCGGGCGTCAAAACCCGAAGCGTAAGCGAGGTGGCGACATCGACCCGTTGGTTTCCTCGCTTACGCTTCGGGCTATGATGACCGGCCACCCGATAAGAGAAGCATCGTAGCCCAGCCGCATCGCGTTGCAAAGGGTCGCGTGCGGCGGTTGAAGGCCCCCGCCCGCTGCGGTAGACTCAATCGGTGAAAGTAGAAGCGGCGTCGCGCCGCTTTCCGGTGACTTCGCATCGCGAAATCACCTACTGACGCGGCAAGATGCCGCGTCTACTTTACGGCCAGGATAACTGCTCGATGGGTCTCATGCGATTCTCCATGCCGGAGGGAAAGCTGCTTTCGGAGCAGCACGCTCAGTGGGCGTATTTCGTTGGCATCGACGGCAATCCTTGGCGAAGCCAGGCCCGGCTGGTCACGGGCGGCCTGCACATCGAGCGCGACACCAGCGATTCCGGATCGCTCAACATCCCCTGGAGCGTCGAGGGACACGGGCTGGTGACGCTGGCTACCGCCACGCTTTGCGAGCGCGAGCGGCCCTATCTGTTGCCGGTCGAACTGGCCCGGGGCACGCTGAACCGAATTCGCAATCAACTGGCCGATTGGGAGACGGCCGGTTTGGAAACGCCCGAGCCGATCACGGCGAAACTCTCCGCAGCCCAGGCGTCGTTCGCCCGGGCGGCCACCTCGCAAGACGATCCGATCGTTGCTTCCGATTTTGCGGAGGCCTGCCTGCGGGTTGCTATGGACGTGATCGATGAAGCATCCACGGCATTCGTCGAACAGTCGCTGAAGATTCGCCATCGTCAGATGCCCAAACTGGCGACGCTGTTTGGTGTCGACCTGGGAAGCAAGTCGCTCGATGCGGCGACCGCCGAGGCCGTGGTTAAGGGCTTCAACACCGGCCAGGTGCCGTTTTGTTGGCGCACGGTCGAGAGCCGGCAGGGCGAATTCGACTGGACACTCAGCGACGTCCAAATCGATTGGTGCGGCAAGAACGGCCTGAAAGTTTGTAGCGGCCCGCTGCTGCGGCTTGATCCCGGCGCGATGCCCGACTGGCTGTATTTGTGGGAGGGCGATTTCGAGGGCATCAAGTCGCTGGTCGAAAAATACGTCGAGGCAGTCGTCAAGCGTTACGTCGGCAAGGTGAACGTCTGGCAGTGTGCCTCGAAGATCAACGTCGGCAGCACGCTCTCGCTCTCCGACGAACAAAAACTGCGGCTGGCCGCCCACACCATCGAAGTCATTCGTTCGATCGACGAGCGGGCGCCGGTCGTCATCTCGTTCGATCAGCCGTGGAACGAATACATGGCACACACCTCGCACGACATGTCGGGCCTGCACTTCGCCGACACGCTGGTGCGAGCCCAGTTGGGGCTGGCCGGTATCGGGCTGGAAATGAACCTCTCATATCATCCCGGCGGATCGCTTCCCCGACACGCGCTCGACGTTAGCCGGCTGATCGACCATTGGGGCCAACTCTCCCTGCCGCTCGTCGTCTCGCTCACCATGCCCAGCAGCAGCCAGCCGCCCGAGCAGTCGCGGCCCACCGCGGCGGTCATCGCCGACGAGGCGGGTGGCGGGCTGAGCGTCGAGACCCAGCGGCGCTGGGTCGATGCCATCGTGCCTGCGCTGCTCGCCAAGCCGTCCGTGCAAGGCATCATCTGGAACCAACTGCGCGACCGCCGCACCCACGGCCTGCCCCACGGCGGCCTGTTCGATGTCGAGGGCCAGGCCAAGCCGGCGTTGGAGAGCCTGACGGCGCTACGGCAGGAGCATTTGACGTAGGTCACCCCATAAAGCCGCGACCGTTGGTCGCGCCCCGGTGACCCGTGTCGAAGTCGTCAACCCGCCACGTCAACTCGCCAGGTCGGCGCGACCAACGGTCGCGGCTTTATGGGAGCGTCTCATCGCCTACTCCGCCTCAGCCAGCACGTGAACCTCATCCGCCAGGCTGCTGCCGAACCGATCCCGCTCCAGTTCCAGATCGTAATGCGTTTGCAGATTCATCCAAAAACGCTCCGACGTGCCGAAATACCTGCCAAGCCGCAGCGCTGTGTTGGCCGTAATCGATCGGGTTCCCTTAACGATTTCGTTAATCCGGCGCGGCGGAACACTGACATCCTTGGCCAAACGGTACTGGCTGATGTGCAGCGGCTCCAGAAACTCCAGCATCAGAATCTCGCCGGGATGCACAGGCGGAAGTTTCTTTGCCACCATTTTTAACTCCTAATGATAATCGACCAAGCCGCTCCCTCCCCGTCGTCAATAGACTGGAATAGGATAGGCGCGTATCTGCGCGTCTTCGGTAGCGATGGTCAACCCCCAGTGCGTTGCTTGGCAGATCAACATTCGATCAAACGGGTCACGATGATGATCGGGAAGACCCGCCAATTGTGCGACGCTCTCTTCGTCCAACGGTAGCGGCGCGATGAGATGTCGTCGGCGCTGCTTAGGGAGATATGATTCGGCAGGCTCAGGCAGCGAAAGCTTTCCGAGTTGCTGTTTGACGATCGCCTCCCATACCGAGACGACGCTCAAGTAAACGTCGTTCTCTGGGTCACGAATGCTCGACCCAAGCTGACTCGACAAGCGGGCGTCGCCGCCGATAAACCAAAGAAAGACGTGGGTGTCGAGAAGAAGTTTCATGATCCGTCGAATTGCTTCAGTACATCTTCAGGCAACGGATCGTTGAAATCGTCCGGGGTGCGAAATTCCCCTGCGCACAGTCCAGACGGTCGCGGCTGGGTGCCATTGGATGCCACGGGTTTGAGCTCTGCCAACGGTTTATCGGCCTGGACGATAACGAGAGTTTCGCCCGCCTCGACCCGTTTAAGGCAGCCGAGAAAATCTCGCTGGATTTCGTCGAGCGTGATCGTAGTCATGACTTCATGATACCCATACTTCGGGCTGATTTGTAGCGGCTCCAGAAACTCCAGCAACAGAATCTCGCCGGGATGAACAGGCGGAAGTTTCATCGCCACGGTGATGGACCCTAGCGACAATCGGAAAGTGAAGGCGATCACGGCGCAAACTCCCAGCCGACGTCACTCCAGAACTTCGCAAAACTTTGACAAATGCTTTTGTAATAACTGTAAACTCTGCCAGGGTATGCGGAAGGACGAAATAGCGACGCGACCAAGATATACGGCGTCGAAATAATCAACGCCGCTGGCAACACGATTCCCCAGTGAATCGCCCAGAAGACCGGAGTCAGGAGAATACTGGCCATGAACAAGAACACTCGATATTGCGTTGAATCTTGAATCGACACCCCGGCCTCATCCACACCTATTCTACCAAACGACCCGACCGGGGGCGAACCGCCACTCATCCTCAGAGAAACCTGCCATTTCGCCCGTTTCCTGCACCCGCTTCCGCCAAGCTATACTTGATCGTGCCAGATAGGCCAAGCTCAGCCACCAGCCACCCGTCGAAAACCCCTTTCAACACCACAACCCTCTACGCCCCATGTCTCACCCCGAACGCCTGCAAGGCATCTTCACTCCCAACATCGTTCCGCTCGACGACGCCGGCGAGATCAACGAGGGCGAGTTGCGACGCTATGTCGATTGGCTGATCGACCACGGCGTTCACGGGCTGTATCCCAACGGATCGACCGGCGAGTTTCTGCGGTTCACTGTTGAAGAACGCCGGCGGATCATCGAGATCGTGGTCGATCAGACCCGCGGACGGGTGCCGATTTTGGCCGGGGCGGCCGAGGCCAATGTTAAGGAAACGCTGCGGGCGTGTGAGTATTATTGTGGGCTGGGCGTGCGGGCGGTGGCCATCGTGGCGCCGTATTATTTTAAGCTCAGCCCTGAGAGCGTCTACGCTTATTTCAAAGAGATCGGCGACAACACGCCGGTCGATGTGACGCTCTACAACATTCCGATGTTCGCCTCGCCGATCGACGTGCCGACGATTCAGCGGCTGGCCGACGAATGCCCGCGAATCGTGGCGATCAAAGACTCCTCGGGCGATCTGCCGAACATGATCCGCATGATCGCCGCGGTGCGGCCCAACCGGCCGGAGTTCAGTTTTCTGACCGGCTGGGACGCGGCGCTCATGCCGATGCTGCTGATCGGCTGCGACGGCGGCACCAACGCCACCAGCGGCGTCGTGCCGGAGATCACCCGCAAGCTGTACGACCTGAGCGTGGCCCACAAGATCGACGAAGCCCGCGATCTGCAATACCGTCTGCTCAAGCTGTTCGACGCGATGCTCTACACGGCCGAATTCCCCGAAGGCTTCCGCGCGGCGCTACGTCTGCGCGGCTTCCAACCCGGCGTCGGCCGCCAACCGATGTCGCCCAACCAGCGCGTCGAACTCGACGCGGTGAGCGACAACCTGCAGTGTCTGTTAGCCGAAGAAGGCTTCACCGGTGAGCCCCTCGGCGGCTGCCCCGCCGGCTCCGGCCCGGTCGATCCAGAGCAAGTCGAGACGATCGTGCAAGGCGTGTTGGCGGAGCTACGCCGGCGCGGGATGGCGTAGGTTATGCCCGGGGCCGTTCGATCAATTGTCGCTGCATGTGAGCGGCACGGCGCTAGCCGCCGGTGAGTATTGCGATGAACTTAACTTACCGAGGGCCAGCGACCCATTGCTCACTCAATTCTCTAAATCGCAATTGTGAAAGTAATTGATCGAGTCCTTCCCAGCATGACAGTACGCAAATGCCAGCCACTCGCGTCAAAAAACATCCTGTGCCTCAACCTACTTGAATCGCGGCTCAATATCTTTTCCTTCGATTATGTGTGCGAGGCTGTCTATGCTACGGGTGATTTCTCCAAATGCGCCTGAACCAGTATTCCACTGCGACATGCAGTTAGATGAGTCGACTTGTGCGCTGTATGAATAAATGTCGTCTTTCATAACTCGGTATTTTACCTCCAGCGTAGAACGAATCCGCGTCTTCTTGAGATCCTCAAATCGAAACTCAAACGAATGATTCCGATCAATTATTGGGACCAGAAGTGGTAGTTTGAGAAAACCTTCTGCTAGCGGTGCAGGGGATAGGTCGATTTCAACGTCAAGAGCAACGGCATCTGTTGCGGCGATAATCTCGATGTGAAGAAAATCCGATTCGCGTGCGAAAGGGACCAATCGAGTTAGGTGAACGAGCCGTGGATTTCTGAAGTGTCGTTTGGCATGTAGCGCCTCAACGATGTCGTGGGATGCGGAAACAGTATGCGCGCCAGCACGGATATAGTATTTGTGGTCGAAAGACTGGTGTGGAATCGCCGAACTTGGAGAGAATTGAACGGCGAATACGCACTTACCAACGGCGATGGACGAATGATGCTGTGACGTAAACTCGCGAGTGGTATACCGGCCGGTAGGTCGGATCGAGGTTAGAATCTGAGCTAGCCAGTCATCGCGTGTCTGCCTGCCGACGTTCGTGTTGATACCGCCATCAACCGAGCCTTTGTCGTTGACACCAGCCAAGAGAACGCCGCCACCTGAATTCCAGAAAGCGGAAGCCGCATGCTGAATCTTGTGTTTGAGTTCGTTTTCCGGCGTCTGACTCGACTTGTATTCGATGTCGTCGGTTTCCCGCGATGGCAAAGAGTCCAGTGCTAGTTTCGTAAGATCAAGCATCGTACTCGCCAAGTAAGAGGAACCAAACGTGGTGAAACCCCTGCGGGGTTTACGATGGTTTGGGTGGCTCGGTGACCCGGGGTGCGCTGCGCGACCCCAGGCTGTGGTGTTTAACCACTTCGTGGTTGAAGGGCGTAGCGTAACATAGTGTCCGCCGGATGCCACTGCTGGCTTGCCCAGCAATTCCCGTAACTGCGTGAACGCTGACTACGATCGTCGGGATTTGACGGCTTGACTGGTGCGCCATTCGACTCCATTAACTGATGCTACGAACCACTTCGGCTTGCAGCAGTGCTGGACAAGCCAGGACGGGCACCCCGCGCTTGACAGCGTGGCCGCGGCGAGATAAAAGGAAGCGTAGGCCGTGTCTTGCGAGTATCGTTCGTTTTGGACAGCGCGCCTGCGAGTTTTTCTGGCGGGGTTTCGCGATGGAAAACGTCTTATTAAGCGACATCGAACAACTGGCGATGCAGTTATCGTCCTCCGATCAGTTGTTGCTGTTGGAGCATCTCGCTCAACAGGTGCATGCCGGATCGTCCGAGAATGGCCGGAAGGATCTGGCGGGAATCTGGAACGGTCGATTCCCGGCCGACTTCGACGTGGACGCGGCGCTTGCGGAAGTGCGCTCTGAGGGACAGAGCGGGGACGAGCGATGAACCGCTTCGTGGTCGATACGCACGCCATGTTTTGGTATCTGACTTCGTCGCCGCGCTTGGGACAACGCGCACGAGACGCGTTCGCCTCCGGCGTTAATGGCGAAGCAATTCTTTTCGTTCCAGCGATCGTCCTTGCCGAGCTATTCTTCTTGAATGAAAAAGTGGGCCGTCCGCTGGAGTTTTCCGACGAGTTTCGAAACATTCAGCAGAGCGGGCTGTTCGTATTTGTGCCCTTCACGCCTCAAGATGTTTTGGATTTCGACGACCACCGAGACGTGTCCGAAATGCACGATCGCATGATCGTCGGTGCGGCGCATCGTCTCAACGCAAGCTGCCTCACGCGGGACGCGCAGATTGTCGCCAGCAAGATCGTGCCGACGGTGTGGTAGCTGTTGGTTTTGCATTCAGCATGTCAGTTTTCGGTATCCAGTACTGATCGCTGAGTATCCAAGACCCGTCCAGGAAGTCGACGGATACCGCTATTGGCAATCACGCGCCCCGCTGTGGCTTCATCGAGATGACAAACTCGCAGCCCATCTACGGTAACGACCTTCTCCTAGCGATTTCAAGTGCATAAGAAAAGCGGCACGGCGACCCGTTATTTGGTCACCGCGCCGCTGGAAAGACTACGTCAATCGTTACGCTTACGCATCGGGACGACGACGTCGATTCTGGTTGCCTCCGCCGCGGCGGCCGGCCGAGCGATCTAGTTCGAACTTCTTACCCTTCATTTTTCCGAATTTTTCCTTTTGGTCGGCGTTGAGCACGGCCAGCCGTGTTTCGTCGGTTTCCTTCCGCAGGGCGGCGAACTTCTCGCGGCGTCCCTCGCGGTCGCCCTGGAACAACTCGCGCGACTTGGTGCGGTATTCCGCATGGATAGCCGTCAGCTTCTTTGTCTGCTCGTCGCTTAGGCCGAGCGCCTTGGCCACGTCGCCGCTCGACAGCGCGCTGCCGCCGCGGACCTGAATCGTAATCTCCTGCAAGCGCTTCTTTTGGTCGGCGTTGAGCACCTTGTTGGTCTGCGCGGTGAACTTCTTGTTGAGTTCTTCAGACTTGCCGCGCAATTCGGTGAACTTTGCCCGCTGCTCTTCCCGCGGCAGGTCGCGGATGCCGGAGAACAACTCCCGCCGCGCAGCGGTCTGCTTCTTCTGAATCTCCTCCAATTTCGCCTGTTGATCGTCCGTGATTTTCAACTCCTTGCGGACCTGCTCGATGCCGATCAGCGAGCGGCCAAATCCGCGTCCGCGTCGTTGGGCCTGCGCCGCGTCGACGAAAATCGCCAGCGTCAAGGCGGCCACTGCCAATGCAAATACTTGTTTCATCACGGACTCCTCAAAAAAAGTGAAACGGAAAATGGACCGATCGTTCGTCTCGCACGCCCCGCTGGATTGTAAGGCACCGCCGCCCGCCATTCCAGCGGCCGACGAGTTTTTCAGCGTCGGGCGGAACCCCACTAAACCCCGGTGGCGAGAGGAAGTGTTGCCGGGTTTGGCCGCCGGCGATTTTCAGGGCCTTTGCCGGTCGGCGGCGCAGCGGCTATAAAGGGCGCGGGAGGCTGGGGACTGGGGCCATTCCGAATCCCCAGCCCCCAGTCTCCAGCATCACCGAAGACGACCGATTACTGAACCACGAATCGCCCATGCCCAAGCCCCTTGTCGTTATCAACGTGGTCGGTCTGACGCACGATTTGATCGGCCCAGACACGCCCAACATCGCCCGGCTGGCCGATGAGGGCTTCGCCCGGCCGCTGGGAACCGTGCTGCCGGCGGTGACTTGCACGGCCCAGTCGACGATGCTGACCGGGCTGCTGCCGCGCGATCACGGGGCGGTGGCCAACGGCTGGTATTTTCGCGATCTGGCCGAAGTGCTGTTCTGGCGGCAGTCGAACCGGCTGGTCCAGGGGGAGCGGATCTATGAGGCCGGCCGGCGGCGCGATCCGAATTACACCACCGCCAAGATGTTCTGGTGGTACAACATGTACGCGCCGCTCGAGTGGTCGATGACGCCGCGGCCCAGCTATCCGGCCGACGGGCGCAAGGTATTCGACAGTTACAGCCATCCGGCCGAGCTGCGCGATGAATTGCAACAACAGCTCGGCGTTTTTCC
The DNA here is from genome assembly GCA_022564995.1 of Planctomycetota bacterium. GTDB lineage: Bacteria > Planctomycetota > Planctomycetia > Pirellulales > JADFKK01 > JADFKK01. Next base: position 51,343 of record JADFKK010000004.1, on the reverse strand, counting down.
GCTGCTGAAGTTCTGGGGCCCGGGGGCCGACATCAGCAGCACGCGCTGGATCGCCGAGGCCACGGTCGAGGTGATGCGGCAACACGATCCGACGCTGACGCTGGCCTATCTGCCCCACCTCGATTACAACTTGCAGCGACTCGGACCGGACGATGCGCGAATCCGTGAAGACCTGCGATTGGTCGACGTCGAGGCCGGCAAGCTGATCGATGCGGCCCGGCAGCGAAACGCCGAGGTGGTCGTGCTCAGTGAATATGCGATCGCGTCGGTCAACATGCCGATTCACGTAAATCGAGTGCTACGCGAGCACGGATATCTCGTCGTCCGCCGCGAACCGCTGGGTTGGGAGACGCTCGACTGCGGGGCATCGCGGGCTTTCGCCGTGGCCGATCATCAGGTGGCACACATTTATGTTCAAGACAACAACGACGTCGCGGCGGTCGCGCAATTGCTCCGCGACACCGACGGCATCCAACAAGTCCTCGATCGGGCCGCCCAGCACGAGGCCGGCATCGACCACGCCAACGCCGGCGAGTTGGTCGTCGTGGCCGAGCCGGGCGCGTGGTTTACCTATTATTTCTGGCTCGACGATCAGCTCGCCCCCGATTACGCCCGCACGGTCGACATCCACCGCAAGCCGGGCTACGATCCGCTGGAGTTGCTGATCGACCCGGCCCTGTCGCTGCCGAAGCTGCGCGTGGCCCGCCGGCTGGTGCAAAAGATGCTCGGCTTTCGCTACACCATGGACGTCATCAGCCTCGACGCAGCGCTCATCAAAGGCAGCCACGGCCGGCTGCCGACGCCCGGAAAGGAGGCCGGCGAGGGGCCGGTTTTCGTGTCGTCGTCGCGGGCCGTCGAGCGCGATGAGATTCCGATGACGGCCGTGAAAGAGATGCTGCTGGCGATTCAGTTCGGTTGAGTACCTTCCCAAACGGCCGATTTCCTGTTATTCTGGGCCGCTCGGGAATTGTCCGCTCTGCCCAATCGAATCGAGGAAATCTGACCGATGGCCAAGCCAAAACGCAAGATTAACGCCGCCAATCACGGCAAGCGCCCCGCCAGCAGCAAGGTTCGCAAGCAGAAACGCCACCGCGTGAAGACCTGAGAATCGTTCAGGAATCACGTCTGGATTTCGACGGACAAGTTCCGTAGGCCGCGGCTTGCCGTGGCGCACCCTGCTCAATGTCGCCGCGGCAAGTCGCGGCCTACAAACCGAGGAACGCAGTTTGGCCGGCAAAGAACTCATCCTCGAATTCTCCGAGTACGACCTCGATCGTATTGTGTCTGGGCCGGAAGAAATCCGTCGCTACAATCCGCAGCGATTCGAAATGGAACAGCTCGACGCGGTCGTTTTTGAAGACACCGAGCGGTTTATCTGCGTCGGTTATAAGAACGTCACCGACCAAGAATTTTGGATCCGCGGCCATATGCCCGGCATGCCGTTGATGCCCGGCGTGGTCATGTGCGAGACGGCCGCCCAGCTCTCCGGCTACTTTGCCAAGAAGTTCGATCTATTGGGAGCGGACGACATCGCCTTGGGCGGAATGGAAGACATCCGCATTCGCGAGCCGGTGGTGCCTGGCGATCGGCTGGTGATCGTGCTGCAGAGAATCAGGCTGCGCCGCGGAGCGGTGATCGTGTGCAAATTCCAGGGGTTCGTCGATCGGAAACTGGTGGTCGAAGGAAAGATCAAGGGCGTTCCCCTGCCCAGCGGCGTGCTGGGCGGGTCGCACTAGATCAGAATAGTCGTTGTTCGCTCCGCGAACGAAACGCTTCGATCGCGGAGCGATCAACGACTGAGAGACGATGCTACTTCCGTTTCGAGATGATAACCCCGCCGATCGGTTTCCCTTGGTTACGCCGGCGCTCATCGTCATCAATGCCGGCAGCCTGCTATCGTAGAGTCGTCGATCCCGGTTGGCGTGACATCAGCGCCTCGATTTCGCGGGCCCGAGCTTCGAGCGTGTTGGCCTCGCCGGCGCGTCCTGTTTTTCGCAACAGTTCGGCGTAGGAGTTGAGGTTGCGGGCCAGCTTGGGATGCTTCGGGCCGAGCAGAATCTGCATGTTAGCGAGCGAGTCTTTGAGCGGTGACTCGGCCGCCTCGTATTTTCCCTGAGCCAGATAAACCTGCCCCAAGATGAGCTGCGTTTTGGCGTATGCCGGATTTCTCCGAGCGGCCGATCTGCCGAGCACGCCCAGCGACTGTTGCAGCAAGCCCTCGGCTTTGGCGTAGTCACGACGCTGCTGTTCGATTCGTCCCATCACGCGCAAGACAATGGCGTAGTTGATGTGTTTCACGCCGCGCAGGGCTTTTTTGTGGATCTTCATGGCGCGGGTCAGAAGTGATTGGGCCGTGTCTAAATCGCCCCTTTCGAGGCGCACCACGGCGATGTTCTTCAGCGCCGCGGCGTAGTAGATATGCTGCTCGCCGACCGCTTCGTGCCGGCCAAGGATGTCGAGAACCTGTTTGAACAGAGGTTCCGCGGCTCCCAATTCGCCCATGTCTTGGTAGAGTGCGGCCAAATTGTTGAGCCCCAGGGCATATCCGAAATGCTCGGTGCCCAGCGTCTCGGCCCGGATTTCGTTGGCTTGCAAGAAATTCCGCTTGGCCGACTCGAAATGTCCCTGGTCCTGATACATCACCGCCAGATTATCCAACACCGACGCATAATCGGGGTGATGCTCGCCGAGCAAGGCACCGAATAGTTTGACCGATTCCAGATGATACGATTCGGCCCTTTGAAAATCACTCTGGCGTTGCTGGTATCCGGCCAGAACGTAGAGCAAGAAGGCGTAATGCACCTGCCCCTCGCCGCCCTGGTCCTGCCACACTCGGAGCACCTGGAGCGCCTCGCTGGTGGCTTTGGCATATTCTCCCTTGTTGTAGAAATCGACGGCGTTTCTTTCCAGTTCCGACGAATCGTCGAGCACCCTGCGCTGATCGTCGCTGAGGGCGGCGTACCATTTATGGTGATCCAAATCAACCAGCGCGCTGGTGACCTGCCACGAATTGTCACCGTAAAGCAGCTTGCGGATGCGCACTACTTCCTCTCGATTTTCTCGGGCGATGTCGAAATAACCTTTGCGCTCGTTTTCGTCCGCGCTGCGCAGCAAGTGCATCGCGTAGCGTTCCCGTTCCTTGTCGAGGTCTTTCGGCTGTCGCGCTTCGGCGAACAAGTCGCCCAACTTCTTGGCTGTTTCGCTTGTGCTTCCGTCGCGGTATGGAAGGCCGAGATCGACCGAACCGTCCAGGTTTCCGTTGGCCGGATCGCCGTCTTGCGGAGCCGACGAGCCGCCGGAGCCGTCATTGTTTTCGGCGTCTTCCGACGAATTACAGCCGCCGGCGAGCAGAATCGCGACAAACAGGGCCAGAGCGGCCGACCGTGCCGGAAGGAGAGACAACCACGGACAGATGAGTCGGGATTCTTGCGACATGCTATTTCGCACCTTTCTCGCAGCAACGCCTAGGAAACGCAAAACGGGGGCCAAAAAGCCGGCGGGACTGTACCGAGCCGGCCGACCAGCGGCAAGGCCAATCGGAGAAAAGGCGCTTTGGGCAGCCGAGGGGGCCTCTCTTGCCATTCCCTGCCGAATTGGCGACCATAATGGTGTGAGATGACCATGATGGCGTGAGATATCGTATTATAGTGTGAGATTCAATCACATTCTTAGGCAAATTGCCTCCAACCAAGGAACCTCGCCGTGTCATCTTGCCATCGAATCGTGTTGTTACTCTTCGCGTGTTGTGTCGTCGTCGCCGGGGTGAAAAATGTGCTTGCCGCCGAAGAGGGCAAAACCGGCAAGCGGCACAATGTACTTACCAAGACGGAACTGGCCGACGGCTGGCTGCTGCTGTTTGACGGCAAGACGACGTTCGGGTGGAAGGCCAACGGCAAGGCTGACTGGCGGGTAGAAAACGGCGCGATCGTCGTCACGTCTGGTAAGAAAAGTCTGCTCAACACGACGACGCAGTTTGCCGACTATCTGCTGAAGGTTGACTTCCGCAGCGCCAAGGAGACCAACAGCGGCATCTTCTTGCGCACCGCCGCGAGTCCTAAGAACCCGGCCGTTGACTGCTACGAACTGAACATCGCCGATACCGGCACCAATCCCTTTCCGACCGGCGGCTTCGTAGGACGCAAAAAGGCCGAAGGCCGGCACGACACGACCGAGTGGCAATCGTTCGAAGTCACTGCCCGCGGCGACCGTTTCGTGGTCAAGATCGACGGCCGGCAAGTGCTCGATTACACCGACCCCAAGCCTTTGGGACGTGGACACATCGGCCTGCAGCTCAACAGCGGCAAAGTCGAATTTCGCAACATTAAGATCAAACCGCTGAATTTGGCAAGCATCTTCAACGGCAAAGACCTAACCGGCTGGAAAACTTATCCCAACATGAAAAGCGTCTTCAGCGTCAACGAGGCGGGCCACCTCAACGTCAAGGACGGCCGAGGACAACTCGAAACCCAGAAAAGTTACGCCGACTTCGTGCTACAACTCGAATGCTTCGCCAACGGCAAGCATCTCAACTCGGGCATCTTCTTTCGCTGCATTCCTGGGCAAACCATGAACGGCTACGAGTGCCAGATTCAGAACGGCTACAAAGACGGCGACCGCAGCAAGCCGATCGATTGCGGAACCGGCGGATTTTATCGCCGCCAAAACGCCCGTGCGGTGATGGCCGACGACTTCAAGTGGTTTTCCATGACGCTCATCGCCGACGGCCCACACATGGCCGCCTGGGTCAATGGTTACCCGGTGAGCGATTGGACCGACCCGCGCAAGCCGCACGACAATCCGCGCCGCGGCCTGCGAACCGCTGCCGGCACCATCATGATCCAAGGTCACGACCCGACGACCGATCTGTCGTTTCGCAAGCTGCAAGCGGCCGAAACGCCGGCCAGATAACGCGACTCGATTGTGTCGTTATGTATGGCGAGCGGCGGTCGTGAGGCTGTCGGTAATTCGGCCTCGCATTGTAAATCGGTCGGTCGAGGATGTAATACCCCCGGGCTAACGCCCGCGGCTCGCCGCCTTCGGTTACGTTTGTCGATTCCGATCGTTTCGCACGTAAAGACTTTAGCCGCAGCACTTTAGCACGCCGTCGGACACGTTCACCCGCCGCGCCCACCGGGGGGACCGCTAACCCATTTTGCAAACCGACTTTGACCTATCGCATACATCCACATTATACTGAGAAATCTATTCACCTGGATTCGCTCAATCGGGCGCATGGATGCGTGGTCCGACTCTTCGTTCCGGAAGACTCTTTTCAAGAGGGGCAGCGGCCATGAAGTTACTCAGCATTCTCAGTGCCAAGGGACGCGAGGTCTACACAACCCAGCCCGAGGCGACCCTGCAAGAGGTCGTCGATCAGTTGGTCCGTCATAACTGCGGATCGTTGGTGGTCGTCGATGAGCCGGGTTCGCGGCGGCTGTTGGGGATCATCACCGAGCGCGACATCCTGCGGACCTGCGCCGAAAACCGTGCATCGCTCGATCAACTCGACGTTGCCTCGGCCATGTCGACCGACGTGATGACCGTCCGCGAAGATGATTCGGTCGCGGAAATCATGGGGCTGATGACCCGCAATCGATTTCGCCACATGCCGGTTATCGAAGACGGCCAACTCGCCGGCATCATCTCCATCGGCGACGTCGTCAAAGCACAGCACGATGCGCTGACGCAGGAGAATCACTACCTGAAGAGTTACATTCACGGGTAGCTAAAGATAGTCGTTGTTCGCTCCGCGAACGATACGTTTCGTTCGCGGAGCGAACAACGGTTTTCACGTTTCGTTCGCGGAGCGAACAACGGTTTTCACGTTTCGTTCGCGGAGCGAACAACGGTTTTCACGTTTCGTTCGCGGAGCGAACAACGACTATCTCCAGCGAAAGCTGCAGCAGCGTGACCAGGTCGAGCGCGTTATGGTGCAGAATCGCCTTGATTCCTCGGGCGTCGCCGTTGCGGACGAACTGATGATAGGCGGCCGGGATCGCCTCGCCGGGAATGTCACCGCTGCGGCGCCGGCCGCAGATGAAACGCTCCAGCGTTTGCAGCTTGCAATTCGGCAGCGTCTCTTTCCAACGCCGGCGGCTGTGATGTAAGAGATCGAAGTGGACCAGTTCGGGACGCGGGTCGCGGGGGCCAAGCGTCACGTTGGCACCGCTGGGCGAGCCAGCAGTGGCACCCGCTCGACAGTCAATCCCCAGATGATGCACGGTGCTGCGGTCGTGGATCATCGGCCAGTCGAACGATTTTCCGTTGAAAGTCGACAGCACCCGACACTCGGCGGCCGTCTGCCAGAGCGCCTGCATGATGGCCGCCTCTTGCGAATAGTCGCGGGCGAACAACTGCCGCAGTACGAGCCGCCCGCCGTCCCAGCAGACCAGCCCGATCAGAAACACCATCGAGCCGGCAAAGCCGCAAGTTTCCAGGTCCAAGTACATCACCCGCCGCGGGAAATGCTCGGCAAAGGCGGCCAGTTCGGGGCGCGGAGGATTTTCGTCCGTGGCATCGCGCTGTAACGTCGGCAGTTTGTCTTCAATAAACCGACCCGCCAGCGGCCAAAGCTGCTCCAGCGGCTGCTCGATGAGATAGTACGTGCCGGAGTCGTTTTCGATTTCTCGCCCGGGAGCCACGTCCTCCAGCGAGGTTTTACGACGGCGCAGGTTTTGACGTTTTTGAGCAGGTTCGATCACGACCGCCCGCGCGCCAGGCAATGCCTCGCGGTTCAGATCAGCCAGTCGCGCGCGAATTCCGTCCGTGAGCATCGGTTCGAATCAATCGGCAATATACAACTGCAAGCCACAGTGAGGAGCAATCTTCTCGAAATCACGATCGTAGGTCAACAGAGAACCGCCACTGCTAGCTGCGAGCTTTCTTGTAGTCGAACGTGGTTCGATCATTGATCGTACCTACCCTACTCGCTGATGCTCCAAAGTAAGCCGGCTAAAGCCGGCTCGACGAAGGAGGGAGTTGGTGCTCTCCGATCCACCAGCTAAAGCTGGTGGCTGACGGGGGAGCCGGCTGAAGCCGGCAATTCGCCAGGATCGAAACGGTCAGGCTGTCGAGGGCCTGCATGTCTGGTCATTTATTGGTTCTGATTCTGGGCGTCACAAATCAAAGGGGTTCACTCTTGCCGGCTTCAGCCGGCTCCCCGTTAGCCGCCGGCTTTAGCCGGTGGTCTGCATGGCTCGCCCAGACTTATCGTCAGCCGGCTTTAGCCGGCTTCCCATCTCCTCCCCCACTCCCATCAACAACTCCACCAACCGCAACGTCGCGGCTTTGTTCGGCATCGGATAGCCGCGGGTCAGATCGGGGTCGCTGTGGATGGCGGGGCGCAGGTTGGGCAGGCCGACGCAACTGGGGCAGCCCTCTTCGCACTCGCATTCGGCGACCATCTGGTGACAAACTTCCAGCAGGCGGTCGATCAGATGAAAGCCCTTCTCGCTGTAACCCAAGCCGCCGGGGTAGCGGTCGTAGAGAATCATCGCAGCCCGGCCCAGGTTTTTGCTGTCGACCACGCCGCCCAAGTCGCGGCTGTCGCACATGGCGATCATCGGCAGGGCCACCACCGCCAGGTTCCGCAGCCCGACCAACCCTTCGCTGGTCCGCAGCTTCGTCGCCTTCATCTGCCGACGGATGTCGTCGTCAGGCGCCAGCCACAACGCGGTGGTCGAAAGCGTTTGGGCCGGGATGTCGACTTGCCCGTAACCGACGTTCTCGCGGGTTTCGAACTTGATCTTCTTGAAGGCCACGGTTTGCCAAGTGACGTCGACTTCTCCGTAGGCCAGCGAGGCCGACGGAACCGCGCCGCTGGTGGTCCGCTCCTTGGTAATCAATACGCTGCTCTCCAACACCGCCTGGGTGTAATAGTCCATCTCGTGTCGCTCGACGTAAGCGACCTTGCCCTCCAAGTCCAACTCGCGGACGAAATACGACTCGCCGGCGTGCAGATAAACCGCCTCGGGATAGACGAGTTCCGGCGCGCTGATCGCGTCGACGTTGGCGATTACCTCGTGCCGCTGATCCGACTGGCCCGGCCCGACGCGGCCGACCGGCGGCGGATCGCCCTGGCGCGGTTTCTCACTACGGAGCACAATGCTGAACGTGTCGTCGCTCATGTGACGCAGGCTCACGTCGATCGCCGGGTTACGTCCGCCTGAGAAATAGAACTTGCCGTCCAGTTCGGACAGCTCCTCGGCATCGCACAGCAATTCGGCGATCTGCAAGGCGAGCGGCCCAAACCGCGCGGCGTCTTCTTCGGTCAAGGGCAACTCAAACGCGGCGCTCTTCAAATGCGACGCCAGCACGTAAGGATTCTCCGGATCGACCACCGCATGTTCGGGCGGCTGCTGGAAGAAATACTCGGGATGGCGCAGCAGGTATTGATCGACCGGATCGTTGCCGGCCAATAGCACCGCCAAGCTCTCCTCGTGCCGCCGTCCGCTGCGGCCGGCCTGCTGCCAGGTGCTGGCGATCGTGCCGGGGTAATTGACCAACAGCGCCACGTCGAGCGAGCCGATGTCGATGCCGAGTTCCAACGCGTTGGTCGTCGCCACGGCCCGCAGCTTGCCGGAGGCCAGCGACTGCTCGATCTCGCGCCGCTCGTTGGGCAGATAACCGCCGCGATACGCCCGCACTTCCTTGGCTCGTGGTGAGTGGCGGCGTTCCAATTCGTCCTTCACGAACCGGTGCATCAACTCGGCCGCTTGCCGCGTGCGGGTGAAGGCCAACACTTGGGCGTCCTGCTCGACCGCTTCGCTCATCAATTGCACGGCGTCGTCGGTCGCGCTGCGGCGGGCCAAATGATCTTTGCCCAGCGGCGTCGGGTTCCACAGCGCGAAGTATTTTCGTCCGCGGGGCGAGCCGTCGTCGTCGATCACCTCCACCTCGCGGCCGATCAACTGCGAAGTCAACTCGCCCGGGTTGGCGATCGTGGCGCTGGCGGCCAGAAAGATCGGGTCGGCGCCGTAATGCTCGCAAATGCGCCGCAGCCGCCGCAGCACACAGGCGACGTTGGCCCCCAGGATGCCGCGATAGGTGTGTACCTCGTCGATCACCACGAACCGCAACTCGCTGAAAAATCGTCCCCACTTGGAGTGATACGGCAGGATCGAGGCGTGCAGCATGTCGGGGTTCGAGAGCACCAGCGCCGACTCGGCCTTGATCCGCCGCCGCTGTGCCGTCGGCGTGTCGCCGTCGAACACGCCGGGCCGGATTCGCTCGGCCAGATCTTCATCGGCCGTGAGCAATTCCAACAAGCCCTTGAGTTGATCCTGGGCCAGCGCCTTGGTCGGAAACAGATACAGCGCCCGGGCCTCGGGGTCATCGAGACACGCCTCAAGAATCGGCAAGTTATAACAAAGCGTCTTGCCGCTGGCCGTACCGGTCACCACGACGACGTCGCGCCCCGAGCGGGCTGCTTCGAGCGTCGCCACCTGATGCGAATACAGCCCCTCAATCCCGCGAGCCGCCAGCATGCGCCGCAGCGCCTCGGGCAGCGGTTTGCCTGGCTCGTCGAATCGCCCGCCGCGCTCCGGCAACACCTCGACATGCGCCAGTTGCCCGTCATAAAAGTCCGCCGCGCGAACCCGATCCAAAAACGCCGCCACGTCCATGCGAAAGGCTCCGTTGGGAAGGCAAAGAGAAATAGTATACAGACGTGTAGTATAGCGAAGATCGGCAGATCGGGGCAAGAGCGTTAATTTCGCCATATGCCGCCTGCGCGGACGTTATGGCTCCCAACATCGAATCCACGATCCGGCGATCACCCCTCCTTTACCGCCCGACACAGGGACGGTACAATCGTCTCGGCGTTGGGTCGAAAAGGAATCGCGTAGTGGATAGGCAACCGTTGCAAGTCCTACCCGGCGGTGTGTGCATCGAAATTGAAGACCCCGTAACCATAAGGAGAACATCCGTGATGCCAAAGCAAATCTTCCATATGTGCGCGGTCGTTCTGTTTCTCTCCTGCCTCCCTTCTGTTTTGCATGCGCAGTTGTGCGACAACGGTTTCTGCTTTGAGATTGTAGCAATTCTCGATGAGGGGGAAAACGGACACGTAGATGTGTTCAATATCTCGACAGACAAGCCTGTGGCGGAGCTTCACCTATCCATCGATTCAGGTGATCGGCATGACGACTTGACACGTTGGGCACTTGCCTTTCCACCGTCGACGCTTTCGCCGCCGCCTAACGTCAGTTCAACGCTTGATTTTGGTAGTATGACGTTTGATGCAATCTTCTCTCCGGCCGCGCCGTTGCCGGCAGGCGCCTACGAAGTCGCCTTTCTGGACATCGTCGGCTCTCACGGCTCCCTTTCGACTTCCGGTGGGAGGTTTTCTGACGGAAGCGCCTTCAGCACCAATGTGTTTATCCTCCCGGAACCAAGCACGTTCGCCTTGCTTGCAATGGTGTTGCCGCTGCTCTGCTGCCCTTTTCGCGCCCGCCGAAGTTTGCGACGGCAACGAACCCGAAGCCGCAACGCAAAAGGAACACGGTTCAAAGAGGATTAGCAGCCGGTTGAGAGAACGAAATCCTAGCGGCGGAACTTGGTGCCATCCATTCATTGCTCCCGTTCCCTCCTTCGTATCGAAGCTTGTCCGCAGATGATCGCAGATTTACGCAGATGTTCGGTGGACGGTTTACTGCGTTTCTTATCTGCGCGTATCTGCGAAATCTGCGGACCACTCAAGCGGATCAGAAGGATTGGGGGCCAAGCCGAGGACGCAGAAAAGGGCCATCCGTGTATGGCCCCGGTCTCTTGGCGTGGCTAACGTGTCCCAGTGAAACGCCTGCGGCGTTTCACGACGGGGGTGGCGGGCTTGCGCGGTCCCAGGCATGAATGCCTGGGCTAGATAAAAGATCGAGTGGCCGAGGTGACTGGGGGGATTGGCGGCATGCGAAACTTCACTCCATCTAATCCTCATCCCTCGGCAGCCGGTCTTTGACTTTTCCGAGCGCTCGCTCGAACTTCTTCCGGTCGCCACGCGCGGCGCGGGCTGCGAGGTATTCGCCGGTCATGAGGGCCGACATTTTTTCGGCCAGGGCGGTCGTTACCAGTTGGTTGATGGAGATGCCCTCCTGCTTGGCCAATTTTCTGGCCTGTCGATGCAACGATTCCGGGAGTCGCAGGCTCAACGTGCTCATGGAATGACTCCGATCTCTTCGAGAAAATGCCGCGGCGTGACGACGCTGGGGCCGAACCGTTCGATGCCGCCAAAATCTCTCGTGTTATGGGTGACGATCCGGTCGTAGCGGGCTCCGACGCGTCCTTCCGTTATGCATCAAATTGCGATGACTTGTCAAACATACAATGCACGAGGGCAAGCTGCCAAGGGGCAGCCGCAATTGGAGGGTGTACCCGGCCAAAATGAACGATTAGAATGCCGACGTCGGTTTGAAAAACACTCCAGCCAGAACCAATAAGGAACATTGACGTGAAACCAAGATACTTGTTACTCGCAGTTGTGGTCGTCGGATGGCTGGGGCTGAATGCGTCGAGCGTGGAGGCACAGGAAAAGGAAGACATCCTGGCCGGTCACCCGCGACCCAGCTACGACGATGTCACGAACATCGACGCCATGGAGAAGGCGCTGCGCGAATCGCTCGCCGCGCGGGGCAGCTATTCCTTTTCGCGCGGCTGGTGGGGATGGGATCGGCTGCGGGCGCGCTATGTGGATGGCGGGCGAAAGGACGCGAACGCGCTGCGGATTCTGCGGGCCGTGTTTCGGGGGTTGATTCTGGATTGGCACGCGAAACTGCAAGCCAAGGGCGAGGGCGATCTGCTGTACATCTTTTTCACGACGCTGCGCGGCGACAAACGAGAGAGAGTCCTTGACGTCGGCGGACGCACGGTGCTGCGCGACCTGCACGGCGGCGGGTATCACGGCGGTTGGGGCAGCGCGGCGCGGATGCGTATCTATGAGGAACTTACCTTGGCCGGGGCGCTGACCAAAGAGGAACAGGCCCGCTTCAAAAGGATCGTCCATCAGAGCCTCGAGCGGCGGTTCATCGACTTTCGGGCCAAGAACCAAAACGCCACCAACCACGCCTTCGGCAACGCCGGCGGCATCGCCATCGCCTTGCGGCTGTTTCCCGGCGCCCCGCAGGTGAAACAAGCCCGCGCTTGGCTGGACAGGATATGGAAAGATTTCTCTGATTTCGGCGATTGGAAAGAATGGACCTACTATCCTTATGGGCCGATCTTTCTGCACGGCATGGTCGACTTGGCCGAGGAGCTGGGCAAGTTCGAGACGGAACGAAAGTTTCTTTATGCCATCGGCCGCCGCTGCCTGGGGTTTGTTCACGGAGGTGGGTTGCGGGGGAATCCGAATTCCGGAGCCAGCGCCACCTATCCGAAAGACAAGGCCCGGCAGGAAGAGATTTACGCCGACCCGTGGAACCGAGGGTATTATAAGGTCGAGCAGCCGGCCCGCGACGGACATTTCTGGTATCGCATGGCTCAGCACTTCAAAGACCCGGAATTTCTCTGGGCCGCCGAACAGGTGCTCCTCGGCGGGCGACCGCCGGGCGGCAAGGTCTCGCCCGAGTATCTCGCGGCTTACGATCAACGATTCGCCTGGTTCAACCGCCGGGGTATCCGTCCGAAGATTCCGGCCGGCAAGTCGGCGGTCGGATTGATCAGCCCGTTGAAACGCAAGATCCCAGAGCGGCTCTATCTTTCGCCAGGCCGCGCGTCGGGCAAGCCGTTTGCGTCGTTTTTCGTTTACGACAGCACCGGCAGCCACCTCAACCCGCCGGAAGTTTGGGGCACGCTGTACGAGTATTGCGCCGACGGCGCGAAGTTACTCGGCACCGCGGGCAAATACACCGACGACATCCCGGGCGGTTCGGGCGCCTACGATTCCTTGATGGTGTCGAAACCGGGCTTGAAATTTCCGATCGATGCCGCCGGGCCGATGCGCGGCGGAAGCCTCGACCGCGACTCATTGCGGGCCGAAAACCGCAAGGGCGACTGCTTCGGCCAATATGCCTTCGGCGATTATTTCGGCCGCGGCAGCCGCTGGACGCGCCAAGCCGTTCTCACCCGCGAGGGCTTCCTGATCGTGCGCGACGTCTACCAATCGGGCAAGGCGACCGACGGTTGGCAGGCCGGGCCGACGTGGCAATGCCGGGGCGAAGGCGAGCCGGCCGTTCATTCGCCGCGGCAGAATTGGTTCGACGCGCCGGCCTGGGACCACGCCTGGTGGCAGAAACAGAAAAAGCGATTGTTCGTCTCCATTCACGCCGAAAAGGGACGGAGTTACGGCGTCGACCGGCACCGCACCAGCCAAGACATCTCGGGCGCCCCAACCGACGGTTTTTTTTCCAAGGCGAACGTCGTCGCCGGCCGGGCGGCTGTGTTCCTGAGCGTATTGGTTCCTCACAACGCCGGGGAGAAGCCGGCGGATGTGGCCCGGCGGATCAAGACCGAAGTCGACGGCGGGGGAAACGCGACGGCGACCGTCGGCCGTGTTGCGATTACAATTGCGGCAGATGGCGCTTGGCGCGTCAGGCGGTGACGGCGCTGTCGAGGATGTTTGGAGTTGGCGAGGCGGCGGCGCGGATAGATATCCTCTTGTTGCTGCGCAACCCCGACAATCGTAGGACGATTGTCGAGGCCACCCGCGACGGAATGCAGCACTTGTGTTGACAGCGCCGGTTGGGGACCGATAGGATATATGGCAGGCGCGGCAAGGAGGAATCGCTCGCCGTCATTTCACAGCAAACACAAGGCGCCATCTCATGCTCCGGCTCTTCGGAAATCCGAAACGGCTTTGTAACGGGATCACGCGGCGCGATCTGCTGCATTTGGGCGGGCTGGGCGCGTTTGGGGTGACGCTGGGGGATCTGTTTCATCTGCGCGGTCTTGCCGCCGAACCGGCCGGGCGCAGTGCAAAATTTGGCCAGGCGAAAAACTGTATCTTGATCTATAAGTACGGGGCGCCGGCGCAGCACGAGACGTTCGACCCCAAGCCCGACGCTCCGGTGGAAATTCAGGGCGAGATGAAGGCCATCAGCACCAGCGTCCCCGGCGTGCAAATCTGCGAGCATCTGCCGAAAATCGCCAAGATCATGGACCGGCTGACCGTCGTGCGTTCGCTGAACCATCCCTATCCGCTGCACGGCACGGTTTACGCGGTCACCGGCATCCCCGTCGTCGACACCAAGATCGAGTCGAAGCCGCGCGACAAGCGGCAGTGGCCGTTCATCGGGTCGATCGTCGATTATCTGGACGATCAGCGCGCCGGTGGAAACATGCCGGCCATGCCGCGCAACGTCGCGCTGCCGTTTGTGATGGGCTCGAAGAACGAAATTGCGCCGCTGGCCGGGCTCTACGGCGCTTCGCTCGGCACGCGGTACGATCCGGTCTATACCGAATTCATGCCCAAGGGCAGCAAACTCGCGCCGGAGGTGCGGCCCGGCAAGGCGTTCCACGATCCGTTCTTTGGCATCAAGCCGACCGACCGGCTAATGCTCGGCGGGGCCGGCAAGCTGCGCGAGGGAGTTTCGCCGGAGCGATTCGCCTCGCGGCGCGGGCTGCTGGAGCAGTTCGATCGCGCGCGGCGCCGGCTCGACTGCGAAAAGATCGACACCTACGACCGTCAACGCCAAATGGCCTATTCGCTGCTGGCCTCGGGCAAGATGCACGCGGCGCTCGATTTCGGCCGCGAGAAGATGGCCATGCGCGAGCGATACGGCATGACGCTGTTCGGACAATCGTGCTTGGCCGCCCGCCGGCTCATCGAGGCGGGTAGCAAATTCGTCACGGTCATCTGGGACGCCTACGGGTTGAACGCCGGCTCGTGGGACACGCATCACAATCATTTCCCGCGATTGAAGAACCATCTGCTGCCGGTCTTCGATCATACGTTCGCCGCGCTCGTTCTCGACCTGGAAGAGCGCGGCATGTTGGACGAAACGCTGGTGCTGGTCATCAGCGAACATGGCCGCACGCCGAAGATCGACTCGAAACCCAAGGGGGCCGGCCGCGATCACTGGTCGCGGGTTTACTCGCAGGTCTACGCCGGCGGCGGTTTCGGTCGCGGTAACGTGGTCGGCCAGAGCGACCGGATCGGCGGCGACGTGGCCGACAATCCGATCTCGCCCAAGGACATATTGGCCACCGCCTTCCATCAGTTGGGCATTGATCCCGACACGACCGTTCCCAACAAAGACGGCCGCCCGATGCCGATCACCGGCACGGGGAAGTTCCGGCCGGAGCTGTTGGGCTAATCGAGGAAGGCAGAATAATGTAGGGCAGAATAATGGCCCGTGGTTGACATCATTCTGCTCTCCATCATTCTGTTTGTTTATCATTCTGCCCCCCATCATTCTGCCTCCTATGCCCTCACCGAGAATCAAACACGTTCGCGTCCAGCACGTCGATCAGTCGATCTGGGGTCATTTGGCGGAGCGCGAGAAGACGCTGCCGCTGGTCACCCCGATGGACGAGTACGGCCAGTTCAAGCAGGAGCGGGGAAGCTGGTTTTGGGACAGCGGCGCGGCGGTCGTCGAAATCGAAACGGACGACGGCATCGTCGGAACCGGCTGGTGCGAGGACGGCTGCTGCACGATTAAGCCGATTATCGACAATCATCTTTCGCGATTGCTGCTCGACCAAAACCCGCTGGAGGTCGAAGGTCTGTGGGAGCGGATGTTTCGCGCGACGATTCCCTACGGCCGCAAGGGAATCGCCCTGATGGCGATCAGCGCGATCGACATCGCGCTGTGGGATCTGGCCGGCCGGGCGCTGGGCAAGCCGGTCTATGAACTGCTCGGCGGGCCGGTGCGATCGTCGATACCCGTGTACGCTTCCGCGCTGCATCCGGTCGATCCGCAGAAAGTCCGGCAGGAAGCCGAAACCTACGTCGAGGCCGGCTACACCGCCATGAAGGCTCGCTTCCCTTGCGGACCGGGCGACGGACCGGCGGGCATGATCCGCAACGAGGAGCATATTCGCAACATTCGCGAGGCGATCGGCCCTGGCGTCGACCTGATGGCCGACGCCTACATGGGCTGGAATCTGCACTACGCGGTGCGGATGTGTCGGCGGCTGGAAAAATACGATCTGGCCTGGGTCGAGGAGCCGTTGCTGCCCGACGACTTGGCCGGTTATGCGAAGTTGCGGCGCGAAACGCCGATCCCGATTTCGGCCGGCGAGCACGAATACACCCGCTGGGGCTTTCAGCAGATCATCGACGCCGAAGCGCTCGATATTCTTCAGCCCGATCTGCGGCGCTGCGGCGGATTCACCGAGGCCAAGAAGATCGCCGCGCTGGCCGTCTCGGCCGGCTTGACGTTGATCCCGCACGCCTACGGAATCACGCATCTGCACTTTGTCGCCGCCACGCCGTGCTGTCCGATGGCCGAACATTTTCCGCTGCCCTGCTGGGACGCTCCGCCCGGCGGCGATTTCGAGCCAACCTTCCTGGGCGAGCCGGAGCCGTCCGGCGGCAGTGTCGTTCTATCGGACGAACCGGGTCTAGGCGGCGTTACGATCAATCCCAAGTTGCTCGCGGCCACGTAGGCACGACGGGATGATCCCCGGCAGCGGACCACTACTTTTACCGTTCGGCTGCAGAACTGCGAACGCTCCATCTGCGCGTAATTTCTACCAGCAGGATAGGCATGGGGCCACAAACATCAGCGCATTGGCTGGTCTGTGACCGCACGTGTCGAACGGTTATCATATTCTCCATGAAATAGTTCAACTGCGAACAAAGAACCGTCACCCCCGAACCGTCACGATGACCGCAAAGGCACTTGAATCTGCTGGGTTCTGTGCATCGACGGGCGAACTGACTACCGGGTTGGTCGCCGTCAATCACAGCCTCACCGAGCTTGCGGCGGATGAAGCCGCGGTCGTACGGCAAGCTGCTGCGTTCGAGTACGTCGACTTCGTTTTCTTTCGACGGTTCGATGACAATCGCTCATCAAGAGTTTGCGCTTACGTCGTTGACAACGACAAGCACAAACTCTCAAACGACAAACTCGCGAATCTTCACGCCGCCCTCTGGTTGCACGGCGTCGCGCCGCTAATCTACGTGACATCCGCCACACGGATCGACATTCTGACCTGTGCGCGGGGCCCTGACTTCTGGAGTAAGTCGCGGCAGACCCACGTATTCAAACCCGCTGAGCAGATCTCGCTCGCGTCCAGCGTGGAACGTGAACTGAAGAAACTAAGGCGCTTTCAAGCATTTCGCCTGGCGGATGGTACGTTTTGGGACGATCCTCGGAACGCAAAGTATTCCAAACACAGAAAAGCTGCGCACGAAACGCTAATCCAAGCGATCGTCGACGTCGATGCGGAGTTGGGAGGCGATGAGAAGCCAATCTTACGTCGTTTGCTGCTGTTGATGGTGCTAATCAAGTACCTGGAAGATCGAAGCGTGTTTCCAAGCCCCGGTTGGTTCGGAACTTACTGCAAAGGTGCACGATCTTTTTTTGAAGTACTGAAGGAAGGAACTCCGGACGGGGTACTCAGCTTGCTGAGAAATCTTCAACGCCGGTTCAATGGCGACGTGTTCGACCTCCCGCCCGATGCCAGTCAACTGCTGACGGAGTCGGCCCTCAGGCAGTTTGCAGAGCTGGTTGAAGCAAGGACGATCAAAAAGCAGCGATACCTGTGGGAGCTGCATTCGTTCGAGCACATTCCTGTCGAGATCATCAGCCACCTGTACAATCGGTTCTTGAAGGGCAAAGGCCAAGTCTATACGCCCCCGTTTTTGGCTTCGCTGATCCTCGACTACGCGATGCCGTACGAACAACTTAGAGGAGACGAGCGCGTACTCGATCCCGCCTGCGGATCGGGAGTGTTTCTTGTTGGAGCGTATCGCCGGTTGGTGAATGTTTGGCGGAAAAACAATAATTGGAAAGAACCGAACGTCAAGACACTGAAGAGGATACTGTCGGACAGCATCTTCGGTGTCGAGCGTGATCCAACGGCGGTTGACTTGACGGCGTTCAGTTTGTCGCTAGCCGTATGCGATGCGCTCAAGCCGAACGTGATATGGAAAGACCTAAACTTCGATCGATTGCGGAATCACAATATCTTTGAGCGCGACTTCTTTGATTGTTTGCCAACAAGCCAGGAGCACGGCGACGAATCTGCCACGGACGTAGAACTCGGCAAGTTTGATGTAATCGTTGGAAATCCTCCGTTTGAATCGAAACTAAGTGAATCCGGCAATCGTCTGAACGAGAAGTTGACACGTGACCGTGGAACGCTGCCCGACAAACAAGCTGCCTATTTGTTCCTGGAACAAGCTTTGACTCTACTGAAGCCCAAGGCGGCAGCTTGCTTACTTCAACCGTATGGGTTCCTATATAACCAAAAGACATTCGACTTCCGAAGTCGAATTATCCGTCAGTCCACCATCGAAGCAATCTTGGACTTCGTTTCGATCCGCAACTTGTTTGATGGAGCCGATACGAAGCCGGTGGCAATCCTGGTTCGCAATCAGGAGCCGGACGAGAGGCACCGTATTTCGCACTTTACGTTTCGGCGAACTTACTTGGCGCATCAACGTCTCGGATTTGAACTCGATCATTACGACTGCCATCAGGTGCCACAGGGCTTAGCAGCGTCGGAAGCGCTGATCTGGCGTATCAACTTGTTGGGTGGAGGTCGCCTCTTCAGGATTTCGGATCGTCTAAGGCACATGCGATCGTTGCAGGCCTTTGTTGAGAGCAAAGGGTGGATCTTTCGGGAGGGATTCATCATTGGAAATCGCAAATGGAAAGCTCCTTTTCTCACAGGTAGTGATTTCCTCCCTACGAATGCTCTCACGATCAACGGAATCGGTGCATCGAAAATCAACACCGTTACCGAAACGCATTTCGAGGCACCCCGAATCGAAGAGCTTTTTCAACCAGCGCTCGTGCTAATCAAGGAACACATTTCACTGCCCTGTGAGTTTTGGGACCATGGAAATCTGACTTTCCGGCACGAAATCGTCGGGATTCATGCGAGTACTAGGAAGGCTGAGTTGCGCGACTTTTGCAAAGTATTCAAAGCGAGGAGGTCACAATACGTCTTTATTTGCCTGATCCACAGTTCTCGGGCTCTCTTGGCAAAGGCTACGGCAATTCTGAAAGCAGATATTGCTGCTCTCCCTTACCCTGAGGAGAACGACGACCTCGCGTTTGCGTTCTGGGAAAAAGTAATCCAGGAAGACACGCTTGACTACATCGCTGACTTCATTCGACTTGGCCAAAACTCCGCGCTTCTCAGAAAGGTCGCCGGCAAGGAGACCGTCGGTCAATACGCCAAGTTGTATCGCAAGTTGCTTGGCTCGGTTTACGAGAACCTTGAAATTGCCGAGCCGGTTTTTTT
The DNA here is from genome assembly GCA_022564995.1 of Planctomycetota bacterium. Classification (GTDB taxonomy): domain Bacteria; phylum Planctomycetota; class Planctomycetia; order Pirellulales; family JADFKK01; genus JADFKK01. The sequence goes on along the minus strand of JADFKK010000004.1, from coordinate 31,996 downwards.
CGATGGCGTCATATGTCAACCATTTTTCTTTGGGAAGAAACCTGAGATAGAGTGGCTTGATGACGGCTGTGAAGAACATCTGCGGGAACTCGTCCATGGCGAGTACGGAACGGTGCTGCGAACGAATCGAGTCGTTCGTTTCTACGATCAGAATGTCGTTTTTGTTGTCAAGCCGGATCGACTTCGTTACTGGATTCGTTCGACCGCGATTCGCGATGCCGATGACACTCTTGTTGATCTTCAAGAGCAGGGATACTAAATGACGGTTGGCGATGGACTTACCCGAGGTCGTATTAGAACTGGGATACAGCCCAATGCGCTAGTCGACCGCACGATCGATTTCGTGTATGCGCAATTACCCAATTGGCGCGATGATCCGGAGCGCCGTCCTGTTACTGCCGAAGAACGGCTGAATCTGCAACTCTGCAAATACATGAACGTGGTCGCGGGACATGAATTTCCGATGGTGCATTTCAACCCGGAAGAACACCAAGTAAAACGTCGCAAGGTCGATATTTCCGCCACACCAGATGAAACGATTGAGATCCACACGCATCGTTACACGAAATACGATCCATTTCTTGTCATCGAAGGCAAGCGTCTGCCCACACCAGGGTCTGGGCGTACACGGGAATACGTTACCGGTGGCGAAGACTGCACTGGAGGCATCCAGCGATTCAGGCTTGGTCTCCACGGGAGTTTGCTCGTGACAGCCGCGATGATTGGATATCTCCAAGCAGATTCGACGATCACCTGGCACAAGCAAATCAACGATTGGATCAAGGAAGAATTAACGTCTCCAACTGACACGACTTGCACGTGGTCGACTACCGACGAACTTGGACCATTGCAAACGGATACCGATATTCGAGCCGCGACCTGCACGTCTTCCCACGAGCGAACGGATGGGGTTTCCGATCAAATCAGCCTTCGTCATCTTTGGATTGAGATGTCAACCGATTCCAAAAATGTTTGAGGCACGGAGTCCCCGCTACAACGCATTTCACCGAATATCCGTAATTATCTGTTGGTCCCAGCGCCGAGCGCTCCCATGGCCGAACACTTTCCTCTGCCCTGTTGGGACGCTCCGCCCGGCGGCGACTTCGAGCCGACCTTCCTGGGCGAACCAGAGCCGGCCGGCGAGTCGCTTGCCGAGTTCAAGAAAGTGCTCGACGTGGCCGCCGGCAAGAAACTGACGATCCGCCGCGATTGGAACTGACGCTTGCCAGGCCGCGCGGCAAATTCAAGCGCGGCACGCAAGCGGTCTCGCTGCCCAAGTCGTCGGGCCGTTACGACGAGAACTTGCTCGATTGGGCTCGCACGATGCGCGGCCAGCAGCCGAATCCATATCCGCCCGCGCACGATTTGGCCGTGCATGAGGCCATCTTGCGGGCGTGCGGAGTTCCCCTGAATTAGCGGGTATCGCGGCACTTGACGGAACGTGTGTCCCGCGTCACGCTTGCCGGTTTGCATGAGGCGTCTCCGAGACTTACCCGTAGCCACGCTCGCCAGAGCGTGGATTGAGCGTATCCACCGTCTGGCGACGGTAGCTACAATTGAGATCGGGGTCGCCGTCCCAGACGCCTCCTACAGTTCATGTTTCGCGTTGGGGTTATCATCTGCCATGGCGGAAAAAGTCTACTTGGCCGTCGACATGGGCGCTTCGAGCGGCCGGCACGTCGCCGGATTGTTCGACGGCGAGCGGTTGCGGCTGGAGGAAATCCACCGCTTTGAAAACGGCCCGGTCACCGCCGGCGGAAACATGCACTGGGATCTGCTGCGCCAATGGACCGACGTGCAGCGCGGGCTACGCAAGGCGGCCGCCTCGCTCGGCGGAAAGATCGTCAGCGTCGGCGTCGATACCTGGGGTGTCGATTTCGGGCTCCTCGGGCACAACGATGAACTGCTCGGCAATCCCTATCACTACCGCGACCCGCGCACGGCCGGCATGATGGACGAGACGTTCAAGACCCTCAGCCGTGAAGAGGTGTTCGCCGAGACCGGCTTGCAGTTCATGGAACTCAACACGCTCTATCAGTTAGTGGCGATGGCGCGAGGGAACTCGTCGATTCTTAAAGCGGCCGAATCGTTCTTGATGATCCCCGACTTGTTTCACTGGCTGCTCACCGGCCGCAAGGCGAACGAATTTACCAACGCCACAACCACGCAGTTTTACAATCCGCAGACCAAGTTGTGGGCCACCGGCATGTTGGACCGGCTCGGCATCCCGACCGGGATGCTGGGCGAGATCGTTCCGCCGGGCACCAATCTTGGCCCGCTCCGCGGCGACGTGGCCGAAGCAACGGGGCTGGCCGGCGTCAGCGTCGTGTTGCCCGGCACGCACGACACGGCCAGCGCGGTGGCGGCGGTTCCGGCGATAGGTGAGATCGGCTCGCGGCCCGACTGGTGTTACATCAGCAGCGGCACCTGGTCGCTGATGGGCGCGGAAGTTCCGCAGCCGGTCGTGACCGATGCCTGCCGTGAGCTGAACTTCACCAACGAAGGCGGCGTCGGCGGCACGATCCGGCTGCTCAAGAACATCGCCGGGCTGTGGCTGGTGCAGGAGTGCCGGCGAATTTGGAAAGCGGCCGGCGACGATCATAGTTGGAGCGAGTTGGTGCGGCTGGCCGCAGCGGCGCCGGCCTTGGCCTCGTTGATCGATCCGGACCACGCCAGCTTTCTGGCCCCCAAGGACATGCCCGAGGCAATCCGCCAGTTTTGCCGCGATACGAATCAAACCGTGCCCGCGAGCGAAGGCGCCGTGATACGCTGTGCCTTGGAAAGCCTGGCGATGCGTTACCGGCAAGTGCTTGGCTGGCTGGAACAGCTCGTGGGCGGACGCATCGAGACGATCCACATTGTCGGCGGCGGCACGCAAAACCGGCTGCTCTGCCAGATGGCCGCCGACGCCAGCGGCCGCCGCGTGTTGGCCGGCCCCATCGAAGCCACCGCCATCGGCAACCTGATGATGCAAGCGGTGGCCGCCGGCGACGTCGCCTCGATCGGCGAGGCCCGCCAGGTCATCCGCCGCAGCTTCCCGCTTGACCAGTACGAGCCGGCGCAGCAGGGTCCGTGGGACGAGGCGTTCGGGCGATTCAGCAAACTACTATAACCGTCGGTTCGATACAATACTCGCGGTGCGATCTTGTCCGCATCGGCACTACAGAGCGTTCACGCACATATGTGCATCTCTCGTTGGGAGAATCGTATGACCCGCCCGTCGGTCCAATCCGAGGCACACGGCTGCGTGCAGACACCCGTTACGCGCCGCACCCTGCTTGTGGCCGGCGGCCTCGGCTTCTGTGGATTGCACCTTCCCACATCGCTTGCGGCGAAGCAAACCGACCCCGCGCGTAGCCCCGGCCGCGCCCGCTCTACGATCCTCATCTGGCTCAGTGGCGGCTCGTCGCACATCGACATGTGGGATCTCAAGCCCAAAGCCCCCGCCGAAGTGCGCGGCGAATTCAAGCCAGTGCCAACTTCCGCCCCCGGCGTTTTTCTTAGCGAACATTTACCGCTGACTGCCAAGCAGGCCCATCATCTGGCGATCGTTCGGTCGCTGGGGCATTATCGCCGCGGCACGGGCGATCATCATGCCGGGTATTATTACAATCTGACCGGGCAGGCTCCCGACGACAGCTTGGGTGTCGAGCACGATCCGCTGTATGTCTACGGCAGCGCCGACAAGCCGCTGGAGTTTTCGGTTCCGGCGTTTGAGCTGCAGGGCGATGTCAGTGCCGAACGATTGGCGACCCGGCGGGCGCTGCTCAAGACGCTCGACGTGGCGCATCGCCACTTCGACGAGGTGGCCAAAGTGGCGACGTTCTCTCGGCAGCAGGAAAAGGCGTTTTCGTTGCTCGGCTCCAGTAAGGCGAAGGACGCCTTCGATCTGTCGCAAGAGAAACCGTCGCTGCGCGAGAAATACGGAAACACCATCAACGGCATGAGCATGCTCTTGGCCCGCCGCTTGGCCGAGGTCGGTGTGCCGTTTATCAGCGTGTTCTGGAAAGGCGACGCCAAGGCGGCGAAGATGCGCAAGTGCAAGAGCGGCGGCGGCTGGGACACCCACGGCAATAACTTCGAGTGTCTGCAGAAGTGGCTGCTGCCGCAATTCGATCGGGCATATTCGGCGCTGATCGAAGACTTGAACGACCGCGGCCTGTTGGACCAAACGCTGGTGTTGGTCAACAGCGAGATGGGCCGCAAGCCGAAGATCGGCGATCCGCGCAGCGGCGGAACCCAAGGCGCCGGCCGCGACCACTGGACCCACTGCATGAGCGCCGTGTTGGCCGGCGGTGGCATTCGCGGCGGACAAACCTACGGCACCTCCGACGCCCACGCCGGTTATCCCGCCGATCTGCCCGTCAGCCCCGAAGACATCGCCAAAACCGTCTACCGAGCCATGGGAATCAGCGATCTAACCGTCGAGCGGCAAGGCCAAAAGGTGCCGCTAATGACCGAAGGCAAAGCGATCGAGGCGTTGTTCTCGTAGGGCGGGCATTGCCCACCATCCGAAGCGCATGTCGAGAATCCGTTAAGACGAGCGGAAGTATGGAGATTTACCAAAATACCAGCACGCAGCGCAAGCAAGTGGATCGACGAGGCTCACTTGCTTGCGCTGCGTGCTGGTATTGCTTTCCCCGCCGCTCGCCTAAGCAGAAAGCCTGGGCTTTTAATCACGTTGGTGGTTGAAATATAATATACTGTCGAGGGGATTGGTGACACATGCGTAGATTCGCTTTTTTCGTTGCCCTGTTACTTGCGCCATTTTCCAGCGCACACGGCGCGGAGCGCGACGATGATCCCGCTGCGGTCAACGCGCTGAAAGCCATCCGCGCCGAACTCAAATTCGACAAGGACGGTTCGGTCATTTATGTGGATGTGTCGGAACGCGATGACATCGACGACAAGGTTCTACGTCATCTCTTCGGGCTTCCGAAACTGAAACGGTTTCACGCCATCTACACTAAGATAACGGGTGAGGGACTCAAGCATCTTGCAAATGCAAAGCACCTTGAAGTCCTCGATTTGTACTCCTGTCCCATTACCGACAACGGCCTTAAGCACCTCAGAAACCTCACGCAACTTCGCAAAGTAAACCTCGTTGGATCGAAGGTAACCGACAAATCGATCCAGCTCCTGGCCAATTGGAAAAAACTCAAATACCTCGCCGTCGGAGGGTCGCAGATAACGCGCGAAGGAATCCGCAAGCTTCAAGCGGCGCTGCCAAATTGTGAGGTCGAATAGCGTTTGAGTGTCGCTGCTTTTTGCGATTCTCTTTGCGGCGTCTGTTTTTCTTTTCGTGTTCCCGTCCGTCAGCTCATCGAGTATCTCGTCCATCGCAAACGGGGTTAGCGTGAACCCCAGCACGACGAACAGCAGCATTGCCCAACCGAGCACGGTCCGGTCCGTGCGAAGGGGCACATAGACGTTGGCGGTCGGCGGGTGCTCTCGGTGTGATCGCAAGAACGTGCGAGTCGACTTTGGCGGGCAGAACAGCCAGAAAGCCTTGCAAAACGCGCTCGGCCAATAAAAAATGGAGAACCGCCGGGGCGAGGGTGGCGGTTCTCCAAGGGCATGAGTCGGTTCTCCGCAGCGCGCCCAAGGGGCAAACATCGGACACGCACATCAACAAACCAACTCCATCCATACAAATCGACGCCATGCTAGCAACAACTCGATGCACTCTGCCGCAAGTTCCCCTCACCCGCTGTCCAGCGGCGCGGCCCTTCGCAGTGCTGCTTTTGGTCGGCCTGTTCGCGGCCGTATTCGCACAATCGTTGCAAGCCGTTGCGGCCGATCCGCCCATCGCCAAGGTTCAGGTTCCGGCCCTCTTAAAGCACAGCTTGACCCGCATCGACGGCCAGCCGCTGCCGCTGGCCAAGTATCGCGGCAAGCTGCTGCTGGTGGTCAACGTCGCCAGCCGCTGCGGCTATACCTCGCAGTACGCCGCCCTGCAAAAGCTGCACGAGCGTTTCGCCGCCCGCGGGCTGATTGTCCTCGGCGTGCCTTCCAATGACTTTGGAGATCAAGAGCCGCTCAGCAACGACGAGATCGCCGCGTTCTGTAAAAAGAACTACGGCGTGACTTTCACTCTGGCCGCCAAGACGAAGGTCCGCGGCAAAGACAAGCACAAGTTTTTCGCTCACTTGGTCGCCAAAGAAACCAGTCCGAAATTGCCCGGCGAGATCAAGTGGAATTTTGAAAAGTTCTTAATCGACCGCGACGGCCTGCTCGTCGCCCGTTATGGCTCACCGGTCGATCCGCTCAGCCCGCGGCTTGTGGCGGCGATTGCCACCCGGCTCGGCAGCGATCAGACCGACTACGTTCGGCCGATGAAAAAGGTGGCGGCCCGCTTCGCTGGCCGGCGGGGCGTCGTGCTACACGTCGGCGATTCAATCACTTACGCCAATCCCTACGGCCAATGGGCTCGCGGCGGCATGGGGCAGACCGCTGACGACAAGAAAATTCTCGCCTGGATGCACGCCGGTGAGAAAAACGACCGCGATGGCTGGCATCTGGCCGCGGTCAACGTGCCCGGCGGACGTTCGCAGACGGCGTGCAGCGGCATCCGCGCCGACGAAATGCTCAAGGGCGGCCGGGCGAACATGCCGCCGCTGGCTGAAATACTCAACAAGTATCGCCCACAGATCGTGGTCTACATGCTCGGCACGAACGACGCCTCGGCCAATCGCCCGGTGAAGGAGTACATCGTCGACGTGCATCGCGCGGTCGAGATGATGTCGCGTCGCGGCATCATCTGCATCCTCTCGACCATTCCGCCACACGTTCACCAGCGCGAGCGGGCGGCCGATTACAACGACGCCCTGCGGCGGCTGGCCGTGAAGAAGGGGCTGCCGTTGATCGACCTGGAACAAGAGATCCTCATGCGCCGCCCCTTCGATTGGAGCGGCACGTTGCTCGCCGGCGGCGACGTCCACCCCAGCGCCACCTACGCCGGCACCCAACCCAACGCCGAGCCGACCCCCGCCAATCTGCGCAACAGCGGCTACCTTCTCCGCGGCTGGCTCAGCCTGCAAAAGATCAAGCAAGTCAAGCGGCGAGTGATTGAAAAAGGGGATAAGTCCAATTCTCGCTTGCTGTGTTCCATTCACTGATATTTACCGCTCGTACAAGTTTGAACTGAAACAAGGAAAAGGATTGCCCGCGAATTGACGCGCATTGACGCGAATCGTGCGGCTTCAATTGCCAACTTGCATGCACTCAGCGCAACACGTCAGCCGTCCATCCCCTTTTGTATCCTGTTTTATTCGCGTAGATTCGCGTCATTCGCGGGCAGCTTTTTTTGAAGTGGAAATGGGATCAGCCGAGTTGAATCGCCCGTCGACGGAATCGAAAAGGTGACGTCTGCTGACCTCTTTTACAAACGCGTTTCGACGCCAACCAAAGTCTTGGAGCCATCAGCTTCCTTTGCGACTTCGCGTCTTTGCGTCTTTGCGTTGAAACCGGTCCCTCCAGAAATCACCATCACTTCTCGCCGGCGATCGCTTCGGCGATGTTCAACACATGGTCGCGCACGCGACGGTAACTGTTGAGCTGCGCGTTGTAGGCCACGCTGACCTGCGGGTCGAATTTCTCTTCGGACATTCTCACCAGGAACTGATCGCGCAGCTCTTTGATCCGTCGCGTGATGGCTGACCCCTGCGATTTGGCTTCGGTGATGACGTCCGCTCGGCGTTGCTCGTACCCCTTGGCCACCAGCGCGATGTACTCGCTTACCGAGTCGTGCAGCGCGGCCAATTCATCGCGGGCCGACTGGGGAAGCCGCAAGCCGGAATGGTGCAATTTCAGATGTGATTTTACAATGGTGGTGATGTAGTCACTCACCGACTCGTACTCATCGGCCATTCGCAACTGCCGGCGGGCCTCGTCGACGACGTCGTGTGGCGCGCTGCCGGCCAGCAGATTCGTCATGAACTCGACGACTTCGTCCTGCATCACGTCGAGAACCTCTTCACGGTGAAATAGGTCGCGAACGAGTTTGTCGTCGGGCTCTCTGAAATCGGGCTCGCTGTCATCGGATTCGCCTTCGTCGGGTCCACTGGGGAAATTGATCTGCCGGCTGCCTTCCATCATTTTCCTGCAACCGTCTGCCATGCGCATGATTTCCACGCGAGATTGTTCGATGGCGATGGCGGGCGTTTCCAACATGCGGATGTCGAGATTGGTCAGGTGCGGTGTTTCTCGATGCGGCTTTTCCGGAACGGCCCAGATCAGAAACTTCGCCAAGTACGGAGCCAAGGGCAGGAAGATCAACGTGTTGATGACGTTGAATCCGGTGTGCGCCGAGGCAATCATGAAAGTCACATCCGGCTCAAAATCGAAGGCCCAGCCGATCTGCGCGACGACGTACTTGAGCGACGGAAGGTATATCTTGATGAAGATGGCCGTGATCCAAAACACTCCCAGCATGTTGAAAATTATGTGGAAATAGGCCGCCCGCTTGGCATTGGTTGTCGCGCCGAAAGAGGCCAGCCAGGCTGTGATCGTGGTGCCGATGTTCTCGCCCATGACCAGTGCGGCGGCCGTGTCGAACCCGATCACGTCCATCTGGGCCAAGCCGATCGTTATGCCCAGTGTGGCGGAAGACGACTGCACGACGAACGTCAACAGGCAACCGACCATCGCACACTTGAGCACACCTGGGTACGTCGTGGCATCGAACGAATGGAACCAGGCCTCGAACTCCGGCAGATCCTTGACGATCGAGAAGCCGTTCTTCATCAATTCGAGGCCGAGAAAGACCATGCCCAGCCCCATGGCGAACATCGCGAAATAACGCACGCGGTCGCGCTTGGAAAACAAGTAAACAAAGGCCGCGACGCCGAGGATCGGCAGCCCATATTTGCCGATCTGCATCGCCAGCACCCAGCCGGTGATCGTCGTGCCGATGTTGGCGCCCATGATCACGCCGATGGCCTGCGAGAGCGTCATGAATCCGCTGTTGACGAATCCTACGACCATCACGGTCGTGATCGAACTGGATTGCACGAGCATGGTGACCGTGGTGCCGACGATGGTCGCCATGAACCGATTGTTGGTGACCATGCTGATCATCCGCCGCAGTCCATTTCCAGCGATGGCCTGCAGGCCCTCGGACATGTTCTTCATGCCCAGCAGAAAGATGCCCAGCCCGCCCACGACGGCGTACAGCAGCTTCCAGTAGTTCGCCTCCCAGACTTCCGCATTGAACTTATTGCGGAGCGAATTTCCGTTGTCGAAGGTGACCCGCAGAGTGATCTCGGTCTTGCCGATCTTCTTCCAATCGAGCGTGAGTTGATGGCCTTCGACGGTGCTTGCGACGGTGGCTTCGACGTATTTGCTCTTCGAGTTGTGGACGACCTCGATCGACTCGATCGCCGAGCCAGCGGCGACTTCCGCGTCGAGGAACGTCTGAGATAGGTCGATCACCGAAGGCGGTGAACCGAGATACGCCTTTTGATCCGGGATCCGCTTTTCGATGTGTTCATCAACGACGACGTCGACATTCTTTTCGGCATCGGAAGCGGCGTCGTCCGCCTTGACGTCGTCCGCCTTGGTTTGGCCCTCCGGCGCCGGGCGATCACTCAGGCTAATGGCAAACGCAAGGGCGCCGATCAGCAACAACGACCACATGGTGGCGCGGCGCGGCGAGCGCAGCCATTGCGGGCCGGAGGCAGTGAGAACGGGCAGACGGTTTTCTGGTGGTTGTTTCATCATGAGCTCCAACGCATCAAAGATGACACGTCGGCCACATCCTGGCAAGACACTAACCAAACGCTAACACAACGCTCACTCGGGGCTCACAAACTTATCTATCAGGGTTCTTCAGGAAACTTAATGGGTGGTTTCATCGGTTCCGCTGCCGAAAGTACGGGTTCCTCTTCTCTATTCACACGAACCGGTTCGGTGCGACCAACGATGAGCCCGGAGAACCGCTTGATGCCAACTCGTAAAGAACTCAGCAAGTACGACGTGCCAGCCTTGATAGACTACTGTACCAGGCGACAGCTAAGGCCCGCCCGTGCCCATCATTCGAGACAGAGAAGAGGAACCCGTATTGACGAATCGCCAAGCCCCGCCATCCCAATCGTTTGAAATGACCCACTAAAATCCCTGAAGTGGCCAAAACCGGGGGTTAACGCCCCGCGGCTGATTGAAAACACGAGCTGAAACTGTTTTCTGACAAAGCCTAGATAAACAGCAGCCAAAAGACGCCGTAGATCATCACCGTCAACATGGCGGCGATCGGCACGGTGGCGATCCAGGAGGCAAAGATGTTGCGGGCGGTGCGTACGTCGAGGGCGGCGATACCACGCGACAGGGCGACTCCGATCACGGCACCCACCAGACAATGCGTCGTCGAGACCGGCAAACCCATCTTGGAACAGAGCAGTACGGTCGTGGCGCCGGCAAACTGCGCCGCGAAACCGCGGGAGGGGGTGATCTCGGTGATCTTCGTGCCCACCGTCTCCATCACTTTGCGACCCATCATGATCAACCCGACGACGATTCCGACTCCACCCAAGATGAGAATCCACAGAGGGACCGGAACCTCCGCCCCAACCACACCGGTCGTGGCGATTTCGAATACCGCCGCCAGCGGGCCGATCGCGTTGGCCACGTCGTTGGCGCCGTGGGCGAACGCCAGGTAGCCGGCCGTCACGATCTGCAGAAAGGCGAAGATGCGTTCCACGAACGCGAATTTTTCATCCTCGGTGATCGTCACTTCGCGGGCAATGCGGGCGATGAAAAACCAACTGACGATGGCCGCCAACAGGCCGACGCTGACTGCGGACATCAGGGCCACCCAGTCGATCGCCGTGAGGTTCAAGAACTGACCGAGCCAGGAATTCTGAGCGAAATTCTCCAACGCCGAACCCTTCAGACGCTCGCCGAGATGCATCGGTTTCAGTCCTTTGTAGATGAAGGACAGCACCAGAATGAAAGCGACAATGAACACGACCAACGGCGCATAGCGCCGCGCCGCCAGGTCAGGTTCCTTGGTTCTGAGAATGAATCGAAGCATCAGCCAGAACACGAACATCGCAAGCAAGCCGCTGGCCAGCGGCGAAATGAACCAACTGAGAACAATCTGCCCCATCGTGCTCCAATCGACCGAACCGGGGGAGGCCACCAGACCGAATCCGAAGACGCCGCCGACGATGGAGTGCGTTGTCGAGACGGGCTGCCCGAAGTAGGTCGCCACGTTCAGCCAAAGTGCGGCGGCCACCAGTGCTGCCAGCATGCCATAGAGCAATATCTTGGGCCGATCCGGATCGGCCTCTGTGGCCACAAAATCCGTCGGATCGATGATTCCCTTACGAACCGTGTCAGTCACGTCGCTGCCGACCAAGACCGCGCCGCCGAACTCGAAGATGGCGGCGATGATCACGGCCTGACGAAACGTCAGCGCCTTGGAACCGACCGAGGTGCCCATGGCGTTGGCCACGTCGTTCGCGCCGATATTCCAGGCCATGTAAAAGCCCACGACGACCGCGAAGATCAAGACGGGGTGAGACGTGATTATGTCGAAGACCGACTCGGCAAAAAGCATGAAGTCCATCGAGAAAAGATCCTCCGGCGAGGTGGTGCCGTTACTGTCCGACAATCAAGGAGCGCATGATTTTGGCACACTTCTCGGCGCAGTTGGCCACCTCGCCAAGCGTTCGACAGTAGCGGTCATAAAACACAAGCGTCGTCGGATCGAGCCGATCTTCCATGCTGTAATAGTGGTGGGCGAACTTGCGCTGCAGCTTGTCGGCGTTCCATTCCTCGACACTGATCTTGTCAATCGTGGCCAACACCCGATCGGCCACCGCTCCTTCAAACGAAACCTCGGCCAGCACCGCCAACTCGTCGGCCACGCCAAGCAGATGTTCGCTAACGAGAATGATCTGCTTGACGAAGGCCAAAAAGTCATCCTTGAGTTCGGCCGGCAGCGTCGTCTTGCGCAGCAGCATGATGACGGAAAAATCCTCGGCCGCGTCGGCCACGTCGTCCTGGGCCGAGAGAAACTTCAGCAACTCATGCTTGCCGACCGACAGCAGAAACACTTTTGAAATCTGGTCCCGTATCTCGGTCTTGACTTCGTCGGCCTCGTGTTCGGCCTTCGACATCTGATGGTGCAACTCCTTGATCTTGTCGTGGTCTGCCGCGACAAACGCGTCGACGATCGGCCCCAGCAATTCGACGCAGTCGTGAACCTTCTTGGTATGCTCGGCTAAAGCGCCGAAGGGTGAGGTGCCAAAGAACTTTTGCATGAGGCCCATCGCATTCTCCTTTGTTGATGATCAGGCCCCAAAGCGACGTTCCAGGTGCCACCGCCGGCCGGTCGTGGCCGGAAAATCAGCCCGATCGGCGGAAAAACCATGTCAGCGGGGCAGCAATAGACCATGTTTCAGGGAAATTGTCAAATACCCTAAAAACTCCACCTATCCCACCGAAAATCACCCTGACCCCCTACATCGCTCGACCGAAAAATTCCCCCCAGCTTACTTGATTTACGCCGAGAGATTGCTATGTTTGTGTAATCAATGGCGAATATGGAGGTTCGCGGAGCTTGGTCACCATGGTCACTACACGAGGGGTGCTGCTGCGATGTTAAGAAATACATGCAAATCGACGCTTTTTGGTGCGGCTGTGATAGCTGCGGTTAGTCTTGCCGGCGCGACCGTTGGCACGACCGTCGCCGAAGCCGGCAGTTGGGGCTCCAGCGGAAGTTGGGGGTCAAACGGCAGTTGGGGCTCTCGCGGAAGCTGGGGTTCAAGCGGAAGCTGGGGCTCAAACGGAAGCTGGGGCTCAAACGGAAGTTCCGGGGTGCAGATCGGCTGGCGCATCCGACGGGCCTTCCGCGGCAGTTGGGGCTCAAGCGGCAGTTGGGGCTCGAGCGGCAGCTGGGGTTCGAGCGGCAGTTGGGGCTCCGGCGGATGCTGGGGTTCGAGCGGCAGTTGGGGATCTCACGGCTATCATCACGGCACCTGGATGCACGTCATGCCTGACGGCACACTGAAGCCCGTCGCTCCCGAATCGGCCGCTGAGGACGCTGAGGACGCCGACGCCGAGCCGCCCATCCCGCCGGTGCCAGACGAAGAGCCGGATGCCAAGAAGCCCGCGGCGAAGGCTGCTGACGCAAAAAATCCTCCATTCCCGCTTCCCGATAAGAAGCCTGTGGACATTGATGACGTCAAGCCTGGCCCGGTCAAAGACACCGATCCAGCGCCCAAGCCCGACGGCATTAAAATCCCCGCCGACGGGTTCGATTTGCCGAAGAAACCGGCCGACGGAGTTCAGCCTCCCGTGCCCGGACCGGCGACGCTGCCGGACGACGTAAAGAAACCGCTGCCACCACCCGGCGGCGCCGCCCACACTGGCGCTGCCGACAGCGTCCTCGTGGCCCTCCAGGTTCCGAGCCGGGCCAAGGTGTTCATCAATGGACGAGCGACCGCCAGCACCGGCCCGATGCGACAGTTTGTCTCTCGCGGCCTGACGCCGGGCTATGCCTACCAGTACGAAATCCGGGCCGAAATCAATCGCAACGGTCGCTTGGTGAGCGACACCAAAACGCTCACGCTGCGGGCTGGCGAGCAGGCCTCGCTGCGATTCGACCTTCCTCAGCAGGCTCAGCGGGTCGAGACGACCGTCTCGATTCAGGTACCCGCCAATGCCAAGGTGTTTCTAGCCGGCAGCCCCACGAAGTCGACCGGCCGCGAGCGAACCTTCACCACGACGAGGCTCACTGCGGGCCAGGCGTGGGAAAACTACACGGTCCGCGTCGTGGCCGACGTCAACGGCCAGAGCGTCACCCAAAGCCGCACGATCAAGCTCATCGGCGGTGAGGACCAAACGCTTACGTTCCGCTTCGCCGAGGACAAGCTGGCCGCTACCACGGCCGCCGGTGCCCGATAACTTAACGACCGCCAATCCGCATCATCGCCGGAATCCTCAGCGGCGTTGAACCGCGCGGATAATCGATCCAACCCTCGCACGTGTCACGACATGTGTGAGGGTTGTTTTTTTGTGCTGCCCAGATCGCGGTAAGAATCGGGGGCTAGCGCCTTGCGGCTCACCCCACACCGCAGCGTCGTCCGATATATGGACAATGATGCCCTCTCCAAACGCGAAGAAAAACCGTGCCAAACCGCCCGGTCGGCGGTCCGCCGACTGGTCACCCGCCGCGCGGACCATCGCCACCGTGGCGTTGCTCTTGCATCTTGCGGCGGTCGTGTTGGCTTCCTGGTCGATTCCACCATCGAGTGAATTATCGCAGAAAGCGGTCACGCCGTTTCGGCCCTACCTGCGGGCGACGTATCTCAACGTGGGCGGTTATCGTTTCTTTGCTCCAAATCCGCCGACACACAGCAATCGCGTTCGTTACGAAGTAACATTTGAGGACGGCCAGAAAAAGCAGGGAACCTTTCCCGACCGCGATGTACATCGCCCTCGATTGGCCTATCATCGACATTTCATGATCGCCGAGCAGGTGGTCGCCCCGGTGGTGCTATCGGAAGAAGACATCGTGCCGGCCAGTCTTCCGCCGGCCTATCTTGCAGAAGCTCCGCCAGAAGAAATCAAGCGACATCGAGAGGCGCGACGCGAGTACGTCGCCAGCCTGAAACAGCAGGAGCCGGCGCTGCAGTCGATCGCCGAACACTTGCTTCACGCCCACGGCGCTGTCCACGTCAGGCTATGGCTTGTGCAGCGTCGGGTTCCTACACCTCAAGACGTGATCGGCGGGGCCGAGCTAACCGACGAGAAGTGGATCCGCGAACGACGGCTCGGCGAAATGACCGCCGGCGAAACCTGGCAATGGTCGGAGTACATTCGTGGCGAGCGCAACTGAACATCTTCGAGACACGCCCGCTGCCGCGCGCGATGCCTGGAATCGGTTTTGGTTCAGGCCAACCGACCCGGCCACGCTCGGAGTCATCCGCATTTGCGCCGGGCTGCTGTTGCTGCGCACGCATTGGGTCTGGATCGCCAATCACGACGCGTTCTTCGGGCCACAGGCCTGGCTCTCGGCCGCTGGGCGCGCGGCGTTCAACGAGGGCTCCTGGTCTTCCTGGTCGTGGAGTCACTTGTTGTGGTGTGACTCGCTGCCGTTCGATTCAACGGGGCTGATCTGGACGCTTCACGTCGTGGCGCTGATCGCGATGGCGATGCTCACGCTCGGGCTAATGACGCGCGCGGCGGCCGTCGCGAGTTTCTTGTTCACGGTCTCGTTTGCCAATCGCGCGATGGGTTCGACGTTCGGGCTCGATGGGGTCAATGCCATGCTGGCCCTGTATCTAATGATTGGGCCGGCGGGTGCGGCCTTTTCGCTCGACAACTTGATTCGCAAACGACGCGGCAAGCCGCCCGTTGGGGAATCGGTCTCGGCAAACATCGCCATCCGGCTGATTCAACTTCATATGTGTTACATCTATCTTTCGGCCGCGCTGGCGAAGTTCGCCGGCGAAACATGGTGGGACGGCACGGCAATGTGGCTGGCGATCGCCAATTACGAATACCAAAGCATCGACGTCACTTTTCTCGCTCACTGGCCGCTGCTGTTGAATTTTCTCACGCACGTGACCCTGTATTGGGAACTCTCCTACTGCGCGCTCGTTTGGCTCCCACGTTTTCGCCCCGGGGTTATTTTGCTGGCTGTGCCGGTCCACTTGGGCATCTCGCTGTGCATGGGCATGGTCGAATTCGGCCTGGTCATGCTGGTCGGTAACGCGGCGTTCATCTCGCCGTGGATCATTCGCAAGGTAATCCCTGGAGGCGACGGGGTTCAACGCAAAGATGCGAAGACGCAAAGACGCAAGGGAAGGTGATGGCTCGGCAAACTTTGGTTGGCATCGAAACGCGTTTGTCAATCAAGCTGGAAGATGCCATCTCTTCGATACGATCGTCTTACGAGTCGATTCCGTCGTTCTCCCCAAAAGTCCCTTCTTTGCGTCTCTGCGCCCTGGCGTCTTTGCGTTGAAGACGTCGTCTCGTTGAAACGCCGAACGACTTTGTCTACGGCGTAAACAAACTCAGTTTCGCGTCCAGCACCTTGCGAATTCGATCGGCCGATTCTTGCAGATGGGCCCGGCTGTAGGCGTCGAGCGTCGCGCCGCCCTTGGCTTCGGCGGCGCTGCGTTCCAGCAGGCGCTTGATGCGGCCCTCCAACGCGGAAAGCTCCGCGTAGGCAATCGTCTGGCAGTCGTCCGGGGCGGCCGTGCTGCCCATCGCCAGCCGCGACAGCCGCCGCAGGTAACGCCGCTGCAGGTTACGGCGCAGGCTGCTGATGGCCGGCTTGCGGTTGGTGTACTTGCCGGGCTTGATCGCGTCGACCTCGGCGAAGATCGCCTTGGTCAGCCTTTGGATCAACTCGGCCGTAGTGAAGGCGTCTTTGTCGGCGGCGATCTTGAGCTCCGAGTCGTGCAGGCGGGCGAGCGTCAGCGACGAGAGCAATTGGGCCAGGATGCGATCCTGCCACATCGCGATCACTTCGTGGATCGGGTAATCGGTCCGCGTGCGGAATTGCACGCCCCAATGGTTCCAGCGCGAGGCGGCCAACTGGTTGTACATCTCCGGCGGGAAGTTAAACGGCTTGTCGCCGAACATCTGATCTTCCAACAATGCCAGTGCTTCGCGCTGCTTCTTGGCGGCGACCACCACGAACGGCGCCTGGGCGCCCGCGTCGCCCTTGTGACTGCGATGCACGTACAGACCGCCGACGTAGCGCGAGGCGTAACTCATGGCGATGCCGTGATTGGCCAACAAGATGCCGAACGTGCGGCGGGCCTGCTGAAAACCTTCGCCGTCTTTGGTCGAACGCTCGACGAGGCCGGGCATCAATTCCTTGACCAGCGCGGCCCGCTGACGGGCGTAGGCCACCGTGTCTTTGCCCAGGTCGAAGCGGTTACTGAGCGGATCGGGGTCGATGCCGCGGGTGTCTTCGTCGGTGGCGTAGGCTAGGGCCGGCTCGCCGCTACGGGAGGCGATTTTCTTCAGCTCCTTCTCCTCGCTGCCGGAGAATTGCTTGTAGCCGTACTGGATCGCCCAGATATCATACGGGCCGATGGTCGTCGAGTAATAATCGCCCTGCTTCTTGCCCTTGGGCGCGATGTTGGCCGGGCTGTAATCCATCACCGAGGCGGTCACGCCGGTCTTGCGAGTCTTTTCGACGTCGTTGATTTCGTCCAGGGTGTACAACGCACTGGCCTTGAAGTTATGCCGCAGGCCCAGCGTGTGGCCCACCTCGTGCATGGTGACTTCCTTGAGGGCCTGCTGCGTGAGCTTTTCCAGGTCTTCGGCGCTGTACTTTCGGGCGGCGATTACCGTGGCGCCCAGGGCCAGCTCGCGGGATTGGCCGCGATGAAATTCGCAGCGACACAAGGCCTGCTGCCGCATCCCCTGAGGAATCGCTTTGAGGTGACGTGCATAACTTTCCAGGTCGAGCGGCCCGCCGGTCATGGCGGCCACCGACTTGGGCGTGAACGTCTCGTACTCTTCACGCCAATACTGCAAGAAGTCGGCGTCGAAGATGATGTCGGCGTCGAGAATCTGTCCGGTCCGCGGGTTCACCCGGCTGGGGCCCATGGCGAAGCCGGCGCTGGAGGTGATCCAGCGGAAGGTGTTGTAGTTGATGTCTTCGGGATCCCAGGTGGCGTCGTCGGGCTGCTGGCGAACTTCGATGGCGTTGACGAAGCCGGCCTTCTCGAAGGCCTTGTTCCATTCCAAAATGCCCTCGCGGATCGACTTGCGATATTTGAACGGCACCGTTTTTTCGAGCCAAAAAATAATCGGTTCCTTGGGCGGCGAGAGCTTCGCCTTGGGGTCGGCCTTTTGCAGATTCCAGCGATTCACGTAGCGGACGAAACGGTCGCGCGTGCCTTTCTTCGAGTAATCCTTAATCACGGTCAGAAAGTATCCGATCCGGTCGTCGGCCAGTCGCGACTTGAAGCCGGAGGTGGGCAGCTTGCTGATCGAATAATGCACGTTGATCGTCGCCCCGCGGCTGTCGGCCACTGTGTCGAGGTTGGTCCGGCCGCTCGAGGCGTAGGTGGCGGCCACTTCCAACTCGATGTTATCCTTAAAGCCCTTGACGGCGGCCCACGTCGATTTGCTGGCCGAGAAACTGAAGCCGGGCAGCACCGCGGAAATCTGCGGCAGGTCGCTCATGAAGACCGGCGCCAGATCGACCAGCGAAGCGCCGCCGGGCGCGGTGGTCAGAATCGGCAGCGCGAACAGCACGCTGTCGGTGTAGGCCAGCTTCACCGCGTTTGCCGCGGGGCTGCCCGACTTGGCCGTGAAGCGAACATTGCGGCGCACGATGTGGATTTTGTCGTCGACCTTGCGGAACTGCCAAATCCAATCGTCACCGAAGCCCCAACTCATGCCGCCCAAGATCGACCCCTGGCCGATGCCGCGGGCGATCGAGATCAACACGATGTAATCCTTGTTCAACTGGCCGGAGCCGATCTCGGCATACAGATGAGTGCCCTTGCGATGCAGCTTGATCAGACCCTCGGTCGTCTTGGCGTCTTTCGTGAGCAGTTGGAACTTCGACTTCGTGGCGGTCTTGGTCGCGGTCTTGGTCGCGGTGGTTGCCGGCTTGGCGGTCGTGGTGGCCGCTTTGGTTGGCTCGGCCGATTTCTTGTCGTCCGCCGAGAGTGCGAAAGTGGCGAACAGCGAGATCGCCAGAGTCAAGCAGACGCGGCGCAGCAGCGAAGTGTAAAACATCGTTCGTCTCATTGGGTTGGGGAGTTTGGGATCGAGCCTTCCGGGGCTCGTCCGCTGAGGAAGGACGTTGCGCGGAGCAGCGGCGCCCAATGCGCAGGCTCCAGCAACCCTAAAATATACCCCATTTTACCGAGCTTGCGAGACGAGCATGAATTATCCGCGAATTTTTCAATCGCAATGCGATACAATGCCGCTCGCGGCGAAGCAAACCGCTCGATTCACGGACCTCCGATGGCAACGCTTGCGACGATTGTCCGCGTTTCAGGGGCGGCTCATCCGGAGAATTCGTGGGCGAATTGACAGCGTGTTGCAATTTCCAGTCCGGGTGATTGACGGATAGGAGGATGACGGAACGGAGGTTTCCCCGGAGATTCGGGCGAAAAAACGAGACGGCCAGTACCGGTGCCTCTTCTCTGTTGGGACTGGACAGAGAAGAGGCACCGGTACTTTGCTTCTCCATTCCTCACCGCCTCACCGCCGAAAAATGTACCGTCTCGACTGCCGCAACGTGCTTCCGAGCAATAGCTTGCGCTTTCATGGCTGAAATCGACCGACAGATTCTTCTTCTTCTTATGAGCCGAACGGTCCATGACCAACGAAGCCGATCATCTGACCATCCTGCAAAACTATCCGGCCAACTGCCAGCCCCAGCGCGTCGACCCACTCGGCACGGCCGGCGGATTCAGCGGAGCTCGCTTCTGGCGGCTGGAATCGCCCCGCGGGCCACTCTGCCTGCGTCGCTGGCCGAGCGAGCATCCTTCCGCGGAGCATCTGACGTGGATACATGAAGTGCTCGGCTGCGTCGCAGAACATGGCTTCGCGAAATTGCCGCTGCCGATTGCGGCCAGCAATGATGCCAGCAACGACGGCAGCAGCTTCGCTCGTCACGGCGGACATCTGTGGGAATTAACGGCCTGGATGCCCGGCAATCCCGATGAAGACCGTCCCACGTCGGCCGGGCGGATCAAGGCGGCGATGGCGGCCCTGGGGCAGTTTCATCGGGCGGCGGCGATTTTTCCGTGTGATGACACAGCGCCGGCCCCGTCGCCCGGTCTCGGCGGGCGGCTGAAAACACTGCGGCGATTCGCGGGTCAGACGGGCCGCTTTCGCTCTGCCCTCAAAGCGGCCCCGCCGAGCAAGCTGCGAGATTTGGCCGAGAAGGTGCTGAATTTGTTCCCGCTGCTCGCCCCGAATATCGAGGAACAGCTCACCCACGCCGCGACCCAGCCGGTCCGCCAGCAACCCTGCATCCGCGACATTCACCGCCAGCATGTGTTGTTCCAGGGTGAGACTGTCAGCGGGCTGATCGACTTTGGGGCGATGCGCGTCGAGTCGGTCGCCGGCGACGTCGCCCGGCTGATGGGCAGCCTGGCCGGCGACGATGCGGCGGCCAGTCAGACGGCCATCGACGCCTATATTCGTGAAAACCCCCTCTCACAGGTGGAGGAGTCGCTAATCGAAATTTTCGACCGCAGCGGCGTGCTGCTCTCGCCCATAAATTGGATCGAGTGGATTTTCGTGGAAAAACGCCGCTTTGAGCGGATGGACGCCGTGCTGGCGAGGTTTGAAGAGCTGGTCGGCCGGCTTGAATCGCTGTAGGAGGCGTCTCCGACGGCGATTTCACCACATCCGTGGCACCGGCGTCCCGCCGGTGAACCCCACAGGCGAGACGCCTGTTCCACAAACCCCACAGGCGGGACGCCTGTGCCACGAAAATCGCCGTCGGAGACGCCTCCTACAAGGATGAACCGAAATCGTGGCGGCTGCGTAGAACCTGCGGCGGCTCCGCGCGCCCGGTACCCCTTTTTCCACGCCGCCCCCCGTTCTCCCTGTTTGGACGATAACGTAGCCTGCCTTGCCTCAAACGGTTAAAGTGTAACTGATCTAACGGATTGTGCCGGCGGTGCGGACGATAATAGATTGATATGGGGAAGGTCCGTAATAGCTCTCCAGCGAAATCCAAGTCAGTCATGGGAACGGTCATGTTCAAACGATTCTCCAAACGCCCTCCTCGGGTGACATCGCTCGCCTTTTGCTGCTTCGCCATATTGCTCGCGGCCGGCGCCGTGGCGCTCGATCGCCTGCCGCCAGTTGAGGTTACCGCCAAGGTCAAAGACAAAGATTCCTTGCCGCTGCTGACCAAGGATGATTTCAAAAACGCCGACCCGTTTAATCTCGGCGCTGGTGCGAAGAAGGCCAAGGTCTCGGCCCGCTTCACGCGGACGCCCGGCGATCGGTCCGGCATGTTGTACATCACGGCGAAGATCGCCGAGGGCTGGCACACCTACGCGATTACGCAAGTCCCCGGCGGCCCCAAACGAACGGAGATCAACGTCGATCACTCGAACGACTATCGCTTGCAGGCGAAGAGCGAGTTCACGGCCGATCCGCCGGCCAAGCGATACTTCGACGCCAAGGGATTCGAGGTCGAAGTGCAGGAGCACCACGGCGAGGTCACCTGGAGCATCCCGTTGGAATTCGACCCGAAGGTAAACCTGGAAACATTGCGAGTAACCGGTCAGGTCGAGTTGCAGCTCTGCAAAAAACAGTGCCTCAATGAGAAGCACGCCTTCTCGGCCGAGTTGGACCAATCGCAGTTGGTCGCTGCCCCGCCCGATCCGCTTGGCGGCGGCGACCAGTTCAATCAGTTTGCTCCGCCGGCCGACGGCAAGAAGGTGGGCCTGAGTGCTTCGTTCATTGCGCCGGCCGATGGCAAGCCAGGCACGTTGACGATCACGGCCGACATTGCCAAGGGTTTTCACATCTACGCCACGACCCAGGGCAAGGGCGCCGGGCAGCCGACGAAGATCAAAGTCTCGGAGTCGAAGAAGTTTAAGCTGCCGGGCGGCTTTTCCGCCGATCCGCCGGCCGAGAAAAAGTTCGACGACATCTTCAAAGTCGAAGTGCAGATCCATCACGGCCGGGTGAAGTGGACCGCGCCGTTCAAGCTGCCCGAGGGAGCCGATGCCGCCGGCCTGACGATCGAGGGCCAGGTTTCGCTGCAAGTCTGCGACGAGAACAGTTGCACGCCGATGACGATCGATTTCGCCGCTCGTCAGGCCGCCGGGAAGAGCCGCGTCCAAGTCGGCAGCTACAAACACGAGGGCTTTCATGGCGAGATTCACGGCTACATCCAGCCCGGCTCGGCCCAGCCGGGAGAGACCGTCACGTTAGTGCTAACCGCCGAGCCGTGGTCGAAGTGGCACATTTACGCCCTGGCGGATCGCGACACGGAAGACAACATCAACAAGCCGACGCTGATTGTCGTGGAAGACGCCGGCAAATTGAAAGTCGGCGCGACGAAGACAGCGGCCAAGCCGATCGAGCACGAATTCAGCGACGACGTGCGAACCTATGTGCAGCACTATCACGAACGGCCGGTCACCTGGACCACCGACATCACCATTCCCGCTGATGCCGAGCCGGGCGATTACCCGATTCAAGGCATCATCGGTTTTCAGACCTGTTGGGCGGAAGCCTGCGACATGCCCCTGGCCGCCCGCTTTACGGTCATCCTACCGGTCGGCAGCAGCGGCGAGGGCCAAGAGACGATCCCGCTGTTATTCACGGAAGCAAAATACGGCGAGGCCGCGGAACTGGCGGCGGGGCGAACGCTCACTCAGGACTTTTGGTCCAAGACGTTCGCGGATCTTGGGTTTGTGCAAACCGGAGACGTCTGGAGTCACAAGCTCTTGTCGTCGATCGAGTTTTCAAGCGGCACCCTGGTCTTCGTGGCGGTTGTTCTGACGCTGATTTTGGCCTTCCTAGGCGGATTGATTCTCAACGTCATGCCCTGCGTGCTGCCGGTGATCGGACTCAAGGTGATGTCGTTTGTGGAACAAGCCGGCGAGAGTCGGGGACGAATTCTGGGTTTGAATTTGTGGTATTCGCTGGGCGTGTTGTCGGTCTTTATGGTCTTCGCCACGGTGGCCGCCGTGCTGCATGTGATGGGCAGCAGCTTCGGCTGGGGAGATTTCCTCCGCGAGCCGGCCTTCTCCATTCCGCTGGCGGCGGTGATTTTCGTCCTCGCACTGAGCCTGATGGGTATCTGGGAAATTCCCATTCCCGGATTCGTCGGCTCCGGCAAGGCCGATAAATTGTCGCAGCAAGAAGGCCCCACGGGCGCCGTAACGAAAGGAGTCATCACGACGTTGCTGGCCACGCCCTGTAGCGGACCATTTATCGGTCTGGTCGTGGGCATCGCCGTGCTGGCGCCGATTTGGCTAAATTTCGCCGTGTTTGGCATGATGGCGCTGGGCATGTCGGCGCCGTTTCTGTTGATCGGCATGTACCCGCGACTGATTAGCAAGCTGCCCAAGCCCGGCGCGTGGATGGAAACATTTAAGCAGGCGATGGGCTTTGTATTGTTGGCGACGGTGGTCTTTATCTTTTACTTCCTTGAGGAATCGCTGTTTATCCAGACCTTGTCCCTGATGGTCGCCCTCGGGTTCGCCGCCTGGTTGATCGGCAGCACGCCGCTGACCGCTTCGAGGTCGCAGAAGCTTCGCAATCGAACGATCGCCGTCGTGGTGTTGAGTTCGGTGACGATGGTGGCTTTCGCCACCTGGAAATACACCATTCCGCTGGTCGCGACGGTGGACGGATTGATGCTGGCCGGATGGCTGATTTGGCTATCGCGAAACTTTTCGACCGTGCCGAGAAAGGCGGCTGGCTGGGCGACCAGTGCAGGCGTGCTGCTACTGGCCGGCGGAATTGCCTATCTCGGCCTGATTTGGGCACCGCTGCCGTGGGAACCGTTTTCGGCGAACAAGCTGCACGATTACCGCGAAGAGGGATACACCGTGCTCGTCGATTTCACCGCCGATTGGTGAGCGGTCTGTAAAACGAACGAGGCGGTCGCCTTGAACACGGCGAAGACCAAGCTGCTGGTCGATCTGTATAACGTCAAAACGCTGAAGGCCGACAAGACGGGTGATGCTCCCGAGGTCGACGCGCTGTTGATTGAATTGGGAAACCGGGGCAAGGGCATTCCCTACTACGCTATTTATCCGGCCGGCGGAGGCGAGCCGATTCACTTCGGTAATCGTCCCATCACGGCCGACGAAATCATCGAAACGCTCAAGCAAGCCGGCCCGTCGAAAGTGAAAAGCGCGGAGGAATCCACCGCGATGCGGTAGGCCGCCGGCTTGCCGCGGCGATTGGCGCACAGCGGATCGTGGGGTGTGTCTGATCGGAATGCCGGCTTCAGCCGGCTCCGTTGTTAGCCACCAGCTTTAGCTGGTGGTATGGATCGCCAATAATTCCGCCGTGTCGAGCCGGCTTTAGCCGGCTTCCCTTCGAGCACCACGCGACGGGCCTGAAGGCAAAGGATAGTCGTTGTTCGCTCCGCGAACGATACGTTTCGTTCGCGGAGCGAACAACGACTATGACAACACGTGCCCGATCTGCCAACTATCCAATCCGGCTTGCTGCAACTGGTTGCGGATGCTGTCGGCGAAGAAGGGGCTGACGACCAGCGCCAAGCCGATGCCCATGTTGAACACGCGGGCCATTTCTTCGGGGTCGACGTCGCCCAATTCGCGCAGCCAATCGAACACCGGTGGGGCGGTCCAACTGTCGCGGTCGATCTCGGCTCGCAGGCCCTCGGGCAGAATCCGCTCGAGGTTTTCGTGCAGCCCGCCGCCGGTGATGTGGGCGATGCCGTGGACGACGTGTTTTCTGCGATAGTGATTCAAGATGCCGCGAATCGGCCGGGCGTAAATCCGGGTCGGCTCCATCAGCTCTTCGCCGACCGTGCGGCCGAGCACCTCGATGTAATCGTCGACGCCCAGGCCGGCCGCCTCGAAGACGATCTTCCGCACCAGGCTGTAGCCGTTGGAGTGCAATCCGGACGAGGCGATGCCGATCACCACGTCGTCGGCCGCGATGGCCGAGCCGTCGATCAACTGCTTGCGATCGACCACGCCGACGCAGAAGCCGGCCAGATCGTAATCGCCGTGGGCGTAAAGGTCGGGCATGATCGCCGTCTCGCCGCCGACCAGGGCGCTGTCGCTGCGCATGCAGCCCTCCGAGACGCCGGCCACCAACTGTTCGAGCCGCACGGGATCGTCGTGCGACATGGCGATGTAGTCCAAAAACAACAGCGGCTCGGCCCCGCAGCAGATCGCGTCGTTGACGCTCATTGCCACCAGATCGATGCCGACCGTGTCGTGCTTGCCCGTCAGTTGAGCCACCTTGAGCTTCGTGCCGACCCCGTCGGTGCAAGAGACCAGCACCGGATCCTCGTAGTTGCGGCGGAATAGCGGGCTGTTGAAGTCAAGTTGAAACAGCCCCGCGAAACCGCCTTCCAGCTTCATCACCCGGGGGCAATGCGTGCGGTTGAGCAGCCGCGGCAGCCGGGCCATCGACTCGCGATAGACGTCCAAATCGACGCCGGCGTCTTTGTAGGTGACTTTGCTCATGAGGCGAATGGCAAGAAGGTCCGCTGAAGTTACTGATTTTACGACAAGTCGGCAGAAACGGGAAGGTGGAGCCCGTAGGCCGCCGGCTTGTCGCGGCGCTTGCCGCGCGGCGGTTCCAGTCGCTTTCGATACAGTGGCCGCTTCGATCAAGCCGGCTTCCTTGAACGTTCAAACTTCTCGTGAGCGGGAGGTTGCAAAAACCGCAGCCTTGCCGGGCGCTACCTTTGCAACGATTCGCAGCGGCAAACCAGTTATTTCTTGTTGGAGATCATCTGGTGTTTAATGCTGCGCAATTGCAAAAAATGGTTCTTCAGGGATTTTAGTGGGTCGTTTCATCGGCTCCGCCGCCGACAGTACGGGTTGCTCTTCTCTATTCACGCGAACCGGTTCGGTGCGACCAACGATGAGCCCGGAGAACCGCTTGATGCCAACTCGCAAAGAACCCGGCAAGTACGACGTGCCAGCCTTGATAGACTAACGTACCAGGCGACAGCTAAGGCCCGCCCGTGCCCATCATTCGAGACAGAGAAGAGGAACCCGTATTGACGAATCGCCGAGCCCCGCCATCCCAATCGTTTGAAATGACCCACTAAAATCCCTGAAGAACCCAAAAAATCAAACTCCACCGTTAGCAAGGCCGCTACGAGCGAAAATGCCATTCAATTCGCGTGAACGGTTACCCTTGAAGTAGGGTGCATCGCGATGCACCGGAGCGTGTCGGACGATTGATGCGGTCCATCAGGACGCACCCTACCTGCTTGAAGGCAAAGGGTCGAGAAGCCGGCTAAAGCCGGCTGGTAACAACTTGGGAGTGGGGCCATCCGAACCACCGGCTAAAGCCGGCGGCTGACAAGGGTGCCGGCTGAAGCCGGCAAGAGTTGCACGTTGCTGAGCCGAATCGCCGTAGGCCGCCGGCTTGCCGCGGCAAGCCGGCGGCCTACGGAACCCCTACGGTTTATCTAGCCGACAAACGAAAGCTCAGACGGCACGACTGGACCGCTTATCTCGGCGAAAACGGCCGGGATGGCCCGCTACGGGGCCGGCGATGTGCTATGGTTTCCTATGCTACACTCCCGCACCCGTGATGAGACCAACATGGACCCTGCTTTCCTGATGCCGCAGACGCATCCCGCGCTGCAATTCACACATCCGCTCCCCTACGGGGCGATCTTGCACGATGAAGGCGTGCAATTTGTCGTCTTCAGTCGTTCGGCGAAGAGCATGCGCGTGCTGCTCTACGAGTCGACCGACAACCGCGAACCGTCGCGGGTGATCGATTACGATCCAGAGAACGATCGCTGGGGCGATATCTGGAGCATGTTCGTGCCGGGGCTGAAGGCCGGGCAGCTCTATCATTTACAGACCGACGGACCGTTTGAGCCGCGGCAGGGTCATCGGTTCGATCCGACCGCCCGGCTGATCGACCCATTTGCTCGGGCGTTGGCCGGAAATTTCTTGCCGTGTGATGACGGGGTCATCCGCCCGCCGAAATGCGTCGTGGTCGACGATCATTTCAACTGGCACGGAGACCGTCATCTGCGGCGCCCGCTGGCCGAGACGATTATCTACGAGATGCACGTCCGCGGGTTCACCCAGTCGGAAAGCAGCGGCGTAGAAAACCCTGGCACGTACCTGGGCGTAATTGAGAAGATTCCCTACCTCAAATCGTTGGGCATCACGGCGGTCGAGTTGATGCCGATCCACGAGTTTCCGATCAGGAGTTGCCTGGGCGAGGACGACGTCCGGCCGAATTACTGGGGTTACGACTCGCTGGCGTTTTTCTCGCCCCACCGCGGTTACGCCGCCGGTAACGAGCCGGGCTGCCAGGTGAAGGAATTCAAGCAGATGGTGCGGGCTCTGCATCAGGCCGGCATTGAGGTGATCCTCGACGTGGTGTTCAATCACACGGCCGAAGGCAATCACCTCGGCCCCACGCTGAGCTTCAAAGGCTTGGAAAACAGCGTCTATTACATGCTCGAAGCCGATGGCAGCTACAAGAACTATTCCGGCTGCGGAAACACGGTCAACGGCAATCATCCGATCGTCCGCGAGCTGATCTTCTTGTGCCTAAGACATTGGGTGCATAACTATCACATTGACGGTTTTCGCTTCGATTTGGCTTCGATCCTCAGCCGCGACCGCACGGGCAAATTGGTGCCCAATCCGCCGCTGGTCGAGGCCATCGCCGAAGATCCGCTGCTGGCCGACACGAAGATCATCGCCGAGGCATGGGACGCAGCCGGCGCCTATCAAGTCGGCACGTTCGCCAACTTGCGCTGGGCCGAGTGGAACGGGCACTACCGCGACGACATGCGGCGGTTTTGGCAGGGCGACGACAACATGCGCGGGCCGATGGCTACGCGGCTGGCCGGCTCCAGCGACCTGTACCAGCGCAGCGGCCGGCAGCCGTGTCACAGCATCAACTTCATCACGTCGCACGATGGGTATACGCTTAGCGATCTGGTCAGCTATTCAGAAAAACACAACGAGGCCAACGGCGAAAACAACCGCGACGGCGAAAACAACAACCACAGCGCCAACTACGGCGTCGAGGGCCCGACGAATCGCCGCGACGTCGAACTGCTGCGCTTGCGGCAAATCAAGAACATGCTCGGCACGTTGATGGTCAGCCAGGGCGTGCCAATGCTGCTCTCGGGCGATGAATGCCGGCGAACGCAGCGGGGCAACAACAACGCCTACTGCCAGGACAACGAGATTTCCTGGTTCGATTGGAACCGCTGCGAGCAAAACGAAAAATTATTGCGGTTCGCTCGCAGCCTGATCGAATTTCGTAACCAGGAACCGACCGTGCGTCGCACCGGTTTCCTAGATGGCCGCCAGCGAAGGGCCGGGCTGCTGCCCGACGTGAGTTGGTTCGACGCCGACGGTCAGCCCATCGACTGGACCCGTGACGAGCCGAGCCTGGTGTGCCTGCTGGGAGGCGCCCCAATCGAAGAGACCGGCACGACGGCGGGGCGTCATGTGTTAATGATGATTCATGGCGGTTCGGAGCCCCGGCAATTCTCCATTCCGACGATCGCCCAGCGGCTTCCCTGGCGGCTATTCTTCGACACGGCCGCCGAATCGCCCGACGACATCTATCCCGATCACGACGGCCCGCTGAGCCAGCCCCGGCAGGCCTTCGCCATGATCGATCGCTCGATGATGTGTTTCGTCGCCGAACGACGCGGCAAGCAGCGACGCTGAGCGGTAGCTGTTAGCAGTCCGTTGAAATCGTCGGATATCCGATGTAGGAGGCGACTCCTGTTGCCGATTCCCGCGTGAAACGTCTATTGTCGGCGACGGGAGTTGCCCCCTACAAAATTGTTCAACAGGACGCTTGGGAACCAGGAAACCCCTTGCTAAAGGTTGAGAAAAGGAGAAACTCAAGGAATTGTGAGCGGGTATGCAGCGGTGGGGCAGTACGAATGCCGACGGAAAACCCCAGAGAATCCCCATGCTCGATCGTCAACTCCACGGAAACCTGTTGACTTTGACCTTGATCGCGACGATCGGTGCCTCGCTGATCGGTTGCGGCGAACCCTCGTCCGTGGACGTGGAAGAGGGCTCTTTTTCTTACTCCATTGAGGTCGCTTCGCCGGGCTGGGACACGCTCGCCTCTGAGGAATTTGGCATGACGATTGAGCCTCGGAAGCTCGCCGAGACGGTTTTTCAGTACAAGGATTTCGTGGTCGTCGCGCCGCCGCCCGAGCAGCTTTCCTTTCTGTCGGGCGAGCGGACCGTGATGGTATGTTGCGATCCACAGCCAGATCCAGAGGCGCCGCAGCAGCGGTATTATCCGTTGGTGCTGTACGCGGGAAAGTCGCCGAGCGCGGCGGCGGATGAGGATGAGCTGCCGCTAGCCTTCAATCATTTACAACTCCATTTTATCCGCCGCGACCGGCAGTGGCTCATGTTGTCCTTGTGATTTGGGTGCGACCGCTGCTAAAGCGACGTGGAAGTGACATCCACGGGGGGAATCGACGATGTGGGTACGCATGAGACTCGATATTTCCTGGTCGGATCTGGCCTGGGGGCTATGCCGCTGCATCACGGCGGGCGGAACGCAGGCGGCGATCGAAGCGGTCGAACGTCAATGGTCTAACGATGGCGACGCGCTGGCCTGCCTGTCGGTCCGCAGTGGATTCGATTTGCTGCTCGAGGCGCTCGATCTTCCGCCCGGCAGCGAAGTGCTGATCACGGCGATTTCCATCCCGGACATGGTCCACATCATCGAATCTCATGGCCTTGTGCCTGTGCCGATTGACCTGCGCGAGGGCGATTTGGCGCCCGACGGCGACGCGCTGCGCAACGCCATTTCGCCACAAACGCGAGCCCTTGTCGTGACCCATTTATTGGGCGGCCGGGTGCGGATGGACCCGATCTTTGAATTGGCCCAGCAGCACGGTCTGGCGGTTATCGAGGACTGTGCCCAGGCCTATGTCGGACCGACATACCGAGGCGATCCGCGGTCGTTAGCCGCGATGTTCAGCTTCGGCACCATCAAGACAGACACCGCGCTGGGCGGCGCGCTGTTGCGGGTGGGTGAGCCGGAATTGCTGGCGGCGATGAGAACGCAGCAGGCGAGCTATCCAAGACAAAGCCGGGGTAAGTACCTGCGGCGTCTTGGCAAGTACGCGGTGCTCAAGGCACTTACGCCCAGAGCGGTCTTTGCTACGCTGATTCGCGTCTGTCGCGCCATCGGCATCGACCACAACCGCGCCATTACGAATACCGTGCGGGGATTTTCCGGGTCTGAATTTTTCAAGCAAATCCGCCGGCGTCCCTCGGCGCCGCTGTTAGCCTTGCTGGGGCGCCGGTTGCGCCGTTTCGACGAGGCGAAGCTGGCGCGACGCGCTGCTCAGGGAGAACGATTGGCCAACCTGATCGGAGCTCGGGTGGCACGACCTGGGGCGGAAATGGACCGGCGCACGTATTGGGTTTTTCCGGTCCTAGCCGAGCACGCCGAAGGTTTGATCGCGGCGCTGGCCGCCGGCGGATTCGACGCGACGCGCGGCGAGCGGCTCTGCATCGTCGACCCGCCTGAGGATCGGCCCCACTTGGAGCCGGCCGCGGCACGGGCCATCTTAGCCCATTCGGTCTTTCTTCCATGCACGACGTCGATGCCGGACCGTACGTTAGGGCAAATGGCCGAAGTGATCGCGGCCCATTGCGGATTACCGCTGCCACGTCTGGGGCCGGTCGCCGACGGTGACGTTGATGGTCTGCCGCTGGCCGGAACGGACGATAACCATTTTGGCGATCGAACCGATTTCGGTTTCAGCCACGGCAAAACTTAGGTCGCTGGGCTGCGAAACCTCCGTATCGTTCCAGCGAACGACCACGTCGCCAACGCGGAGTTCGGCCTCGGCGGCTGGTGTGCCGGCAAACACCTTGAGAATCAGCGCGCCTTTCAGATCGCTCAACCCGAGCGTTTTGGCCGCATCTTCGTCCAAATCGTTCAGGGCGACGCCCAGCCAGCCCCGTTCGACGGCGCCTTTTTCGCGAATCTTCTCGTAGATTTCCCGGGCCATGTTGCTGGGAATGGAAAAACTGATGCCTAGATATGATGGACCGACAATGGCCGTGTTAATGCCGACCACCCGGCCTTCGGCGTTGAACAGCGGTCCGCCGCTGTTGCCTGGGTTCACCGCGGCGTCGGTCTGCAGGAACCGCTGGTGGATGTTGCCGTTCAGGCCGCTACGTCCTTTGGCGCTGATGATGCCAAAGGTAATGCTGTGGGCCAATCCAAACGGGCTGCCAACCGCCCACACCAATTCCCCGACCTCTAGTTCGTCGCTGTCGCCCCAGGGGCTGGCCACCAGGTCGTCGGCGTCGATTTTCACGACGGCCAGATCCGTGAGCGGGTCGGCCCCGACAACGCTGCCGACCACCCTCCGCTGGTCGCTGAGCACAACCTCGATTTCGCTGGCACCATCGATCACGTGAAAGTTGGTGACGATGTAACCTTCCGCATCGACGATGACACCGGAGCCCTGGCCGCGGGTTTGATGGGGCCGATTTCCGTACAGGTTGCGCATTTCATCGTCGCTGCGTCGGCCGACCATTTGTGTCGTGTTGATGTGGACGACACTTGGGCCGACCACTTTGGGCACCTGACGGAACGCCTCGCGCAGATCGCTCATGCTCAAGGTCTTCAGGGCCTCGACCGCCACGTCGTGCTTGGCCTGTTCTTCCGCGTGAACTAGCGAGTATTGCACTCGGCCCGCCAGCCAGGGAATCCCCAAGAACAGCCCGCCGACCAGCGCGACCACAAACAACAGCATCGGCAGCGGCGAGCGGCCCCGCGGCGAAGGCGCAGTCTGCGACGGCTCGGCCAGCACGGTAGCGAAACTGAGCGGCTCGCGAAGAGGGGTCGGGCTGCTGCGATCATCGTAGTCCATCGTTCAACATTCTCCCGCAATGATACGTCTGTGAACCCTTCAGCAGTATACCGCGCCACTGCCAGGCAGGGCTACGCCACGCGATCGCTTACATCGCCAATTCGACTACGAATTGGACACGTAGGTGGTTCGCAATAGGTGCTTCGCCGCAGTGGCCGGTTTCTTGCCGACTTTCTTGCCACGATTCTCACGTTCCGCACGTCCCTCACAACCGCACACCGCAGGCCAACGAGGTGACCTAGGCTTTGTCAGAATGCCTACTTGGACAGCGCCACTTAGACTCCAGCTAGCAGACCTGAATAGGAATTCAAAGCAAACGAAACAGATTTGCCCGGTAGAGTAGAGGAGGAATGTTAGATGGGTAGGCTCCAACATAGATCAGTATCCTGGTTTCCCGTTCGTGCCTCAATAGCTGTATGCCGTGCAATTAACATTGCCTCCCCCCTCTTCAAA
>JADFKK010000405.1 GCA_022564995.1 Planctomycetota bacterium | reverse complement strand
AGATGAAATAATACAGGAAAAGGTCGTCGCCGCCCGTGATATCCGTGCCCGACGGCACGCCTCCACTAACCAAAAACTGCCAGCCGTTGCGCAGCTCGGCCGGCAGATTGAGCGCGTCGAGCGGGGTGACCATGTCGAGCAGAATCTGCTCGCCGGTCCGCACGTCGTCGTAAACGCGCACCTCGTAAATCGTGCCATCGAATTCCTCGCCGGCGGTGAAGATGGGGTTGTTCGTTTGGTCGAAGCCCGAAATCCGCTCACCTAACACAAACGTCCCGCCCGATTCGACGGCTCCGGGGTCGAAGCTGGCCGAGCCGACCAGCGCCCCGTCGACGTACACCGCCACCACACCGTTGGCGCTGTTCCAGGCCAGCGCCAGGTGATGAATGCCGCCGTCGAACAGATCGCCCACGACCTGCCCCTGAGCAAGCGTCCGCTTCACCCCGTTGACAAACAGCGACAACTTGTCGTCGGCCGCGTCTTCTTAGGCGACCAGGGTGAAGGCGTCGGCGTTGGTCGTCGTGCCGTAAGACAGCAGCGGCACCACGTCGCCGGTGCCCAGCGCCCCGTGCGAGAACGTCATTTCCACCGTCACCGCGCCTGACGAAAATCCGTCGTAATTCGCCGCGACCGCGTAATCAACCGTGGTTAGGTTCAACACCAGGCCGTACACATTCGTCGAAACCGTCAAATGCTTCCCCCCGACCATGTCGGCGCCCGAAGTCAAATCCGAGCCGACCCGCATCTGCCAGGCATGGGCCAGGCTCGCCGGCAGCGCGGCCGGGTCGAGCGGGGTGATCATGTCGAGTTGAATCTGCGCCGCGCTGCGCACCTCGTCGTAAATCCGCACGTCGCTGATCTCGCGACTGAAAATCTGCTCGGGGTTAAACCCATATTCATCGTTCTCGTCCACGTTGTCGGGGTCTTGTCCCAGCGCAAACACACCGCCCCCAGCGACCGGACCGGGGGCTCAACCGCCATTAGGCACATCAGGCACATTCCGCATTCCGATGGGAGTACCGTCTAAGAATATCTCGGCCTGGCTGTTGACGGCGTCGTAGGTCAGGACGATGTGATGCGGAGCCCCGTCAAACAGGTCGGTCGCCAACAACCAGTAGTAAGTCGCCGGCTTGCCGCGGCGATTGAATCGTGGCCCGTTTTGCGCGCGTTGACTCACTGCCCCTGCTCGCTCCATACATCAAGCGTTTGCTGTGGCAAGCCAGCGGTCTACGCCGACAAGGCGAACATTGCGGGCTTCGACCGGCTGCGATGAGACCTTACATCGTCGTAGATTCGCGTCTCGAGTATCGTGCCCTGGAGAATCTGATCGGGGTCGAAGCCGAAATCGGGCGCCGTTTCGTTGTCGGGATCTTGGCCCAACACAAAGATACCGCCCGTGCCGCCGTCATCGTCCACCGGGCCGACCGCAAACGTCCGCCCAGTGCTGATCGCCACGCCGTCCGCGTAGACCCAGGCCGCGGTGGTCACGCTGTCGTAGGTCACCACGATGTGGTGATCTGCTCCGTCGAACAGGTCCCGCACTACGTCCTCGCGGGCCATTTCCTTCTCGTAGCCGTTGATGGTCAACATCATCCGATTCTCTGCCTCCGAGTTGACAAATAACCGAAAGGTAACCGGATCTTGATTGGTCGCGTAGGAGAAGATCGGCACGCCCGCGGCGCCGCCGCCGGTAATTATGTCCGAGGCGAAGGTCACCTCAATGGTCACCTGCAACGACGAAAAACCGACGAAGTTTGGGTTCAACGCCACGTCGTCGGTGGCGAGCCCTTCGTTCAGCACCAGCCCCGGGTCGGCGACGAATGACCAGACGACCGGGGTCACGCTGTTCGAGTCCATGTCCTGGATGTCGCCTTCCGACAGGCCCACCTGAACGTCGACCTGCCCGGCCCGCAGCCCCGAAATCTCGAAGCGGTAGGTGTTCGTGCCCGGCACAATGTTAACCGCGTCGACGGTGGCCTCGGTGGCCCCAAATCCAGAAAGTCTCATGTCGCCGTCGTCGACGCCCTGCACCGCCTCGCTGAAGGTGACGAGAATGTCGATCGACGTGGAATACGCCGACCCTTCGTTGGCGGGCACCACCTGGATCACGCGCGGCGGGTAGGCCCCCGCGCTCAGGTTCTCGAACGTTCCACTGCCGGTGGTCTCCATCTTCACAGCGCGGACCAGGTACGTGTACAAGCGGTCGCCGGTCGGATCGGTGTAGAACAACTCGTCGGTCTCGGTGGCAATCCACTCGAACGGCGCATCGGTGGCCGTCTGGCGATAAATGCGATACCCGCTCACCGCCGTATCCGGCGAAGCGTCCCAAGTGATTTTCATTCCGTTGCCCTCGATCGCCCGGTTCACGTTCGTCGGCGGCTCGACCACAAACATCCGCAGCGTCGGGTCGCCCTGCAGGGCCACGAACACATCGGTATTCTCTGTATTGTTGTACGCCTTGTGGTTTTGCGTGTTGAGCAGACCCTGCCCGATCGTGCCGCCCAGGGCCATCTGCTGGTAGAACAATTCTCCCCGATATGGCGTGCCTCCGCTCCAGGTCGCGGTCAATCCATACCCTTCGTCGGCCAAGATCGATCGCAGGATGCTGTTGGTTCTGTTCCATTCCATCATTTTACTGCCGAATGTGCTGGTGAACACCGTGCTGCTGTCGACTCCCGGCCGGAACTTGTCTGCCTCGACCGGTTCCCCCGTGTCGACCGTCACCCCATACGGCGCGGCCAGCGTTTGGCTGGAAATAATATCGTGATTGTTAAAGCCCACGTATCCCCCGCCGTAATTCGATGCATGTCCCCACAGAAAGCTGTTACTCGGTACGTTGCCGGTCCAGGTCGTGTCGTCCCACGTTTCCACATGCACGTTGTCCGGCTTGGCGTTCGTCGGATTGGCGGCCGGGCCAAAGAAGCCGTTCATCGACTGCCAGGCGCCGGTGCTGCTGTTGGAAAACGTGTTCAAGTGGTTCCGAATCCGCCCCTCGCGATCCACCTGCACCTGCCCCGTGCGGAAGGCGTGATCCTTGTCGAGGTATCTCCGCAGCAGTTCGGTTTCCAACTCCTCCACCGTCAAGCCTGGATTCCAGCTTTCAAAGTCCCGCAAGTCGTGCATGTCGACCCGCCCCACGATCAACTCGACCGGCTTGCCGTCGCCGTCGATGGGGATCAGCGTGCGGTCGAGGTTACCGTCGTCGGGCCGGTTCGGCGCCCCGGTTTTCAATGCCCCCGTACCGGGTCCATGGTCCGTCGTGTCCGTCCAATCAACCCCGACCACCCCATCCATCTCGCCGTAAAACACGTCGGCGGGAAACGGCCGGGTTCCGTGGCCGTCCGGGTTATCGTAGCCGGACATCGGAATCGGGACGTGGCCGAACAGGAAGACCGCTTTCACGCCGTGCTCGCCCGTGGTCGTATTCAAACTGTTGTCGTAGTCCTCGACGATCAAATCGCGAATCGCAATCGCGGCGGCCAGGTCGGCGCGTTGGCCGTCGACGAGCGTCTGGCTGGTATAGTAAAGCGTCGGGGAGACCGCGGTATCCCGCACCACGTCGTGCCGGATCACGTCCCAGCCTTCGGCGTAAAGATCGTCCTCCAACTGAATTAACTCCGTCTGAAGCGCCTCCGCCTGCGTGTTATCAACCACCAAGATCACCGTGCCGGGGCTTTCCATGGTGGAGTCGGCGTCGTCGAGCGCGAATTCCACGCCGGCATAGATGTAGCCGATGCCGTCGCCGTTGGCAGAGGTGCGTTCGACCTTATACTCGTACGATTCTCCGAAGGACACGTCGTAGTCTTCCCAATGAAGGTTGTCAGTTTCGGCGATCTTAACGTCCCAGAAGCTCATGCTCGGGAACCACCGCGAGACCGCGTAGGTCGCATCGGCAAACTTGAGTTCGGTGGGCCAGCGCAGCCTGATGCCGGCGAACCCGGTCAGCGCCTCGGCGCTCACCTTGACGACGTTATCCTCGGATGCGGTGGTGTCATAATCGACGCACGACCAATTGGAATTTGGAGGTGATTCCGATCGAATCCGATAGTACAAACTGCGATAGCGGAATAGAGTTAGAATCTCCGGCTCTGGAGCTAATGCGTCTACTGTCATGACACTCTGCCAAAGACCCGTTTCGGGAACCACCTCGTCAACGAACCCGCTGATTGAGCTTTCAATTTCGTAGCGGGCTGCACCGACGTCGTTCCAAGTCAATTTGACCACGTCCTCGTTACCTGTGCCTGGGACATTGTTGACGATGAGATTATATGTTGGATCGCACGCCAGCAGCCGTCGCGTCTCGAGGGGCTCAAGTCGCAAAATCGCCTTGCGAGGTTTTGTGCTCACGCGACAGGAGGTGCCTGTCCTTAGGCGACTAAAAAATCGAGAGAAAATCGCCATGGTGACTCCTTTGTCGATGTTAGATTCATGCCCCGGGTCAAGATTCTTTAATAATCGCGCAGCCTATACATTTAACGCGCAACAACGACATTCCGCCAAAACAATCGTGTTCCCAGAACCGATAGCGCGAGCAGCGCCAATACAAAAGTCGACGGTTCTGGAATGGGCACTAGGACTCCTCCCTCTGTAATGGTGACGTAACTTGAACCGACACCTCTTGCGACGACGCCAGAAATTGTCGGCGTCGGCGAAAACCGAGGCGGGGCTTCAACAATGTTCGTGAGATTGAAGGTTGACACGGGCAGCCTAACACCAGTGATCAGCCCCTCCTCAGTAACACCGTTGAATCGAACATCGTTGAGAAGGATGGTAATGTCGTCTCGCGAAGCGAAGTCTTGGAACCAGATACCGCCGGTGCCAAACTCGTTGCCCAACGACGTTGGCGCCTCCCCGTCGATCAAGAACACAATCTCCGGCGACTCGAAAAACGCGCCGTCAACCTCCGGGTCGACATCCAGCGCCATGTCGTCAACCGTCGCCGAAATGAAGAAGGGCCTCCCTTGCGACCCCAAATTCCAAGGATCCTGCTCCACCTTCTCCGGAACAATACGACCGACCCATGAGTAAGTAATGGGGGCACCCATCGCGTGGCTCGGAATGGCAAACACCGTCGCGACGAGACAGATCGAGACGGCCGCGATATTCAAGCGGTTCATGTGATGATCTCCTTTGCAGATAGCGCCCTCAGGTATCTAAATCGTACTAAATCGCAATCGCCAGCAAAGTGCCTCTCCCCGTCACCTGCACGATATCCGAGTCAGAGGCCCGCGTCAAGTATTTTCTCGGGATTATTTCCCCGTCGCCAGCCGCCCCTACGGAACTGGCCCCGTCGGCGTTGGCGCCGCGCTGCCACACCGAGTCCATCTTAATGGTCTGCCAAAGCCCCGTTTTCCAAGGCTCAGGACTCCCCTCCCAATCGAGGCCATTGACCGAGCTTTGAATCTCGTAGCCGCCTGTGCCGAAGTCCTGCCAAGTCAATTTGACCTCGTCCTCGTGACCTGTACCTTGATCGGTAACATTGTTGACCTTCAGATCATACGCCAAACTGCAATCCAGCAACCGGCGCTCCTCGAGTGGCTCGAATCGCAGCAGCGTCTTGCCGCGTTTTGTTTCCCCGCGAGCGGTGGTATCTTTCCGACGACGGCCGAACAATCGAGAGAAAATCGTCATGGTCACTCCTTCGTCAATGTTAGATACATTCCCCAGGTCAAATTCAAATCAGAGCGCGCCGGCTATCATTCCGCCCGCACGATCGAACCTTCGCCAAAACACTCGTGTTCCCAAAACAGAGAGCGCAAGCAGCGCCAACATAAAAGTTGATGGTTCCGGAATGGGCGTGGCAGTCACTAGCACCAAACGGAATTGCGCCCGTTTGGCGTAAAGAATGAGGTTTTACGGTCCTGCGCGCGAATTGCTCTTGGGACAGACCGAGAGGACCAGCAGGCGATCGTCCATCCAGGGAATACGATGCTG
>JADFKK010000093.1 GCA_022564995.1 Planctomycetota bacterium | reverse complement strand
TACGCCGGGCGAGATCATCAAGCAGCCGATTCTCGCCGGCGACGTGCATCTGTACGAAAGCGGCAACCACAAGGGCAACTTTCTCGACTGCATCAAAACCCGCAAGCTGGCGATCTGCGACGTCGAGGTCGGCCATCGCAGCGCCACGGTCTGTCACCTTAGCAACATCGCCTGCGAGTTGGGCCGCAAGCTGAAGTGGGATCCGGCCAAGGAAGAATTCGTCGGCGACAAAGAAGCCCAAGCGCTGGTGAGCCGGCCGTATCGGGCACCGTGGAAGATCTAGTCGAGTGGAAAAAGGAAATCCTAAGCACGAAATCCTAAACAAATTCGAAGGTTCGAAATCACAAAGCGTTTCGAGCCTTTGAATTTTTGATTTCAGATTTGTTTAGGATTTCGGATTTCGTGCTTTTGACCCACGGTCGATGCAAATTACCTCGAACGGGACAGCGACCAAATCGGGTTGCTGTCCCGCTTTTCTGCGCACGTCACAATTTTCTTTCGTGCTTGCCTCGCTCGTTTATTCCCGAGTTGGGAATTTTTCTTTTTTGCGCCGTTGGGGAAATAATCGCGCGGCCAGTGTGCGAACATCAGCGTGCCTGCGACGAATTTCGTAGGTTAATCCGCGCGGTCTCACATCGGAGAAATCTCATGGCACTCAACAAGACACCATCCCGTCGGCCGATTCCCGTTGGCAAGCCTGTTCGCTCCGCGGCGCCAGCAGATAACCAGCACGACGGCGATCTCGACGAATCCTCTCCGCCTGGCTTGCACCGCGCTCTGCACATGGCCTCGAGTTGGGTCGCCAGCGGCGTGTTCCACATGACGCTGCTCGTGGTGCTAGCGCTGATTCCGCTGCTGGCGGCGCAATCGGCATCGCAGCAGTTGGTGCTTTCGACGCCGGAGGAAACTGTCGATCCGCCCGACCAGA
Organism: Planctomycetota bacterium; assembly: GCA_022564995.1. Taxonomy (GTDB): domain Bacteria; phylum Planctomycetota; class Planctomycetia; order Pirellulales; family JADFKK01; genus JADFKK01. The sequence goes on along the minus strand of JADFKK010000093.1, from coordinate 25,010 downwards.
AGCTGCCGGAAATCGAGGAGTCGGTCTTGGAACTTCCGGAGACACAATTCGACGAACCGCTCCCGGCGCAAGAGGAACCAGACGACGCGATCACGCCAGAACCTGACCTCGAACCTCCCTCAGGCCCGGCGACTCAAATCGCCCTTGGGCCGCCGATCGTATTGGGCGAAGGCGGCCAATCCACAGGTCCCGGAATAACGAACGGTGGCGGCACGTATTCTGGCCGCGACGAAGTGGGGCGGCGTGTCGCACCCTCGGGAGTGGTCGTGCCTGTACAAGATGCCCTCAAGTGGCTCGCCGCGCATCAGCTACGCGACGGAAGCTGGAGCTTCGATCATCGTGAGGGACCATGCCAGGGGCGCTGCGGAAACCACGGCTCTTTGAGCGACGCTCACATGGGAGCCACCGCGCTGGGCGTGCTGCCGTTTCTCGGTTATGGCCAGACGCACAAAAAGGGCAAGTACAAAGACGTCGTGCGTCGTGCTCTGACGTTCCTCGTCCGCGGAATGAAACAAAACGGCAGCCTGCACGAACCGGGCGGCACCATGTATTCGCACGGGCTGGCCGCCATCGCGCTGTGCGAGGCTTACGCCATGACCGGCGGCGACCGGGAACTGTTCGCCCCGGCGCAGCGATCGCTCGATTTCATCTCGGCGGCCCAAGACCCGGTCGGCGGCGGCTGGCGATACAACCTCAAGCAGGCCGGCGACACTTCGGTTGTCGGCTGGCAGATCATGGCGCTCAAGAGCGGGCAATTGTCGTCGTTGACGATCGATCCGCGCACCACCCGCGGCGCCGCGAAATTCCTCGATTCGGTGCAGACCGAAAGCGGCGCGTTCTACGGATACACGACGCCCGGGGCGGGCTCGGCCACCACGGCCATCGGGCTGTTGTGCCGCATGTATCTGGGCTGGAAGCGCGACAACCCGGCGCTGGAGCGGGGCGTCGAGTTTCTCTCGAAGACCGGCCCGTCACAGGGCAACATGTACTACAACTATTACGCCACCCAGGTGATGCGTCACTACGGCGGGCCGAAGTGGGAAACCTGGGACAAGCAGATGCGCACCTATTTGGTGAGTAAGCAGGCCAAAGAAGGTCACGAAGCGGGCAGTTGGTACTTCGGCGACGGCGCCGACCACGGCGCGGCCCGTGGCGGCCGGCTGTACAGCACCTCGATGGCCGCCATGATTCTCGAAGTCTATTACAGCAAGCAGCCGCTGTACGCATCGGAAGACATTGATACAGGGTTTCCGGCGGAGTGAAGGTTGGGACGGAGGGAAGGAGGGAAGGAGAGAAGGAGGGACACAATCGACTTCATCTATGACGCGGGTTCATCCCGGTTCACTCCTCCCTCTCTCCCTCTCTCCCTTTGTCCCTCTGTCCCTCCTTCCCTCTGTCTCTCCCTCTCTCCCTCTCTCCGCCCTCGCGCCGCAATCGCCTCATGCACTCGTGCCGAATTTGCCGATAAGCGGTGTTATGCTAAAGCATAACCTACTTCTTGCGGCAGTCGCGGCTCTTGGTTTCATGGCGATTTTTGTCGGCGTAACGGTGCGTGCCGACGAGGTGCGTTACTACGAGGAAAACGGCGTTACCTATCGCGAGACGCGGCGGATGGAAAAACGGCCGGTCTCCGAAACACGTTACGAGGACCGTGAGCGAACCGTCTATCGCCCCCGCCTCGTGCATGAGACACGGCGCAGCTATCGCACCTATCACACGCCGGTCACCGAATATGTAATGCAGCCCTACTGGATCGGCCGCTGGAATCCGTTCGTGCAACCCGTGCAGGCCTGGCGCCAAGTGGCTCGCACGCATTGGGAAGTCCGCAGCGAACCGGTCGACGTGTCGGTGACCCGACAGGAATGGGTGGCCGAGAAACAAACCTACCGCGTGCCGGTCACCACGATGCGGACCGAGCAACGGGAAATAATCACCCGCGTGGCGGTTTCTGGCTCCGGGGTCGATGCCTCGCGCGTTGCGAGCAAGCGCACCACTCCGTCAATCGCCCGACGCGAACGGATCGGCGGCCTGCACCGTCTCGACGCCGCCCCCCGTCGCGGCGGCGCCGACGCCTGGCAAGCTGGCGGCGGAATTATTCGCCGGTGAGTAGCCGCGACCGATGACGGCCTAGGATCTGGCTTGATCGTTTAGCCAACGGTCGAATAAAAACTCGACGCTGGACTCAAGTGGCGGGGACAGGATTTGAACCTGCGACCTCGAGGTTATTAGCCTCGCGAGCTACCGGGCTGCTCCGCCTCACTGTGACAAAAACTCCATAAACGCCGTCTTGTTTTCGATCGGCGAGGTTCGCGGGCGGCCGAGGTCGGCTCGGGCGCCTGTTTGGACCATGATCTCGAGCATGGCCGGGCCCCGCGCGGAGCGAAGCTGGGCGACCTTTTCGGCCAGGTCGACACGCCGCTCGATGTGCCATGCTTCGGTGTAGCCGCACGCCTTCACGATTTGGGTGAATGAAACCTTCAGGCCCGCGGAGGCCATGCCACCGACTGAATCGTGGACGCCGTTGTTGAACAGCACATGCTTGAAGTTCGTCACGCCGGCCGCCCCGACGATCGCGGCAGCGCCCATGTGCATCAACATGGCCCCGTCGCCGTCGAGGCAAAACACCTGTCGGTCGGGCCTGGCCAAGGCGATGCCCATGGCGATTTGCGAGGCGTGCCCCATCGAGCCGACCGTCAGAAACTCGCGCTGGTGGCCCTGCCCCTGGCGATCGCGATACTCGTATAGTTCTCGCGATATCATTCCCGTGGTGGAAACGATCGCATCGGTCTCGTCCAGGGCCTCGACGACCGCCTCGACCGCCTGCTCGCGCGTCATTTCAAAGTCACCCGCGGTCTTCTGGTCTTTCGGCTGGTAAGGCTCGAACGTACCCTTGCAGACCAACAAGGCGACCGGTCGATTTTCGGTCGCGGCGATCGTCAGTAACTCCTCGACACAGCGCCTGGCCGCGTCGTGTTCCGCGGCCAGGACGCGATGGGGAATGTCCATCGCTTCCAGCAGGCCGACGGTGACCTTACCCTGCTTGACGTGTTGCGGCTCGTCTTTCCCGCCGGGTTCGCCCCGCCAGCCGATCAGCAGCAGCAGCGGAATGCTGTAGACGTCGCGGTCGGCCAGCGAAAGCAGCGGATTGATCGTGTTGCCCTGACCGGAGTTCTGCAAATAAACCAGCGGCAGCTTGCCCGTGGCCAGATGGTAACCGCAGGCCAGGGCCACCGCCCCGCCTTCGTTGGCCGCCACCACATGCTTGTCGCCCGCATGGTCGTCCAGGTAGAAGCAGACCGGTTTGAGCAGCGAATCGGGCACGCCGGCGTAGAAATCGACGCCGGCCGCCGTTAGCCAACCGACAAAATCTTGACAGCGAATCAAGTTGACGACCTTTCCGGAATCAGGCTGATGATGTCCTTGATGGGCATGCAGCGCTCCTCGGCCTCGGCGGCTCGGCCGTTCTCAAGAATGCTCTTGGCGACGTCGACCATGGCCGGATAGGCGCTGCGCAGGAGTTGGTTGGCGTAGATCACGATGCGAACACCGGCCTCCGCCAGCTCATCCTCGGTCGTGCGGCAGTACGTCGACGGCACCGCCACCAGCGGCACGCGATCGCTGAACTTCGCGTATTCCTTGCAGAAGGTCAGCACCTCGTGGGCCGTCGACTCCCGGCTGTGGATCATAATACCGTCCGTACCGGCGGCAATATAGGCCTCGGCGCGCTTCAGCGCGTCGTCCATGCCGGCCTTGAGAATCAGGCTTTCGATGCGGGCGATGATCATGAAGTCGTCGGTCACCTGCGCGTGCTTGCCGCAGGAGACCTTGTGGGTGAAGTCCTCAATGTCGTCCTGGACTTGCACGACGTCGGTGCCGAACAGCGAGTTCTTCTTGAGTCCCTTCTTGTCTTCGATGATCACGGCCGAGACGCCGAGACGCTCCAGCGTGCGGACCATGAACACGAAGTGCTCGGGGATCCCGCCCGTGTCGCCGTCGAAGATGATCGGCTTGGTCGTGGTCTCGAGAATATCGCTGACCGTGTTCATCCGCGAGGTCATGTCGACATATTCGATATCGGGCTTGGCCTTGGCGGCCGAGTCGGTGAGGCTGCTCATCCAGATGCCGTCGAACTCCCGGGCTTGGCCGTCGCATTGGACGGAAACGGTCTCGGCGATCAACCCCGTCAGGCCGCTGTGGGCTTCGATAATGCGAATCAGCGGCTTGGCTTCCAACAGCCGCTTGAGCATCACCAGCCGCGCCTGGGGCGTGGTGCCGACTTCCCGAATGGCCCGGCTGAGCGCCGCCGCCGTGATGCCGGGTTGATGGTCCGGTTCGACCAGCTCCCCGCCCCATTGCTTGAGCGTATCGATGACACGTTGGCGGGTCTCGCGCAGCACGCCCGTGTTCCAGTCGTCGCGGTGGAGCACATAGTCGGGCTTGATCTTGAGCAGATTCGGCACGTAGTCCAACGTCTCCTGGGGCACCACCTCTTTGACGCCCACGATGTTCTCGATGACGACCTTGCGCTGCTCGTATCCCATGTACGGCAGCCGCTGGTAGCCGGCCACGGCGCTGTCGGTCAGCAGGCCGATCACCACCTCGCCCAGCGTCCTGGCTTCCTGGATGATACTCACATGACCCGGGGTAATCAGATCGGCGCTCATCGCGATGTAGACTGTTTTCATATAAACCTCCGACGGTGTTTTGATTAGTTGTACAGCGCCACTTCGGGCGTGAGCTTCGTCGTATATGACAAATGACTAATGACAAATAACAAATGCAGCCCAAATTTCGGGCGTCAAAACCTAGTGCGCCGACCAACGCCAGCAGCCACCACCAGCGTGCCAAATGCTGCGAGGCGGGAAAAGTTTCCCGGAAAATTTCCCGGCGGCTTCAGCGACAGCCAAGCGGGATCGAGGAAAGACTGCCTCGCGAGCGACGGCCCGCGGACTCGTCAGGTGCCGGCTTCCGTTTCTAGGTAATCCACGACACTGGAGGGATCGGGCACGTACGCCCCGTGGTTTGACTCGGCCTTTTCGATGACGATGGCGTATCGCTTCATGATGAACTCACGGTTTTAGGCGATCGCTACGAGCCGCGGCGTTTCTTCTTTTTCTTCCCGTTACCTCGCCGCTCAGGGTCCACTTCGTAGTCCATCTATTTTCCCCGCCGAGAGGACGTTCACGAAAAACCCCCGAGTTGTCCGGCTCGGGGGCTAAAGAAAGTGGCGGGGACAGGATTCGAACCTGCGACCTCGAGGTTATGAGCCTCGCGAGCTACCGGGCTGCTCCACCCCGCGATGTATGCTTTGTATTGTAGCGATTCTCGGCCCGTCGTCGAGTGGGGCACAATCCGATTATTGTCGGCTCGCCGGGGGTGGCGCGATGAGGAATTCTCGCATTTAGGGGCGGCTCAAGAATAACTGTCGCTTGAAGCGACACTCGGCGAGCGGCGGCCGTTAGGCCGCTGGTAATTCGTCCTTCGGTTTCAAACTCTCCGCGTGCGGATGTATTACCCCCGAGCTAACGCTCGGGGCTCGCCGTGGATTGGTCAAAACTCCCGAGGACCAGCGGCTGGCTTGGCCGCGGGCTTTCGGGCGACAGGGGCTTTCTCACCGCCGAACGCCTCGAACAATTGCCGCGACACCGGATCGCCAGAGGCAAGTCGCGCCGCGGCGGCCAATTGCTTCCGGGCGTCGCTGCGGTAACCGAGATACCCGTAGTGATAGCCCAGCAGCAGCCGGGCGTCGGCGTCGTCCGGATCGTTCTTGACGTGGGTTTGCAGAGACCTCAGTTGATCGGCGTAACGGGTTGCCGAAGTGTAATAGCGACGATAATCGCCGGGGATGCCGGACCAGTTGCTGGCGGGCAGAGATTTGAGCGCGCGGCGGAGAGCGTCGGCAGCCAGATCGTACTTTTTCTCTGCCAGCAGCGCCTGCGAGCGGAGCAGCCCGGCGATGTCCGCCTGCCGGTCATCGCGGTCCAGCGTATCGAGCCATTCGAGCGTCCGATGGTATTTTTCATCACGAAACGCCAAGAGCGCGCGCTGGACGATTCTCGCGGCGTCGCTACGCGGCGGCTCGGGCTTACTGATCGCGCCGCGGGCGAGGTCCGACGCATAGACCGGATAGCTTTCCGTGCGATTCGGCCCCGTGCGGACTTGGCGCTGGCCGATGGGCTGCTCGACGGCGTTGTAGTATGCGCGGGGATTGATGTGCTTCAAGTATTCGATCTGGGCGATCTGGCGATTGACTTGTCGCAAGCGACGTCGCTCGGCGCGCGATGGTTGCGCAGCAGCGTCGCTACACAGCAGCGGGTGTGCTGCGAATAGAAACGCGAGGAGATAGAGCGTTCGCATGGTGGATCTCCGTGACATTGCTCTTCGTGATGACGCACGATCATTGTACGTCCATGGTTGGATTTTTTCCACCCCGCATTCGCTTGACGTAGGGCGAATTTCGACTGTGCCCCGGGTGCAACGGCCAGCCGTCATACGTTTTCACGAAGGGCCAGTTCTGCCCCGGCATTCGCTGCTTGATCGGGTTGTTCTCGACGTAGCGGATCACCAGATGCACGTGATCCGGCATGATGGCACAGGCGTAGCAGGTGTATGGTTGCTCGGAGACGACTTCGGTGAATGCCCCAGCGATGATGTCGATTTGTTCGTTGCTGAATGTTCCGAGGATTCAACGCAAAGACGCCAAGGCGCGAAGGTGCGAAGATAAACTCCATGCCAACTTATTCTTTGCGCCTTCGCGCCCTTGCGTCTTTGCGTTACAACCCATCCGTCGTTGGCGCTTCCACACCCAATCTCTCCGCCAACTCCACCAGCGGCTTCCAATTCCCTGCGTCGATCGGAATCCCGGTTTCCGTCCGCCGGGCCATCGTGCGCCGCTCGGGGTCGCCGGGCAGCAGGATTTCGCCGTCGGGGTCGATGGTGGGACAGCTTCGCACGAATTCGGCCAGGTCGCGCACCTCGCCGGCGAAGTGCTCGGCGCCGCCGAAGTGGGCCGGGTCGACGACCAACATGAATACGCAGTTTCCGTTGCGGGCCGTCGGCTGCTCGCGGACCACGTCGCCGCCGGACAGGGCGCCGGTGAGAATCTCGACCATCAGCGCCAGCCCGAAACCTTTGTAGGCCTGATCGCCGCCCAGCGGAAGAATCGTGCCTTCGCTGTCGTAGATCACGTTGGGGTCGGTCGAGGGCCGGCCATCTTCGTCGATGATCCAGCCCTCGGGGCATGGCTCGCCGGCGATCTTTTTGACCCGCACTTTACCCTCCGCCGTGGCGCTGGTGCCGATGTCGAGCACCAGCGGAGCATCGCCGTTCGGAGCCGCGATGGCCAGCGGATTGGTTCCCAGCCGACGCCGCTTGCCGCCGGCCGGGGCGATGCGGCGGGCGTGCCCGTGGGTGTTGACCATCATCATCGCCACCAGCCCGGCCTCAGCCGCCATCTCGCAATATTCGCCCAGCCGTCCGACGTGCGAGCAGTGCAGCATCGTGCCGATGCCGACGCCGCCGCTCTTGGCCTTGTCGATCAACCGCTCCGTCAATCGTCGGGCCGCCGGCTGTCCGAATCCCCAGCCGGCATCGACCACCAGCGTCGAATCGGTCTCTTTCAAGACGTTGAACGGCGCCCCCGTGCGAGCCACGTCTTTCTTCAAGAAGTCCAAATAAAACGGAATCCGCATCACGCCGTGCGAATCGTGCCCGCGAAGATTGGCGCCGACGAGGCTTTCGGCAATCACCGCGGCTTCGTCCGGCAGCACGCCGCCGGCGGTGAGAAGTTCAGTCGCGAATTGTTGAAGCTGCGTAGCGGAGAGGTTGGGCATGGAAGCTCTTTAAGTGTCGGGGCAAGAATTGGCGAGCGGCGGCCGTGAGGCCGTCGGTAATTCGATTCTTCGCTGCGGGCAGGTTTGCGTCGGGCGAAACACCCCCGAGCTAACGCTTGGGGCTCGCCTCGTTTTTCGGCAGCAAATCGCCGACCGAAATGTTCGACTCCGGAGCGGCCAGCGGCGCGATCGTATCGGCGGGTTGAAGCGTTTGCACGCTCCGGTAGGTGTGACCGAAGGGTTGCTGCGGGTCGGCGACCGGTTCGCGATGAACTTCGAGAACTCCATCGACGAGATTGACGATCCAATAGTCTTCGATGCCGGCCGATGCGTAAAGGCCCGCCTTTTCCGTGCGGTCGATGGCCAGCGACGTATTGCTGACTTCGACGAGGAGTACCGCGGTGCGAGGATGATCGTCGTAGCTGGATCGAGTTCCGCGCACGACCGACACATCGGGTTCTGGTTCGCTTTCGGTGGTGCAAAACAACGGAAGCTGTGATCGCACCCAGAATGCGTCGCCCATCCGGTCGTGCAATAGTTTACCGATGCAATCGACCATGGAAGCATGCAAAAAGCTCTGCGGGCTCACGACGTAAATCCTTCCTCCAATGAGTTCTGTGCGCTCGCTCTGAAACCAGCCACATTCGGCGAGTCGATAATACTCGTCGCGAGACCAAGTTTTGAGCGTCGGCCCGGCGGGAATCGGTTTTGTGAGATGCATGGTGAAAGATTGCGTCGAATCGGTTGAAGTGCGGTACTACACGGTGTCATTCGATGGTTTTTATTGCTGAGCGGACAGCAAGTCTCTGACTAGAATCGCAGCATCGGGCGAGGCCAGTGGCGAGACCGCGTCTGTCGGCTGAAGTGTCCTCACGCTGCGGTAGGTGTGACCGAACGGTTGCTGCTGGTCGGCGACCGGATCGCGGTGGACTTCGAGAACCCCGTCGACGAGGTTGACGATCCAATAGTCGTCGATCCCGGCCGAGGCGTAAAGGCCCGCCTTTTCCGTGCGGTCGATGGCGAGCGACGAATTGCTGACTTCGACGATCAAGACTGCAGCGGTCGGATGATCGCTAAACGACGCGGGGTCGCCGGCCGCAACAGACACGTCAGGCTCGGGCTCGGACATGTCGTCCAAATGAAGTGGGAGTTGACTGCGAACCCAAAACCCGTCGCAAAAAATGCGTTCCAGGGCCTTTGTCGTCTGATAGACGGCAATGGAATGTGCAAATTGTTGCGGGCTCACGACATAGATCCTTCCTCCAATGAGCTCTGTGCGTTCACTCTGAAACCAGCCGCATTCGGCGAGACGGTAGTATTCGTCTCGCGTCCAGGTCTTGAGCGTCGGTCCGGAGGAAATCGGCTTTGTGAGATGCATGGTGGTAGGACACGTCGAGTTCGTTGGCTCGCGAGATTAGGCGGTCTCGCGCGATGGATTCTGTTCTTTGTTGGGCAGCAAATCACCGACCACAATCTCCGAATCAGGCGCAGCCAGCGGTGTGATCGTATCGGTGCGCTGGAGCGTCTGCACGCTACGATAAACGTAACCGAATGGCTGCTGCTGGTCGGCAGTCGGATCGCGATGGACTTCGAGAACTCCATCGACGAGATTGATGATCCAATAGTCTTCGACGCCGAACGACGCGTAAAGGCTTGCTTTGTCGTGGCGATCTAGAGCGAGCGACGTGTTGCTGACCTCGACAATGAGCGATGCCGCTTTGGGGTGATCCGGATCGTTGTCGAAATCCTCGAAGTCTCCGGCGACGATCGAAATGTCCGGTTCCGGTTCCGAGGATTCGGAGAGCGTGAGGGGCCCCTGGCGCCGCACCCAATATCCCGCTCCAAAAATCTTCTCCAAGCGGCGGGCCGCTCTTTCCATGACCCAGAAGTGACGAGATTTCTGCGGGCTCACGACGTAAATCCTTCCTCCAATGAGTTCCGTGCGCTCGTCTTGAAACCAGCCGCAATCGGCGAGACGGTAGTATTCGTCTCGTGACCAGGTCTTGAGCGTCGCCGCGTCGGGAATCGGTGGCGTGGTGTGCATGGTGGAGTGTCGCTGAAAGGGAATGGATGGTGGACTAATGCCACCGCCTTCTATGATAGTCCCCGTCACGCGGTCTCACAACAGCGGCGGGCCAGGCGGACGCGGCATCTTGTCGCGTTTTCGAAATAACTCCGACCTACGGTCGGCGGAAAGCGGCGCACGCCGCTTCTACTTTAATCCGCCCCATTGCCGCAGCGCCTCGTACGCCGCCACCGCCACGGAGTTCGAGATATTGAGACTGCGAACCTCTTCGCGAATCGGAATTCGCAGCGTGCGTTCCGGCTCGGCGTCGAGCAGCGAGGCGGGCAGGCCTTGCGACTCCGGGCCGAAGACGAGCACCTCGCCGCGTTGATACGAGACCGCCGTGTACTGGACGCGGCCGTTCTTGCTAAACAACCACCGCCGGTCCGGAAGCTTCTCCGTCAATTCGTCCCAGCAACTGACGACTTCCCACTCCAGGTGCTTCCAATAGTCCAGCCCGGCCCGACGCAGGTGCCGGTCATCGACCTGAAAACCCAACGGCCGCACCAACCACAGCTTCGCCCCGATCGCCACGCAAGTCCGCGCCGTCGCCCCGGCATTTTGCGGAATCTCCGGCTGATAGAGCACGATGTGCAAGCAAGGATCGTATTTCATGCGTTTGGGGATATCAACTTGAGCAGGACGGGTCAAGACGCGGGGCGAGTTTAGGCGAGCATCCATGGTTTTTTTCAATCCTCTCCCGGCCTTGTCATTTTTTCGTTCCCCTTGGAAACACCGCATCGCCGCACGTACAATGCAGCCCATGCACGATCGCCCTCGCATTTATCTCGACAATGCCGCTACGAGTTGGCCGAAGCCGCCAGCCGTTTATGAGGCGGTGGATCGCTATCAGCGGGAACTGGGGGCGGCGGCCGGACGGGCCGCTTATCGCGAGGCCGCCGAAGTGGAGCGGCTGGTGGCCGACGCCCGGCGTGGCGTGGCGAGATTGATCGGGGTCGAGGATAGCTCGCGGGTCGTCTTCACGCTCAACGGCACCGACTCGCTCAATTCCGCGATTCACGGCGTCGTGCGGCCGGGCGATCATGTGATTACGACGGTGGTCGAGCATAATTCCGTGCTGCGGCCCCTGCGATATTTAGAAGAAACTTGCGATGTGAAAGTCACACGCGTGCCCTGTGACGCAGCCGGCGTCGTCGACCCCCGGGACATCGAGGCGGCCATCACACCGCAAACCTCGCTGATCGCCATGCTGCACGCCTCGAACGTCACAGGCGCCCTGCAGCCGGCCGCCGAGGTTGGCCGAATCGCCCGAGAGCGCGACGTGCTGCTGCTGCTCGACGCGGCCCAATCGATCGGCCATCTGCCGCTGTCGGTCGACGAATTGAACGTCGATCTGCTGGCCGCGCCGGGGCATAAGGGCTTGCTCGGACCGCTCGGCACCGGCCTGCTTTATGTGCGGCCGGGCGTCGAAAATCGACTGACACCGCTGCGACAGGGCGGCACCGGCACCAACAGCGAGGACGACGTCCAGCCGCTACGCCTGCCGCAGAAGTACGAGTCGGGCAATCTCAACGTGCCTGGCATCGCGGGGCTGGGCGCCGGGGTTACGCATCTGCTGGGCAAGGGCCTCGACGAGATCCGCCAGCGAGACGAGCAACTCACCCAGCGGCTGCTCGACGGGCTGGCCGCGATTGAGGGCCTTACGCTCCACGGGCCGGCCCAGGCCGCCGCTCGCGTCGGGGTGGTCAGCATCAGTATCGCTGGATACGATCCGCAGGAGGTTTCGGCCACGCTCGATGCGGCCTATCGCATCCAGACGCGCAGCGGATTGCACTGCGCCCCGCGAATGCACCGAGCCCTGGGAACTTTCGAGGCCGGCGGCACGGTCCGCTTCAGCCTCGGCCACTTCACCACCGAACAGGAAATCGACACCACGATCGCGGCCCTGCAAGAGATCGCCGCGGCCGAAATATAGAGTGGGCAGTGCTTAGGATTTCGCGATCCTTCCACCGCTGGGCAGTGCCCACCCCACGGACCATCCAAATGAGCCAAGACTCAGTCCAAACGGCCGCTTGGAATCCGCAGGGGCTGCGATTTGAATGCACGCAGTGCGGTGACTGCTGCACCGGCGAACCTGGCTATGTGTGGCTCAACAAACAGGAAATCGAGGCGATTGCCGCGAGGCTGGGGCTGACGGTCCGCCAGTTCGAGCGGCAACACGTTCACAAAGTGGGGATTCGTAAGACCTTGGACGAACATGCCAACGGCGATTGCACGCTGTTTGACCCCCAGACGAGAAAATGCACCGTCTACGAAGACCGTCCCCGCCAATGCCGCACCTGGCCGTTCTGGAACTCGAATATCCGCAGCGCTCGAGATTGGCAAGCGACGTGCGACGTCTGCCCAGGCTGCGGTCAGGGAGATTTGGTGCCGCTGGAGGAAGTGCGGGCCCAGGCGGCAGTCATTCGCGTCTAGCGGCCCCTCATCGGTCGACCCTGCCATCTGGCTAAAGTTTGTCGGTTGTGGGGTCGATACGGCTTGCGGCAGCCGCTCTATGCACCAACGGCGGCGGGCGGTGCCGCTCGGCAAAGCGGGCAATCATGTTCGTTAGTCTTTTGCAGTAAGGGACTTACGACTTGCCAGCTAGACGCGGCGCAGGAAGATCGCCATAAGCTCTTTGAAAACCCGTACTTAGCACAGTTTTCCAGGTAATGACGGATGTGCTGATTGGGCTGAAAACAAGCGCTCTTGGGGCACCCGCCAGAGACCGCCGAGAGCGATTCGTCTTGACACTAATGCTTATGGCATCTACACTTGGAGCATGTCGAGGTTTCTCGCAACCGCGTCATTTCGCCCGCGATTCTCCCCGCTGCAAGGAGTATCGAGTCGTGACCAAGAAAGAGATCGTCAAAGTCATCTCCGAGAAGATGGAGCTTACCCAGCTCAAGACCAAGGAGATCGTTCAGAGAACCTTCGACGCCATTGTCGATACGCTCGTAGAAGAAACTCGGCAAAACCTCGAAAAAGGTGCCGATGGCACGCTGGGACGCATTGAACTGCGAAATTTCGGCGTTTTTGAGGTCAAAAAACGAGCCGCCCGCAAGGCCCGAAACCCCCGCACGGGTGCCAAAGTGTTCGTGCCGGAGAAATTCGTCGTAACCTTTAAGCCCGGCAAGGAGATGGAGGAACGGGTGCGGCAGTTGGAGCGGCAATATGCCAAGGGGGCAGAGGCTGAAACGCCGGCCGAAACTTCCCAGCCTGCCCAATCCCCAGCACACAGCGCTCCGGTCACAGAGGCCTTTGGCTCACCGCCAAGTTTTGGTACAAACCCCGGCGGCACCGGCTAGCCGGCCTACTGTTTTAATGATATCGCTTTCATAACACCGCCGATTCGGCAACCACTCGTCTCGTTTGCTCACTTTTCTCGTTTGTTTACTTTTCGCAGCCGATGTTTTCCGGCGATCGTTCGTCGGGTGACGTCAATCACATCTTTGCTTAGCGTTTGCGGCGCCGTCATTGCGCCGCTGCGCGCCTATTTCACGGAGGAAGTTATGCGCAGGCTCATGATGGCCGCTTTGCTCGGTCTAGCGCTCGGCAGTATGACAGGGTGTCTGCTGCCCGCTTTTAGCGGAGATCAGGCAACTCGCGTCGGCGAACTGCAAAACGTGTCAGAGGATGGTCGCAATTTCTTGAGCACGTGGCAGCGGTTCTGGTTCCTCGACCAGCCCGACCACAGCACCCCCTTGCGAACGCACGGCGGCATTATCTAGGCACCGACTAAGTGGCAAATCAGCCGCCCCGATCGCTCCGCGCGCAGACCGCATATTCACAAAACCGCGTTCTGCGTGTACATTGGCGCACCAGCGCAGTGGTCACCGTCGTTTCGTAGCTTCTTTGCTTGGCGTGCCCTTTGGATATCAGAGCGGTTGAGTTGGACGTTCGTATTGGCCGGCTGCAACTGGCCAATCCGATTCTCGTGGCCTCGGGCACGTTCGGTTACGCCCGCGAGATGGCCTCGCTGGTCGATCTGTCGCGCCTCGGCGGAATCGTCCCCAAGACCATCACCGCTCAGCCGCGCATCGGCAACGCTCCGGCGCGTACGATCGAAACCAGCGGCGGGATGCTCAACTCGATCGGGCTCGACAACGACGGGATCGACGCCTTCATCGAGCATCACTTGCCGTATCTGGCCTCGCTCGGGGCGCCGACGATTGTGAGCATCGCCGGGCGAACCTGCGAGGAGTTCATCGAGATGTCGGCCCAACTCGACGGACTCGACGGAGCGGCGGCCATCGAGCTGAACATCTCCTGCCCCAACGTCAGCGGCGGCGTCGATTTCGGCACCGATCCGGCGGCCTGCGAACAGGTCGTGGCCGGCTGTCGAGCGGCCTGCTCGCTACCGATCTTCGCCAAGCTGACGCCCAACGTGGCCGATGTGGCGGGCATCGCCCGCGCGGCCGAAGCCGGCGGGGCCGACGGCATTTCGCTCATCAACACCTGTCTCGGCATGGCCATCGATTGGCGGCGGCGAAGGCCACTGCTTGGTAACGTCATGGGCGGGCTAAGCGGCCCGGCAATCAAACCGATCGCCCTCAGGGCCGTATATCAAGCCGCCGGGGCCGTGAGCATCCCGCTGGTCGGCATCGGCGGCATCGCTACGATTGACGATGTGATGGAATTTTTTGTCGCCGGGGCCACTGCGGTTCAGATCGGCACCGCGAACTTTTATAATCCTACGGTGACGATGACCTTGTTGGATCAATTGCCGGAGGCGCTGCGCGAGATCGGGGCGGGAAGCGTCACGGAGATTGTCGGCACGCTCGAAACGTAGGGTGGGCACTGCCCACCGAAACTAAAGCACGAAATCCGAAATCCTAAACAAATTCAAAGGACCAAAATCCGAATGCTCGAAACACGCGGGCGTTTTGGATTTCAAACATTCGTACATTTGATTTTGTTTAGGATTTCGGATTTAGGATTTCGAATTTCAAACCCCCGGGCAACCCCCACTCTGAGATCGCCAAACAAATGCGTGTACTTTCCGGCATCCAACCGACCGGCCGCTTCCACTGGGGTAATTACTTCGGGGCGATCCGCCAATACATCGCCTTGCAGGACGAGGATGAATCGTATTACTTCATCGCCGACCTGCACGCGCTGACCACGGTTCGCGACCCCGAAGTGCTGCGGCAAAACGTACACGACGCCGCCCTCGATCTGCTCGCCCTGGGCCTCGATCCCTCGCGGGCGACCTTGTTCGTGCAGTCGGACGTGCCGGAGGTGTCGGAGTTGTGCTGGCTGCTGATGACCGGGGCGCCGATGGGTCTTCTGGAACGCTGCCACGCCTACAAGGAGAAAAAGGCCAAGGGGCTCTCGGCCAGCGCGGGCTTGTTCACTTATCCGGTATTGATGGCGGCCGACATCCTAGCCTACGACAGCGACGTCGTGCCGGTCGGCGAAGATCAGATGCAGCACATCGAGGTCTGCCGCGATCTGGCGGCCAGCTTCAATCACCACTTCGGCGAGGTGTTCGTGATGCCCAAGGGCAAAGTGCTCGACGCCTCGGCCAAGGTGCCCGGCACCGACGGCGAGAAGATGTCCAAGAGTTACGGCAACACGCTCGAAGTGTTCGAAGAAACCGGACCGCTCAAGAAAAAGATCATGCGGATCGTGACCGACTCCCGGCCGATGGAAGATCCGAAAGAACCGGACGACGATCATCTCTATCAGCTCTACAGCCTCTTCGCCACGGCCGCCGAGCGCGAAGAAATGGCCGCCCTCTATCGCCGCGGCGGCTTCGGTTACGGCGAAATCAAGCAAGCCGTCTTCGCCGCCGCCGACGCCTACTTCGCCGAACCCCGCGCCCGCCGCGCCGAACTCGCCGCCCAGCCCGAAAAAGTCCGCGAGATCCTAGCCGACGGCGCCAGCCGAGCTAGAAAGAAGGCGGGCGAAGTGCTACGGCGAGCGCAAGAAGCGTGCGGCCTAAAGTAGATCCCGCTTGCCGAGCGGGATCTGAGCGAGCCGTGGCAACGGCAGCCCGCCGGTTGAAAAGAAAGGAATCGAGCATGCTTGCGGGTAGTCCTCGCCGAACGGAAAACCCCCGAAATTTCCATCTGCTTTAATCCACTCTTCCGAAACAGTCGATTATCTAGTAATGCGGCAGCCGCTGGGCTGGAAGTCCTGTTGTGGTTTACTCTTACGTCATGTTCGCTATAATTTCCTACAGGAGGCTCTGCGGGTTGCGGGGCTAAAGGGGGTCTAGGATGAGTCACCGACGGAAAATTGTATCTACCGCGATTGCCCGATTCTTCTCGTCGACAGTCATCAATGAATTGGCTCGTCGGGGAAAGTCGCCAACTCTTGCGCGGCTCATTCGTGAGTCCGGCATGCTGCCACAAGACCAGCAATCAGCAACAATCGCCGAGTTTCTCGACGACGCCTTTAGGCTCCTAAAGCAGACACAGCACCGGCATGAGTACATATACAAAGCCGCTATTACCAAGAAGATTCTTCTAGGCACGCATTCTCTGCAAACCGCGTCGATGATTACCGAATTTCGGGTCGGAGAGTGCAAGGCAGACGTTGTGATTCTGAACGGAACGGCAACGGTCTACGAGATCAAGTCAGAGAGGGACAGTCTATCCCGCTTAGAGAAGCAGATCGACTGTTATATGAAGGTTTTTGCGACAACGAATGTGATCGTTGGAGAAAACCATTTGGGCGATGTACTCGCGATGGTGCCGAATGAAGTTGGCGTACTTAAACTTTCCGGAACGTATCACATTTCATTGATAAGGGAAGCAAGAGACGACGCCGCTAGAACTTGCTCAAGCTCCATTTTTGACGCGATTACCCTCAACGAATCGGCAGCCATTCTGGCCGACAATGATATCGAGGTCCCGCTCGTACCAAATACTCAGCGACACAAAGTCTTGCGCGAAGCCTTCATCGTTCTACCGCCTGAGGTTGCTCATCGAGGCATGGTTAAAGCGCTCAAACACTCCAGAAACTTGCTTTCACTTCAATCACTTCTCGATGAGTTGCCGGAATCTCTTCATTCAGTTTCCATTTCGACGCGACTCCGAAAGAACGACCATGCGCGATTGATAACGGCAGTTAGTACGCCCCTCAGTGCAGCCCTACATTGGGGTTAGAGAGCCACATGTACTATCCTTATTTCCGTGGAAAGCAATACGAGCTCATTACGGTCCGAGAATCTGCGTCTCTTTTGGCCAGCTCGGGATTCGTACCGATTATCGAGCCCGTGCGAGAGCATTTAAGTGGACTCGAGAAGGCCCTGAAATCGCTTGCTAAACACAACGCTGCGTCGATAATTATCGCGAATCCGCAGCTCGGTGATCACCGCGATGATGGCGAGAAATTGCGTACTTTCATCGGCGACAATTTTGCGGATTATCAACAGCTCCAAATAGGGTGCTTGCTCACGGAGGAAATGAAGAAAGAAGATGCACTAGAGGAATGCAAACGCCACGATTCGAACCGGGACATTGCGTTAATTCATGCCGGATTTTCTGGGGCAAAATCGCTCGGTGAAATTGTACAGCAGGAACTCCCGAATGTTGCCACAAATGTATTCCTAGAAGATTATTGCGGAAAACTATACCAGAGGCACTTCAAAAAACTTGGCACTAATGTGCTCGTGCGTGACGGTTACGTGGCCCGGAAAAGAAACAGGGATCATCCCGACCGACCAGAGTTTTTCTCCGACCTTCACATAACCTATCCGGACGAGAACGTAGATGGCTTTGGCGACTTCCTCATGGTTGGTGATGATTTTCCTGAGGGCGGTGGACGCGCCTACACTGTCGCTATTCATCTTACGTTTATAGATAGCGACAACGACGACGCAATGCATATACAGCATTTCAAATCCGATCGTCAAGATACTCCAATAGATCCAGCCGGAAAATTTCAAGAGGCATTGATCAAACTTGTTGCTGCTGTACAAGAGCCGGGTTCCAAGTTCTACAAGACTGAGGCAGTGGACGAGTTTTGCGATCTCCACGATCGCGGCCATTTTCCAGGGCTGGGGTATGTAAAAAAGCTCTCGATGAAGCACCACATCGAAACGCTCGCTAAGTTTTTCGAGATTAGTGAGACTGAAAAATAATGCTATGCTGTGGGCGTTGTTTTAACGATCGTGGATTACGTAGGGAAATCATCCCGCGTCTTGCTCAGGAAAAAGGTAAATGCCCAACTTGCGGTGCCAAGGATGAAGACTTGGTCGACGCGATTGAGCTGGGCGACTACTTTGAAAGCCTCTGTGGAATCTACAGCTCATCCGAAGATGGCGAAGTGCTTGTAGACTGGCTCATCCGCGATTGGCGCATTTTCTCAGTTGATCGCGCGGTCGCGAATAGTCTTCTGGTGGAGATACTTAACGACGGCGAGCGAGTTCGCCAGAAAGTCAAGCCGTCTGCATTCTGCGACTCGGATAGTTTGAATCGTTGGACACAGCTTCGCGATGAACTGCGCTGTCGCAATCGATTCTTCCCAGAAACTGATTTCGAGCATGATCGCTTGGAGGAATTGCTCGGGTCACTGATTTTCGACAGTGAAGTCTGGGAAGAAGGTTGGTATCGAGCGCGAATCGAGAACAGCGGAACTCTTTACCCGCCCGAAGAAATGGGCGCTCCGCCTGGAGAACGAGCTATCCACGGAAGGGCGAATCCGGCGGGAATCCCTTATCTCTATCTTGGTTCAACGCCAACAACCGCTGTCGCCGAAATCCGACCGCATCCGGGTGAGATTGTTTGCGTGGCAGAATTTACAGTTCCCCGTGGATTGAAAGTTGTCGACCTTAGAAATCCACGCGAGCTAGTGTCGCCGTTCTTGCTCCGTGATGAGGACATTGCACCGATGCGAGGCGACATCGCATTCTTAGAGCGATTAGGGCAAGAACTGACCACCCCTGTCCTGCCCGATGCGGCAGCGATCGATTATATACCTAGCCAGTACCTTTGCGAGTTCATAAAGAAATGTGGCTATGTTGGAGTCGTCTATTCAAGCTCGGTCAGTGATGGTATGAACCTGGCATTATTCGCCCCTGGGGAAGCCATCGTCGGAAGGGTAGTAGAGTACTCGGTTGACGCTGTTAGCGTCACGATGTCTGAGAGACTCACTGGTAAAGACAACGAGTGACGGCGAAGCGGCGAAGGGGGCCGGCGAAGGGGGCCACCCAATGAAATGCTGGCCGGCTGCATCCCGCAAAACTTGGGTGGCCCCATTCCGCTTTTCGTGCTAACTCGTTTCCGATGGTCAGCTTGCGTCGATGACGCGAAGAACAGTCTGTTAATCAGCCGCGGGGCGCTAGCCCCCGGTTTGCATCGACGGCGATAGAAACCGGGGGCTAGCGCCCCGCGGCTGATGCATGATCCGATTTAGGAATTCTTGTGGAGAGATCATTTCCTTTTCCTCGCAGCAGTTGCTAGAATCATGCTTGTGCTGTTTGAGTTGATGGCCCGGCTTGCACCGGGGCTTAAACAGCTTCCTCTTTCGTATTGAATTGGAAAGGAGCTTGTGATGACCCGATTTCAAAGTTCGTTGGTGGTGGTGCTGGCGCTTTCGCTGTCAGCCGCCTTCGCTGCCCAGGCCCAAGCCCAAGGCAGGGGAGGCAGCCGAAGCAGTCTGCTCGGCTTGCTCCGAATTGAGCAGGTGCAGAAGGAGTTGAAACTCGACGATGAGGCGGTCGCCAAGGTTGGAAAGCTGCGTGAGAAAATTCGCGGGGAGCTGACCGAGCCGTATACCGCCGCCCGCAAGATCGAGGACCGAGAGAAGCGATTTGCGAAGTACGTCGAGCTGCGCAACCAGTCCGACCGGAAGGCCCGCGAAGGGCTTCGCGACGTGCTGGAGAGAGAACAGATGATGCGGCTCTACCAGATCCGCATGCAGGTTCGCGCCGTGGCCGACAGCCTGGAAAACAGGTACGTCGCCCGCCGACTGAAGCTCACCGACGAGCAGAAGGAGAAGCTGGCCAAAATCAACAAGGACGCCCGCGCGAAGCGATCGAAACTGTTCAGCGGCTTGCGCGATGCCAGCGACGAGCAGCGGAGGGAGGCGTTCGAGAAGTTTCGCAAACTCCGCACCAAAACGGGCGAGCAGGCCCTCGCCTTACTGACCGCCGAACAGAAAAAGGCCTTCGAGGACATGCAGGGCGAGAAGATCGAGTTGCCGTCGCGGCGGCGCCGATCGTAGAGGGTCCGAGGTGTTCATGGGCCGAAGCGAGCATGTCTGAAAACTCGAACGACGGGGCGGCTGGCGGCTGAGAAGAGCGAATCGCCAGGGCCGTCATCCCTGGGATATCGGTGCGCTTTCTCAGCTACCCCGTCCATGTGCATGTTTTTCTGCGTGCCGAATTGGCCGCCGAACCCGACAAGGTGCGCGAGATCCTCGCCGACGGCGCCAGCCGAGCCAGAAAGAAAGCCGGCGAAGTGCTAGCGCGAGCGCAGAAGGCGTGCGGCCTAAAATAGTCCGCGAACAAGCCGTCGCGCGGCTGCCCGAGGCATTCTAGATCGTTGCAGCCCTGCGATTGATGTGCTACCGTCAAGTTACGGGTTTCGCCAACCAAGCCACACACCACACGCCGATGGCACGCATTTACATCGAAACGACCATCGCCAGCTTCTACTACGAGGTTCGCACCGAGCCTGAAATGGTAGCGCGACGCAACTGGACACGGCGCTGGTTTGACGCCGCGCACGCGGGGAGCGATGAATTGGTGACCAGCCTTGCTGTCGAGGCTGAACTCGAATCGGGGGATTTTCCCGGCAAGGCGGATGCGCTGGCATTGATCGCCGATCTTCCGCTGGTGGATCTGAATGAATCCGTGGCGGAGGCCGTCGACGCTTACATTTCGCGGATGGTGATGCCAAGCGAGCCGGCGGGCGACGCACTACATCTTGCGGCGGCATCTTTTCACCGCTGTGACTTCTTGGTCACCTGGAATTGCCGGCATATCGCCAACGCGAATAAGTTCGCGCATATTCGCCGTGTCAACGGTATACTGGGATTGGGCAATCCCGCGTTGGTGACGCCACTGGAACTCCTTCAGGAGGATATTTCCGATGAATAGCTACGGCGAAGTACGACGGGTTCGCGCCGCGATGTCCGCAGCGGCGGGTCACGATGTTCGTCGCTTGATTGCGACGATCAACCAGCGGCGATCAAAATCCGCCAAGCGAATCATTGATCCCGGAACGGAGGCGGAGCAATGTGATGCACCGGAGCCGGGGGCGAAGGGGGCTACCCATTGAATGCTGGCCAGAGGCAGCGACCATGACGAATCTGATACTTGAAGAACTGTACGACATCCGACGACAGGTACTCGCCGAACACAAAGACGATCTCGCGGACTACCTTCGCGTAGGGCTCGCGCAAACCAAGGCTTCCGGTCACCCGATTGCGAAGATAAAGCAGAGAACCATCCGCAGCAACCCAGCGGCGAAGGCGGTCGAATTGGCAGATTAGCGGTTGAAAAACCATCGTCGCCAACCCAGCGACTGGATGCGCGCTGACGAAACTTGTCCAGCAGTTTTTTGCTGCCGCGATCCGCATTTGGCGGTGTGTCGCGGGCAATCAACTCACTCGTGCGGCGCATCCCCGTCTTCGCGACTGGTTGAAATCCCGAGAGATCGGCGGTAAGATGCCGCCACAATTAGACTTTCATCAACCGTTGCGCGGCGGGAGCAGAGTTGTATACGTCTGTTTGCTGTATAATTCCCGCTTGTCAGGTAGTATGCGGCGCAGGGCCGTAGAATTCTTGTTATCCCACAAAACGCCATGTCGAACCCCTTTGATGAGGCCGTCGATATTCAGCTCGAATTCGATGGACGCATTCTGCGCGGCCAATACCAGATTTGGAACTATCCGACACACCGCGAATTGTGTGTCTATTACAACGGTCGCTCCGACTCCGCGACGCTCACCGAAGATACTGACAATGTACAACTCGCGATGCAACTGTTTCAACAAGTGGTCCGCAACAACTACACACGCTTGGACCGAATCGATGCCGACCTACCCACCGCAATTCGTGAGGCCGCATTTCATTATGTGAACGATATCGAAGACGACCATCCCGACAATCCCGATTACTTGCTCAGCCACACGCTTGTCGAATCATTCGGCGATCAATCTGTTGGTTCGCTTGCTCACCGACGCGTTTCATGGCTTTGCGTAAACGTGCTTAAATGTGTCATTCCTGCGTGGAGCGCATCTTGCGACCATCCGACTGCCGAACACACATTCGATCAACTTGTCCATCATTTGCGCGACGGCGTCGCTATCGATAATTGGGACGACTTATGCAGGCCAGCAATCGCCACGCGCGATGGCCACCGTATCGTAGATTGCGTTGCCTGCATGGTTGAACCGATTGCCGAAGGCGTAGCGAACACCGCAAAGTACCTTCGGCACGGCGAACCACGCATCGCTGGTGACGTCATATGGGATGCATGGTGTGCGCAAAGTGAAGGGGCATGGCGAAGCGAGACCGTGTCGTTCCAACAATGGGTTGTCCTCGTGGCGCTACCAGCCGCACTTGATTTCCGAGAACTCGAAGATGCTTCGATTTACGCGTAGCCTGCAATGTGGGATAACAAGGCGCTCAACCTGACCCGGTGCTGCCGGGCGGGGTTTTTGGTAGAATCTGTTTCCTCTGCCCGGCAGCAGCGGGCAGGTTAGCTTGGTCGTTATCTGGCAAGAGTTCGCGCGATAACGAACGCCAGAGACGTGGGTTACTCGATCGCGACCGTCCCATTCACGGAGTCATGACCCCGATGTGGACGGCTGCGTCGTGGCCAACGCGCATCGCAAACGCCAGGCGATCCGGGTGTGCGGCACGTGACGCTTGAATGGCCTCGCTCAGGGTCTTGCCGAAGAAATAATCGCCTGAATCAGGTTCAATCGCGACAAAGTCGTTCATGTTGGTTGCTTCCAACTTCGCGCGAAGCGTCTCTTCGTACAACTGCTTTGCCCGCTGTGCCACGTCGGCTGTCTTTTCTGAAACCATGGCTCTCTCCTGAATTGTTCGTGCAAATGCAGTATACTCGGTGGGTTCAGATTCAGACACCCGAATCCGACTGTGTGCCCGCGAAACGCCAGACAACAAAACGCTCAGCCTGGCCCCGGTGCTGCCGGGCGGGGTTTTGGTAGAATCTGTTTCCTCTGCCCGGCAGCAGCGGGCAGGTTAGCTTGGTCGTTCGCCGGATCCATCTAAGCTCAGTTCCCTCTTCGCGTAGTCAATGTGCAATACGCATTGTTCTAACAAGCCGGTGCCCAGCAACGGAAACCGGCCCTCGTTGGTGATGACTTGAAGTCGGATTCGATTTCCGAACCAATCGATGAGACAAAACCAAATGACCGTCGAATGCCATGTCGTCACTGGCGTGTATGCGCCATCCAATTTGTCGCCGATGGAAACGTCCAGTAACGCTCGGCCCTTTTCATCCACGGTTCCAATCACGATGCACCTGCCCCAATGTGAAAGGCCGCGTCATGGCCGATACGAATCACAAATGACGTTCGGTCGGGATGTGCTTCTTTTGCCGCAAGAGCGGCGTCAATAAACGTATCGCCGAGAAAAAACGACTTCGACACGGGTTCGATCGCAACAAATTCGTCGCGATGTTCCGCTTCCAAACGGGCCTTGAACTCGCTTTCGTATACTTCCTTCGCTTTCTCCGCAATCGACATTTGACCGTCTCCCGATTCAACTCTGATTGCCAAGACAACTGACAGAACCGCAACGATATGTTACCACTTCCGACTCCGTCGACCAACGCCGCTGGGTCTGGATTCTCTTCGATGAAGGAACAGAAAACAGAAAAAACAGAAAGGACAGGCATAACAAGCTGCGTTGCCTGCCTGATGACAATCCGTAAGTCATTGCAGGCATGTTGCTTATGGAGGTTCCATCCAAGAGACATCTTTTGCCCGTCACTAGAAATGCCTGTCCTTTACGCAGAACTGCAAGCACATCGCCAACGCACATGTCCTTCCACGTGTCTACGACTTGCTCGAAGAACTGGGGCTTCCGCGTTTGTTAATCTGCACGCCAGCGGAGTTTCTAGGAGGTCCAAACGATGACTAATCCGATACTCGATGAACTGCATGCGACACGTGCGAAACTTCTCGCTGACGCAGGCGGTGACCTGCACCGCTATGTCCAAGAATCTAGGCAGCGTGCATTGGCGTCGGGTCGTCCGATTGCCGAACCAACGCAACGAACAATCCGATGCACCGGAGCGGTGAAGTCGGGCGAACTAGCAGTTGAGAATCAATCGTCGCCGCCCGGTGATCGGTAATGTTTTGCGTCGCGGCCGAGCGTGTACCTGATGCCCAAAAATCGCAATCATTGGACACTCCGTGCCGCTACCTGAATTCACCGAATCTGGCGACCTGCCTGCTGGCGTTCACGAGGCTTCGCTCGTCGAAATCGTCGCCCGCTTCGGCACTGGCTCCGACCGGCGCAAACCGCTCGCACTTCGCCTCGAACGCATCCATCAAATTGCGTCGCAAACTGGCTGTCTGGTCCGATTTGTTGTGTTTGGCTCGTTCGTCACCGACAAACCTGAACCCAACGATGTGGACATCTTCATGATCATGGATGATAATTTCGATATGGGATCGCTCGTTGGTGAACCCCGACTGCTATTCGTCGATCACGGCACCGCGCAAGACCACTTCGGGGCCAGCGTCTTCTGGATGCGCCGAATGGCAGCCATCGGCGGTGAACAGGCCGCGATCGAAGATTGGCAAATCAAACGTGATGGCACTGAACGTGGCATCGTCGAAATCACGGCGGAATAATCAATGATTGCAAACGATCAAGAACTCAATGTTACGCTTGACCGAATCGCGAAATTCCAACGGCAAGTGTCGCACCTTCGTAACGTGGAATCGAATCCCGAAAACTATCACGGATCGGTGTCGGGTTTTCTCGCGGAGATCGACCGGATGCAATTGGATGTCCGGGAATACCTCAGCGTACATCCGGCCGAACTCGCGAAAAGCGATGCCTAACAAGGCGTTGCGGCGGGCGGGGCCGGTTCTGAATCCGAAAGCCGCTGGCCGCCCGCGAGTGCGATCGGTTTTTGATGGGGTCGTCATGGTTGACCTAGGCGTTGAGTGGC
>JADFKK010000092.1 GCA_022564995.1 Planctomycetota bacterium | reverse complement strand
GCAGGCCCTAAAGTAGACGCGGCGTCCCGCCGCGTTATCGGCGAGCGGCCGCCGTGAGGCCGCCGGTGATACACCACCTCGCTTCGGTCCCAATACGGATCGCCGTAATACCCCCGAGCTAACGCTCGCGGCTCGCCAGAGAGCGGATCGCCAACACTTCGTTCTGACTCCCGCTGCGGAAGCCCTCCAGATCGAGTGTCACGTAAGTGAAGCCGAGCGATTTCAACTCTTCCACAAGCGCCTTGCGAAACGCCGGGTCGCACAGCTTCGCCAACGCCCCCACCGGCACCTCAATGCGGGCCATCTCGCCGCGATGAAATCGCACGCGAACTTCCGGCAATCCACGCGCCCGCAGGAACTGTTCTGCGGAATCGATCATCCGCAATCGCTCCGGCGTGACCTCTTCGCCATACGCGATGCGGCTGGAAAGACACGGGGTGGCCGGCTTGTCGGCGACCGGCAACTCCCAATGGGCAGCCAGTTGACGAACCTCGGCCTTGTTGATGTCGCACTCGATCAGCGGGCTGCGCACGCGATGCTCGCCGGCGGCGATCATACCGGGTCGATAGTCACCGATGTCGTCGATGTTCGCGCCGTTGACGATCACTCGCGCGTCGAACCGCTCTGCCAGCGGCGCCATCTGCTCGTAAAGCTGCGTCTTGCAGTGATAGCAGCGGTCCGCCGCGTTGCGAGTGTATTGCTCGTCGGCCAGTTCGTCGGTCGCAAGTGTCTCGTGCCGAATGCCGATCAACGCGGCCAGCTCAACCGCCGATTCCAATTCGCCCTCCGCCAGCGAAGCACTCACGCCAGTCACCGCCACGGCGCGATCACCCAGCGCCAGTTGCGCCGCCTTCGCGACGACCGTGCTGTCGACCCCGGCGGAGAATGCCACGGCGCAGCTTTCGTATCCGCGCAGGGTATCGAGCAGACGATCCCGCTTGGCTGCAATGCTTGGCGACAGTTCCGACATGTCCGACATCGCCCCGTGGTGTTCAACTAGATGAGAGTGGAACGCGCAAAGAAAAATGTTCCTCCACCGTAATGCCGTGGCGATGCGTATCTGAAAAACCCATTACAGCAAGGTGGGCGGCCTGGGCCCGGGTTGTGTGATCCGTCCGTTTGTTCCGACCCCGAAAGGCCGGACGGCGGCTGTACACGCGGCCGGGATTCCACGAGGGCGTCCTATGGGCTATTCATCGGCTCACCAGAAAGTACATCGGCAGCACGAACATGGCAGAGGAACACCCTTATCGTATCAGCGGCCAGCGGCGTGGGCAAGCACAACGGCCCGCCGGCTTGCCGCGAAGCAGACCCTTCCGCCCCCGCGAACCCCACGCCGCCAAATAACGTCGTTTTGATGCGTAATAAACGGACATAGCACGCTTCGCCCCGGCCGGGTAGAATCGGCCTTTTGCACTCAGAAACCACGCAATCCGAACAGATCCCCCTATGAACAAACCGCCAAACGAAAGCGACACTTCCGCCGAGGACGCCACCGAGCGCCGGCATTTCATCCAGCAGATTGTCGAAAAAGATCTCGCCGAGGGCACGTACGACGGCCGCGTCCACACCCGTTTTCCGCCGGAGCCGAACGGATACCTGCACATCGGCCATGCCAAGAGCATCTGCCTGAACTTCGGAATCGCCGCGCAGTATAACGGGTTGTGTAATCTGCGGTTCGACGACACCAACCCGACGAAGGAAGAGGACGAGTACGTCGAGGCGATCAAAGAGGACGTCCGCTGGCTCGGCTTCGACTGGGGTGATCGGCTCTGTTACGCGTCGGACTATTTCGATCAGCTTTACGACTGGGCCGTGCAGCTTATCAAGGCCGGCAAGGCTTACATCTGCGATCTCTCGGCCGAAGAAACCCGCGAGTATCGCGGCACGCTTACCGAGCCGGGCAAGAACAGTCCGTTTCGCGATCGGCCGGCGGAGGAAAGCCTCGATCTGTTCGCGCGGATGAAGGCCGGCGAATTCCCCGACGGCACGCGCACGCTGCGGGCGAAGATCGACATGGCAGCGTCGAACATCACGATGCGCGACCCGGTGATGTATCGCATTTTGCACGCCTCGCATCATCGCACGGGCGACGCCTGGTGCATCTACCCGATGTACGATTTCACGCACGGCCAGTCCGACTCGATCGAGCGGATCACCCATTCGATCTGCACGCTGGAGTTCGAGAATCATCGGCCGCTGTACGATTGGTACATCCGCGAGCTGGGCATCTACGCGCCGCATCAGTACGAATTCGCCCGACTGAACCTGACCTTCACCATGATGAGCAAGCGGCGGCTGCTCAAGCTGGTCGAAGACGGCCACGTCAGCGGCTGGGACGATCCGCGGCTGCCGACCCTTTGCGGGCTGCGCCGCCGGGGTTACACGCCCGCGGCGATTCGCAACTTCTGCGAGACGATCGGTGTGGCCAAGTTCAACAGCACGATCCACATGTCGGTGTTGGAAGGCGCCCTGCGAGACGACCTCAACGAAATCGCCCCGCGCGTCTCCGGCGTGCTGCGTCCGCTGCGGGTCGTCATCGAAAACTACCCCGAGGGCCAGGTCGAACAGCTCACCGCCCAGAATCATCCGCAGAAGCCGGAGATGGGCACCCGCCAGGTTCCGTTTTCGCGGGTGATCTACATCGAGCAGGCAGATTTTCGCGAGGAGGCCCCCAAGAAGTTTTTCCGCCTCGTCCCCGGCCGCGAAGTGCGGCTGCGTTACGCCTATTTCGTCAAATGCACCGGCTTCGTGAAAAACGACGCCGGCGAAGTCATCGAAGTCCGCTGCACCTACGACCCCGAAACCCGCGGCGGCTCCGCTCCCGACGGCCGCAAAGTCAAAGGCACCATCCACTGGCTCTCCGCCGAGCACAGCCTCCGGGCCGAAGTCCGACTGTACGATCACCTGTTCTGCAAAGCCGACCCGGATGACTGCGACGAGGGCAAGGACTGGATCAGCAATCTCAACCCGAATTCTCTCGAAGTGCTAACCGAAAGCCGCGTCGAGCCGTCGTTGGCCGATGCCGAGCCGGGGGCGCTCTATCAGTTCGAACGGCAAGGATACTTCAACGTCGACCCGGTAGATTCCAAGCCCGGTGCGTTAGTCTTCAATCGCGCGGTGGCGCTGCGAGACCAGTGGGCGAAAATTGAAAAGGGGAAGTAACCATCACACCCTGCCGACAATCAGGCCCGAAGGGCCGAAAGTCAATAGCCAGGGGCGCCAGCCCCTGGAAAGCAAGCCCCATCCCGTCGTCAAGCTCCGCAGGAGCGACAGAAGCCACGGCGCTCGGGCCGAACGCCGCGCCCATCGGTTGTTTCGGGGGATGACGTATCGCCCGATTCCACCCTGTCGCCCCTCCGGGGCTTTTCGGACTCTGCGCCACGTCCACCAGGGGCTCGCGCCCCTGGCTATTAACCGCCGCCCCTCCGGGGCTGGTGAGCGACCATCAGGCCCGCAGGGCCGAAAGTCAATAGCCAGGGGCGCGAGCCCCTGGAAAGCAAGCCCCATCCCCGTCGTCAAGCTCCGCAGGAGCGACAGAAGCCAGGTCGCTCGGGCCGAACACCGCGCCCATCGGTTGTTTCGGGGGATGACGTACCGTCCGATTCCACCCTGTCGCCCCTCCGGGGCTTTTCGGACTTTACGCCTCGTCCACCAGGGGCTCGCGCCCCTGGCTATTAACCGCCGCCCCTCCGGGGCTGGTGAGCGACCATCAGGCCCGAAGGGCCGAAAGTCAATAGCCAGGGGCGCGAGCCCCTGGACCGCAAGCCCCATCCCGTCGTCAAGCTCCGAAGGAGCGACAGGACGTCAGGGGTCGCGCGTCTACGATATGCCGGTAGAATGGCCTGCATCGCGAAAAGGCGATTCGTCAATCCGCCCTTGGAGCAAACCCATGCCCCAGTCATTCGTCTCCTTGCACGTACATGTCGTCTTCAGCACGAAGAACCGAATTCCTTTGATCGACGACGATTTGCAGCCTCGCCTGTTTGAGTATTTCGGCGGAATCCTGCGGGGTTGTGACAGTGCGTTGATCGCGGCGGGCGGGATGCCGGATCACGTGCATTTGCTTTGCTCGCTTGGCAAGCAATCGTCGATGGCCGACGTCGTCCGCACGGTTAAAACCAACTCTTCAAAGTGGATTCACGAGACGTTTGATGATCGTCGAGATTTCGCGTGGCAGAGCGGTTATGGTGGGTTCGCGGTCAGTTACTCGAACATCGAGGAGGTGCGGCGTTACTTCGCCAGTCAGGCGGAGCATCATGCCCGCCGGTCGTTTAAGGATGAATTGCGGGCGTTGCTTGAGCGGCATCACATCGCATGCGACGAGCGTTATCTTTGGGATTGACGGCGCCCTTCTGTCGTCCCTTCGGGACTTTTGGGTTTTGTACTTTCGATTCCAGGGGCTAACGCTGGGCTGTTCAAAATTTGGGGTTGACGACCACTGCGGCTGATTCCGTTTCTGTTCCGCTTTGTGTTTGCTCATTTAGGGCTTTTACAGCTGTTTCACTGGAAACACGCCAATTGCAGTCCATTAGAGACGGAACAAAAGCACCTGAATCAAAAACCGTAAATCACCCCCACAACCCCAAATTTTGAACAGCCCAGGCTAACGCCCCTGGCTATTGACTTTTGCCCCTTCGGGGCTTGAAGAAGAGGGGAATCGCCGGACGAGGAAAGAACTGGCCAGCTCACTTCGACAACCCCAACTCGCTACGGATATCGTCCATTGCCTCGGCGAGTGGCTGCGATTTACCGTCTTCATAGTCTTGGAGGCCCTGGCGGATGTCTTCAACCGTTTCGTCGTGCTCACGTTGGGCGCTGCGTCGAAGCAAATCGAGCCCCGCCTGAACCACCTCGGTCGGCTCGCTGAAGTTGCCGGCGGCGACTTGGGCTTCGACGAATTGTTGCTGCTGCGGGGTCAGTTCGAGCATGACGATACCTCCGCCCATGAGTTTACCATGAACCGGGCCGGCGGGTCAAAGGTGGCGGGTTACATTCCGCTTGGTGTTGACACGTTGTTTTGCTTCGCCGAAATGGTTGGCTTTCTGTCGCGCTTTGTCCTCGACTTTAACTAGCCCAGGCATTTATGCCTGGGACCGGATCGTCACGCCCACTCCCCCTTCGCCCCTTCAGGGGCACGACGCTCGCGAGCATGCGATTCGGCATCTTCCCGGATCGCGCAGGCCCCTGAAGGGGCCGGTTGAAAAATGGATGATGTTCGTCTCGATTCCCAGGCATAAATGCCTGGGCTAATCAAAAAATGGATTGGCAAATCAGCGCGATAAATTCAGCGTGAACCACAAGCCACCGCATGGCCCGGTTTTCAACAATCTACATTCCCCCTGCCGCCCGGACCGCATCGGACATGCATCAGCGGTCAGAGGGAACCTTGACGGACGGCCCCTTCTTTTCCCACGCATCAAGGAGCTTGTCGAGACGTTCAATCTGTTCGTCTGCCTTGTTGATCTGTTCGTCCAATTTATTGAGTTGCTGCTGGTATTGCTTGTCTTGCTGTTCCCATGGTGCGTCATCTGCACGTGCCGCTCTTTGCGATAACAAACCGTGTTTCTTTGGCGCTTGAACAAACTCCCAGCAGAAGACGTACATGGAATTCAAACTCTGGGCGCGACCAACGGTCGCGGCTTTATGGTGTTTTGACCCGCAATGAAACAACGCGCGGTGTGCGTACGCCCGGCCGCACTTCGCCGCTGGGCAGAACGTAGCGGTCGGCCCAACGCACCGTGGGCGTGGTGACCGGCGGCCACAGCCCGCGATTGGGATGATGGGCCGGGTCGTCGCCAACCTTTTTGGGAAATCGCCCGCCGCTGGTCCAGGTGTTTTGCTTGGTGTCGTAGACGAGCAAATCGGCCGGAAAGCCTGGATGGCGATCCTTCAGTTCGGTCACTTTCGTGGCATTGGCGCCGTCATCCCCGCCGATGACCATCAGGCCCGCTGCTCCGACCGGCACAGCCGGCGTTGGCGCCGCGACCACGGGGCGCGGCAGCCGGGCAATTTTCGTCCAGCCATCTTTGGGCGTGTAGCGATAGGCGTCGCGCAGATATACCCGCTTGTTGTCACCCGGCTGGTCGGGGTCGAGCGTTGCGCCGCTCAGCAGATAGAACGCATCATCGCGAGTCGCGGCGACCGCCAGGATGCGGGCCGGGCCGGGCCACGGCTTGAGGCTTCGCCAGCGGCGCCGGTCGGCCGGCTGGGAAAGATCGAGCGCCCAAAACGTGTGCAGCGCCCGCCGCGAGTCGGGCCGCTCGATTCCGCCGGCGACGTAGACGGTCTTTCCGACGAGGGCGCCGCAGAAAAACGCGGCGGCTCGCGGCAGCGGCGGCATCCGCTCGATTTGTAGCTTCTTGCCCGTCCAGCGCAGCAGCAACACGTCGCGCGAGTGCTTTTTGGCGTTGCCCCCGCCGATGCACAGCAGGCCGTCACGAGTGTTGATCGATACGCCATAAGCCGCCGCAGCGGGCAGCTTGCGGTCGAGCTGTCGCCATGTCCCGTCCGGCTTGTCGAGCAGGAAGATGCGGTCGTGCCAAACCTTTTGGTGTCCGTCCCACGGTCGCCCGCCGGGAAAGTTCGCCCCGCCCGCCACGATCAGCACCTCGCCCGAGACCCCCGCAAACGGCCCCGCAAAGCCTGTTCGATCCGGCAGAGGCGGAAGCTGCGACCACTGGTGCCCGCTCTCCTGTGCCCGCGACGCGGAAGACCCGATTAAGGCAAACAGCGTTGCCGTGAAACAAACGAACTTTCTAGAATCATGTTGTCGCATAATACATCTTTGCAAGAATGGTCGAAAAACGATTGCCTAATCCGTAACCGCTCACGAAGTTTGAGGCTGGGAACCGCTAATAAACGCTGATGAACGCTAATCAAAATTAAGGGTGCGAAAAGACGAGTCCCGGTCTTAGATAAATGGTCGACTCAGGAACAAACCGGATGACGGCGGCGGTTCATCTTTTCCAGGTTCGATCGGAGTCATTAGCGTTTGTCAGCGTCGATTAGCGGTTCCCATCTCTTGGAATTCAACTCTCGTCGATCAAGCCTGCGGAGTTATTCTCGCCGTGCGCGTCGACGGATCGGTTCGTCGGAGGTCAACGCCAAATCGACGGCGCTGGCAGTAATGCGGCGGGCGATCGCGGTGCGGCGAAGAGTTCTGCGGTCGAGCCGTTCCGATGGCGTGGCGCGCGAAGCGAGGTTCCCAGAAGCCTTGGTCGGTTCGCCGCCCGCCGCGTGCAAAGCGGCCGGTTGTTGAGCTTCGCCGAGGCGGGTGAAGACCGTGTCGGCCGCGACGGCGGCGGGCGTGTTGCCCGAGGGAGCCGGATCGCCGTTGGGCAGGCGGCTACCAAATCGCAGCAGCACGGCCCGCAGATCGCCCACGTCGATCACCCCGTCGGCGTTCAGGTCGAACTTGGCGCGATAGGCGGCGCCCGAGCTGGGCGACAGATGACGTAAGACGCCCAGCAGGTCGGCACGATTAACGCGATCGGTCGCGCCGCCGCCCGGCAGCACGTCAACGTCGCCCGGCAGCACGTCGACACGAATGCGAAACATTTCGCTCGCTTCGATCACCCCGTTACCCGAGGGAAGCGGCGACGTCGGGTCACTCGCACCGGCGTCGATGGAGCGGCCGGCCAGATCGGTAACTCGATCGCTTAATTCGACCAGCAGTTTATCTGCCCGCAGCGGTGCCGCGAGCGTCCAGGTGGCCAGATGTTCTATGGCATCATAATCGAACCCGACCATTTCATATTGCGAACGATTGACGCCCCGCACGACCAGATCATCGGCTGTGATAATCACGTCGGAGTCGAAGCGAACACGAATCTGATCGACATTGACCCAGGGGATATTCCCGACGTCGCCGGCCAGCGAAACACCATCGGCACCCACGTGGGCAAGAAACTCGCTCGACCAGGCCGAGCCGCCCAGCAACACGTCGATCACCCGCGTCGGGAAAGAGCCGGGCGTGCCGCCGCCCTGGCTAGCCCGCCAATTGATCGGATCGCTACCGTAGGCGGTTGCGTCGAGCCGCTGCAGCGAGGCGCCGCCGCCGTCGGCTTCGACTGGCCACGGTGCTTTGTCGTTGTAGCGAACCCGATCGACTTCGATCCGCGGGATCGTCATGTCCGGCTCGGGCGCGCCCGGCTTGGTGAGAACGAGTTTTTCGCCGCCGTTATCGAGCGATCCGGTATACGGCCCGAAGATCGGCGTGCCGGCTGGCACGTTATTCATCGCGCGGAAATTTTGCGGATCGATCGGCACGACGAGCACCAGTGACCCTGCTTCGATCGTGGCGCCCTGGAGAAATTCAAATCCGATCCCTTCCAGTGCCCAGCCGACCAGCGACACTGCCGCGCCGGTGATGTTTCTTAGTTCGACGTATTCGAGCGAGTCGTCCGCCGGATTGAACATGATTTCGTGGATCACCACCGGTCCGACTTTGGGCAGTGCGTTAGGCTGGCCGAGCGTCGGCTGGACCATCGCCACAAAATCGTCGCCGCCATCGCTCTTGATGTGCCGGCCTAATGCAACGCTGTTTTCTGTCGCGCCGAAGCGGCGCACGGTGCGGAAGCCCAGCGGCGTGCCATCGCCGAGGGCGGCCGACAACACCACTTCGTCGCCCAGCTCGCTCAATGCGAACGGCACCCGCACGCCCGGATCGGCCGGGTTGTCAAAGTGCGTGAGTTGGTTGAACACGACAAACCCGCCGGCGGCAATCGTTGTGCCGGGAGCGATGACGTATTTATCCGGACGCGAGGGGTCGTCGCTCAGCAGCCAGCCACCGATGTCGATCGGCTCATCCGTAACATTCACCAATTCAATGCGATCGCCAAAGATGAAATCGTCCGTGTGGGCCAACACTTCGTTGACGAGAATCGCCCCCGGCAGCGGCGCCAAGCCCGCGTCGTCGGTTCCCGGCGAGCCGCCTAAGAAGCTGCTCGGCCGCCAGACGTTCGCTTCGCTGAGCAAATCGACGCTTACAGACTCGTCGACGAGCGTGAGCGAAAAGCCTTCGCCGTCGGTGATCGGAAACCAATCGTCGTCGTAGCGAAACTCAACGATTTCTTCGTTCGCGGCGTCGAGGAGCTTGATCCGTTCGCCGCCGTTGTCGAGTGTGCCGGAGGTGTACGGCCCGGCGACGATCATCCCGTCTGTGTCGTATCGCTGGGCGAATGCCCGCGGGTTCTTGACCAACACCAACCGCTCACCAGCCGGCAAGGATAGTGCGTCGAAGCTGAACTGCACGCCGCCGGTAAATTGCACACCGGCAAGATTGAGAGCGGACGGTCCCGTATTGACCAACTCGATGAACTCGAAATCGTCTCCGTCTCGCCCGGCGTCGTTCTTGGCCGGATGAAACATGAGTTCGCTGAGGCGCAAAAACTGCTGCGCCGAACTCGGACTGCCCGCGTAAGTCTTCTCGACGATCATTCGGCCCGAGGCGTCGAACAACTGAAGTGTTTCTCCGCGGGCCGAAAGCTGCCCTTGGTATCCGCCCTCGATCAGCAGATTTTGTCCGCCCGACGGCCCGACGGTCCGCGCGCGAAACACCTTTGCGTCGGGCGTCACGTACAGTGTTTCGCCGGCGGGAATCACCACGCCGGGTTGAAACGTATGTTCGACCCCGCCCGAGAGCTTCCAGCCCGAGATGTCGATCGCCATGAGGTTGCTGTTGACAATTTCGATGTACTCTTCGTCCTGGTTTCCGGAGACCGGATTAAACTCGATCGTTGCAAAGGAGATTCCCCGCTGTGCTGCTGGCCGCGCCGCCAAATCGGGCTGCTCGCCCGGAATGCCCTCAGACAACGGGCCGGCGCCGACGGTATGACGGTTGTAGAGAAAATCGCGGCGGCCGGCCAGATAGCGGGTTTTGATCAACTCAACCGCGTCGGCCATCTGCCGAAACGGATCGCCCCAGGTCCAGCCGCTGCTGCCGCCGAAGTCGCCGGTGGCCCAGCGGTCGAAGTCGTCGCCGGCATCGTCGGCCGCCAGTTCGACCAATTCGTCGAGACGCTGTTCAAACTTAAGCTGGTCGGCCGGCGTGTCGGGCGGCTGGAGCATCTCGTCCATCAGCGTGCGCAGCCGCCGCAGGTACATCTCGCGGAGCAGCGGCGTCTCGTACACGGCCTCCAGCAGGTGATTCCAGGAAACGTCGGTCGGCGAATTATCGAACGTGACGATGTCCTGAAAAAGTCCCCCGAACCAATTACGGCCAAACGTGAGATCCTTGTCCCAAGGTAGAATCTGCCACAACCCGTCGCCTTCGGTGTCGCGGTAGAAGTAATAGTTTTTCGTGCCGTGATCGCGGTCGGAGATGATCGTGTTGGCGGCGATGTAAGTGATCAGCTCGGGGATGTTTACGTTGTCGAGCAGGTAAGTCAGCCGGCCGGCGCCGAACGCATTGATCCCCGCGATCAGATCTCGCAAATCGTCACGGCCCTCGTCCTTGCGAGTTTTTTTCTCGGCCTGATCCGCGTTGTCGGCCCGATTGAACATCTTGTACAGCGCGCCGTCGGGATCGAGATCGACGCGCCGCAAGAAGTCGCGGTCCATCTGCTCGATCCAGGTATCAAGCCCGTAGAAGATGCCGTTGCGGTTCACTCGGATGAGGAAGGCGGCCGGCGAGGGCACACCGGCCGCCGCCAGCGTCTCGAAGGCAAGCGCCTGTCGCAGATAGGCCTTGTCGGTGAGGTTGGTATTCAGATTGAACTCGTCGACGCGCCGCTCGCCTGCTTGCCAACGGAAATGATGCCCGTCGTTGAACTCGATCTTGTGGCTGGGGCGGTTGGTCCGCGTGGTCGAGCCGCCGCGGATACGGATAAAGACGTTGTCGTAGAATTCGCCGTTGTAATAGACCGACGCCCGCGTGCCCGTGCGGGTATTCGCCGCGGACGTGTTCTGGGCAAACCAATGCAGCATCGGCAGTTGGGTATCGATCGATGCGTCGAGAACGACCGTGCCGAAATACTCGGGCGAGTTGGTCGGTTCGGCGAAAGCGGGAGATCGTGTGAGCGTGGATCGCATGTCGCTGGCAGTGACGCGCCAGCGGATCATTTCGCTTTCGGTGGCGATGCCGGCGGGAATGATTGCCGTGAAAATTCCGTCTCCGGCCGCCGCGTCGGCCCCTTGTCCGTCGTCGCGCATCGCCATGCTGACTTCGGCAGCGAACATCACGCGATAATGCAGCGCCACGGCCGCGATCGGATCGAACGACGGGGCGACGGCGGCGGTGACAATAATCGCATCGCCCGCGCCCGGCTGGCTGGGCGTGTGTGTGACGTCGGAGAAGATCGGTCCCAGATCGACCGCGCCGGCGGAGTTCGGCTCGCCGGGTGTGGGCGTGGAGAAATAGCGGGGCGAATCGACGTCGATCGTCGAGACGGTGGCCAGCAATTCCGGCACGATCAAGAAATCGGCGTCCGCGGCGCTCGAATTGAGCCCCACGATCGAAAGCACATTCGTGCCCGGCACTAACAGATCCAAGTCCGTCGTGATGTCCAGCGTCTGAAACACGATGGCTTGGCTGTCGCTGCGTTCCCGAGAAGCGACCGAGTCGAATCGCAAGTTTTCTATCGCCGGGGCGTTCTGGCGGGCCACTTCCAGGCCGTTCAACAGCGCCACGAATCCGGCATCATACTTCATCCGCAATTGCAGCGTCTGCAGGGCCGATGGATCGTCGACGGTAAACAGCAGCCGCAGGTAAACCGCAGAGTTGACGTCGTGCATTAATTCGCCTAGGTCGCCGGCGATTTCGCCGCCGATGTCTCCGGTGGCGCCCGACACCTCGTCGTAACCGACGCCGGTCGGCAATGCACTCCAGGCGACATTTGGCTGAAACCCCCTCAGCGTCCAATCCAACCCCAGCGAATCGTCGGCTGGCACAAGAACTTCGGCGGTGGCCCCGCTGCTCAACAGCGACAGCGGGCTGCTAGCGATCGACACGCCATAGGAGACGTCGGACAGTTGTTGCGGAAACTCGGGGGCGAACTGCTGAACGATCGTCGGATCGGGCTCATCGTGAACCAGGGCCAGAAACTCTCCGCCGGCGGTCAGCTTGAAATTCGTGTGCAGCTCTTCCCCACGACGATTCTTGTTCGAGGCAAAAACGACCAGATACTCACCGGCGTCGATGCTGCGCGAGGGAAAACGCCACTTCGTTAAATCGTCGGCCTTATCGGTCAGATACCAACCGCCGAGGTCGACCGCCGCGCTCGTGGGATTGTGAATCTCGATCCAGTCGGGCCGCTCGCCGTCGGCATCGGTGATACCCGTGTCGTTCAGCGCAACAAACTCGCTAATGACCAGATCGGCCGCCATCATCTGCCGCGGCTCGAGCCGTTCGATCACGGTGCCCAACGCTCGGCGCCGCGAAGTGGCAGTCCGTTTTGACGAGGCTCGACGGCGCATGATCGTATTCTCGGCTGAGCGATTCGCCGCCTGATGAGTCGACGTGCAAGGCATTTCCCCTTGACCGGCGGCAGCAGCGACACTCGGCCCATTATACCCGCAACCTGCACATCAGGAAAGCGAATTGCAGCGAAATTCTAGGTGCGGCCGAACAATGCGGAAGGTAATTCCCGGAGGCGACGGGGTTCAACGCAAAGGCGCCAGGGCGCAGAGTCGCAAAGAACGGTGACGGCCCGGCGAGCTTCGGTTGGCGTCGAATTGCGTGTGTCAATAAAGTAGGGACATGTCCGTCTGTGTGAAACGGTGATCTGACGATTCGATACCGTCGTTCCCCCCCAAGAACGCCTTCTTTTGCGTCTTTGCGCCCTGGCGCCTTTGCGTTGAATGCCCTCCCGTTAGCTCTAATTGCTCACAACCCGTTGACCACCAGCCCCAGCTTTATACCCGCGACCTGCACATCAGGAAAGCGAATTGCAGCGAAATTCTAGCTGCGGCCGAACAATGCGGAGGGTAATTCCCGGAGGCGACGGGGTCCAACGCAAAGGCGCCAGGGCGCAGAGTCGCCAAGGAAGGGGATGGATCGGCAGACTTTGATCGGCATCGAATTGCGTGTGTCAATAAAGTAGGGACATGTCCGTCTGTGTGAAACGGTTATCTGACGATTCGATACCGTCGTTCCCCCCAAGAACGCCTTCTTTGCACCCTGGCGCCTTTGCGTTGAATGCCCTCCCGTTAGCTCTAATTGCTCACAACCCGTTGACCACCAGCCCCAGCTTTATACCCGCAACCTGCACATCAGGAAAGCGAATTGCAGCGAAATTCTAGGTGCGGCCGAACAATGCGGAGGGTAATTCCCGGAGGCGACGGGGTTCAACGCAAAGGCGCCTTTGCGTTGAATGCCCTCCGCTTAGATTCGACCAATCACAACCCGTTCACCACCCGATGAATCCCGTCTTTCACCAGCCGCTCCCCAAAGTTGACCACCAACCCCAACTTCAGCTCAGTCAGTCGCAGGTAGGTGAGCGTCTGCACCTCAAAGATATCGTGGTATTTCGTCGTCGCCTTGCATTCCACAATCACCGTTCCGCCAACGATCAGGTCGATGCGTAGGGGCGTCGAGAGCGTGTGGCCCTTGTAGGGAATCGGCACGGATACTTGGCGTTTTACCTCGAGACCGGCCTGCGCAAGTTCCCAGGACAGGGCTTCTTCATAAACGCTCTCCAGCAAACCAGGCCCTCCGAGCGTCCGGTGAACTTCGATTGCGGAGTTGACGATGTGTCGGCTGATGTCGTTTTCGGTCATGGTATCCAAGGCTCCAAGATTTAACGCCAAGGCGCGAAGACGAAATGGCGCAAAGGAAAGTGACTCCGTACGCCGTGACGGCAGGCGTACTTGACGGACCACGATTAGTGATTATATGTACACTATTCAGTTAGTCAAGCACTATGCACCTTGACTGCGTGTGGAAGGCAATTCCTGGGCCGGCGGAATTCAACGCAAAGACGCCAGGGCGCAGAGTCGCCAAGGAAGGGGATGGATCGTCGACGTCAAAGTGGGCCTGAGTGACCCATGTCTATCAAGTCAGGAGAAGCCATCTTCCCGTGCCCGGCTCGGATCAGAAAAACCACCCATCTTTTCTTCTTTGCGTCCCTGCGCCCTGGCGTCTTTGCGTTGAAACACCCCCGCCCCCTTACGGCCACACCAACCCGCGCAGATAAGAACGGGCCGGCAAATGCAGCCGGTCGAGCGCCTCGTCGACCACCGGTTGCCGTACTCGTGGTTCCGGCGGTGAAGTATCGAACTGCCGCTCGATAGTGTCCAACCGGCTGCTGTAATGATCCAAGGCGCGCTCTTCCATGCGGTCGGCGGCTTCCAGCAGCCGTTCGTTGCCGTTACGCTCGGCGACGCTGCGCAGATGGTCGGCCTGCTCCAGCCGGTGATTCAGCTTCCGCTCTTCGT
Organism: Planctomycetota bacterium; assembly: GCA_022564995.1. Lineage (GTDB taxonomy): Bacteria > Planctomycetota > Planctomycetia > Pirellulales > JADFKK01 > JADFKK01. Next base: position 11,736 of record JADFKK010000092.1, on the reverse strand, counting down.
TTTGCATTTGCCGACGCATGGCGTTGCGCTGGCCGCTGGACAGCGAACTCAGACGATCTTGGTCGTCGTCCATCGCGTGATCATCGTCCGCGAACTCGCCATCATCATCGCCCGGAGCCGGCGGCTGCTTGTCGCCCCCTTTGCCGTCGATCTTGGCGATCCGCTTTTCGTAATGCTCGTGGGCCTTGAGTTCCATCCGGTCGGCCGTCTCGAGCAGTTTCTCGTTGCCGTTGCGCTCGGCGATGTCTCGCAGATGATCGGCCTGAGAGAGACGGTGGTCGAGCTTCCGTTGTTCGTTGGCCCGCTGTCGGGCGAGCGATCCGTTGCGGCCGGTCGGCGCCGTTGAGTTGATTTTCTGCGAGCGTATGCCGGTCGATGAACGCCCAGCACGTTGCGACCCATGATGCGTCGGCGCGCGATGCACGCGAGCCCGCTTGTACTTGCCGCCACCTCCGCGGCCCTTTCCCTTGCCTTCGACATCCGATACCGCACCGAGCAGTACGATAACACTCAACAGCGTCGCAAACCAACCGAAAGCAAACCAGCGCATGATGGAACTCCTACGAGAAACGACGCAAGCCAGCACGGCGAAGCTGCGGCGGCCAAGATGCCCCCCGTGACCGACCCACTCAAATCGAGACGAGACCAACGAAAAGAGCCGCCAGGAAAGTCTAGGTCGCCGGCGGTCGTTGTCAAATTCGTTGCGACCGGCCACGATGCACGGCTTTCCTCACGCTGATGTCGCGTGGTGGTGTGCGTGCCGAGGGGCGATCGGCTAGAATGACTCACGTGTGCTTTAAGACGACGGAGGAAGACAACCATGCTCAAACGACCTATCTCGATACCACTAGCTCTTCTTGCCGCGTTTGCTTTGCACGGATGCCACCGAGGCTCCGACGCCCCGGACAACGGGCCTGCCGACGATGACCCCCGAGTGAAGTCTGCGGACTCACCGCAGCCAAAACCGGCAACCACGCCCGAGCCGGCGGTCGCCGACGCGAAGCTTCGTCGCCGGCGCAGCGAAGTGTTTGACGTACTGGATGCCAATCACGATGGAGTGTTGACCGAGGAGGATCTTCTGCCTAACGTCTTAGTGCATTTGGTCATCGGAGTCAAAGGAAACCGGTTGCACCTCGTCCTCAACACGCTCCACGGGCTAGGCAAACCCATCGAAAACATTCCCTACAGCTTCTACAAGAAGTTCACCAAGTATAAGGACGAAAAGGGACAGATGGTCGAAGGCGAGTTTTTTCACCTCGTAACGGCAGCCGTGCCGTATTGCATCGGGGACAGCTACCACGGCTTTCGTGTCGTCGGCACCACGCCCGACATGTGCGGTGGGCCGATCGAAACAATCGGCCGCAACGGGCTGGTGCGGCCGTTGGAGTTTGCCGAGGGAAAGAACTTTCGCCACGAGGACTTTTTCGGCGCGGTGGTCGGCTCCGTCGTTGCCGAAGAAAGCGGCCTGAAGATCGGCGATCGCATTCAACTCAAGCACGGCACCGACGAAGATGGGTATGTCCACGCCCGCGAATTCCATGTGGTCGGCATTCTCAAGCCGGCCAGCAATGCGATCGATCGCTCGGTGTTCGTCAACATGGAGGGTTTTTATCTGATCGAGGACCATGCCCGCCCAGTTGAGAGAGATGACAATGAAGATCCGCCGAAGGACGCACCCGAGGCTCCCCTCGACGCCGGCCGAGACGAGAACAAGCAACTCACGCCGCTGCCCGAGGAGCAGCGTGAAGTCACGGCGATCCTGCTGCTCGCGAAGGAGGATGTCATTGCCATTGGAATCCAAAACCAGATCAACGAGGGAAACATCGCACAAGCGGCGTTTCCCGCCCGGGTGTTGAGCGAATTACTGTCCGGCAAGAACGACCTGTCGCTAGTTCACGAACTCGGCACGGCCCTAAGGCTGTCCGGCGGCAAGCTGAGTCGAGAACAGTCTTCCGCCGGGCTGCGGCTTGCGCCCATCGGTGATGAAAAGTGATTCGCGGCAGAGGTTTTCCTAATCATGATCGTCTACCTACTCGCAACGCTCGACACCAAAGGCCACGAGGCGGCGTTTGTGCGCGACCGGCTGCGGGCGTTGGGCGCCCGGGTGCTGCTCGTCGACGTGGGCTGCTTGGGCGAGCCGCAGGTCGCAGCGGACATATCGCGGGCGGACGTGTTCGCGGCGGCGGGGACTTCGCACGCGGCGCTGGTCGAGAAGAACGATCGCGGGGCGGCGGTCACCGCGGCGGCCGAGGGGGCGGCGGCGCTGGTGGCCGAGGCGTTTGCCCGGGGTGACGTTTGCGGAGTGCTGGCGATCGGCGGATCGGCCGGCACGACGATCGGCACGACGGCGATGCGGCGGTTGCCGTTGGGCGTGCCGAAGTTGATGGTCAGCACGCTGGCCTCCGGAGAGGTGCGGCAGTGGGTTGGCGACAAAGACATCCTGATGCTCAACTCGGTCGTCGACATCCTCGGCATCAACCGCATCAGCCGGATGGTGCTCGGCGAAGCGGCCGCCGCGATGGCCGGCATGGTGCAGCATCGGCTGGAAGCGACCACCGGCGAAGACAAGCCGCTAATCGCCGCCACGATGTTCGGCGTCACCACCCCGTGCGTCGAACGGGCCAAGGAAGTACTCGAAGAGGCAGGCTACGAAGTGGTCGTGTTTCACGCCACCGGCAGCGGCGGGCAGGCGATGGAATCGCTCATCGCCGAGGGCCTGTTCGCCGGCGTGTTGGACATCACCACCACCGAGCTGGCCGACGAATTGGTCGGCGGCATCCTCTCCGCCGGCCCCGACCGCCTCACCGCCGCCGCCAAGGCCGGCATCCCGCAGGTCGTCTCCGTCGGCGCCCTCGACATGGTCAACTTCGGCCCGCGGGATACCGTGCCAGAGAAGTTCAAGGATCGCACGTTCTATCAGCACAACCCGACGGTGACGCTGATGCGCACGACGCCGGAGGAATGTTTGATGTTGGGGGAGGAAATTGGGCGGAAGGTGTCGGCGTTCGCGTTAGGGCCATCGCGTTTGCTTTTTCCCCTCAAGGGTGTTTCGGCGATCGATCGGGAGGGCCAGCCGTTTGACGATCTGTTGGCGAGAGAGGGACTTCTGACAGGCATACGTCGCGGCACCGGTAATGGCTGTTTTCCGTGCGAGCAGTTTCCTTTTCACATTAATGATCCCGAATTCGCTGAAGCAGCGGCACAGGCGTTGATCAATCTGATCGATCCGCCACCGAATCTTGTGACGATGCACGATGCTGAACGGTGAGCCCTACCCCCACTGTGAAGTCGAACAACCACGAAAAAAGCGACTCGATGCGTCGCGGACGAGCCGACAAGCTGTTCGCAGCGTGGACGCACCGCGTATAATGTAGTCAGATAGAAGCTAGCCGCCCACCTCCCTGGAAACCCCAATGAAACGACTTCGCGTTTACATCGACACGTCGGTCGTGGGTGGGTGCCTCGACGAAGAGTTTGCGACTGAGAGCAAGGCACTGATGGACATGGTCACTCGCGGTGAGATTATCGCGATCGTGTCGGACTTGCTTCTCGGCGAACTCGCCTCGGCGCCGGACGACGTTCAACAGATCTTGGCAGCTCTACCGGAGGAAACTACCGAGGCTTTGGTTCGCAGCGAGGAGTCAGAGCAATTACGGAATGCCTACCTTGCGGACCATGTCGTCGGCGAGAGTGCCACCGAGGACGCTCATCATGTGGCGTTGGCGACTGTCGGCAGGGCCGATTTGATTGTCAGTTGGAACTTTCGCCACATCGTTCACTTGGACAAGATTCGCGCGTTCAACGCGGTGAATCTCCGGGAAGGCTACGGCCTACTTGAAATCCGTTCTCCCCGTGAGGTGGTCTAGATGAAAAAACAGAAGGACTTCGACTGTGTTGAGATGAAAAACGCGATTCAGCGAAAGCTTCGAGAGGAGCGAAGCGGCATGACCGACGAGCAGCAGCGAGAGGCGCTTCGAGAACAACTCGATACGTCGCAGTCGCCGGTCGCCGTTTGGTGGCGAAAAATCCGCGCGGAAAAGTCGCAGCGGACCGCTGATGCAAAGCATATAGGGTGATCGGTCGACTTTCTTGCGGAACATTTTCCCATGGCTCTATTCAAACGCGAAGACATCCTCGCCCGCTTGCGGGCAAAAGTTACCGAAGGCAAACCGATTGTCGGCGGCGGAGCCGGTACCGGCCTTAGTGCGAAGATGTCGGAGGCCGGCGGGATCGACTTGCTGGTGATTTACAACTCCGGCCGCTTTCGCATGGGCGGGCGCGGGTCGCTCTCGGGGTTGATGCCTTACGGCGATGCCAACGCGATCGTGATGGACATGGCCCGCGAGGTGATTCCGGTGGCCCGGCATACGCCCGTGCTGGCGGGCGTGTGCGGGACCGATCCGTTTCGCGTGATGGAGATTTTTCTGCGCGAGGTCGACGCGGCCGGCTTCTCCGGCGTGCAAAACTTTCCCACGGTCGGCCTGTTCGACGGCAAGATGCGGGTGAGCCTGGAAGAAACCGGCATGGGTTTCGGCCTGGAAGTCGACATGATCCGCCTGGCCCGCGAGATGAACCTGCTGACGACGCCGTACTGTTTCAACCCGGACGAAGCGACGGCGATGGCCGAGGCCGGCGCGGACGTGTTGATCCCACACATGGGCCTGACCACCAAGGGCCGCATCGGGGCCGAGACCGCCCTAACGCTGGAAGAATCGGCCCAACGAGTGCAAGCAATGCACGACGCAGCGAAGCGCGTCAGCAGCGATGTTCTCGTCCTCTGTCACGGCGGCCCGATCGCCGAGCCGGCCGATGCCCAATACATTCTCGACCACACCGAAGGCATCGTCGGCTTTTACGGCGCCAGCAGCATGGAACGCCTGCCCGTCGAACCGGCCATCGAGAATCGCGTGCGGGAGTTTTGTGAGATGCGGGTGTAGGGCACGTGTTCCCGCGTCGGACCCGCGGCGCCCCACGGATTCATGGTAAGGGATTCGTCAGGAGCAGTTCGTAAAATGGTCATCAATCGTTCTGGAGCCGCCAGTGGAACGCCCGGCACCCACGGCGGCTGGTAACAGGAAAACGGCGGAAGTCGGAACTCTCAATATCTTGAAGGCCATCGCTCCCCCCATCCGCGGCGCGACACCATCTCTTCCGGATTCTGGCCCGCGCCGTCAATCCAGATGCCGCCGGGCGGAGTCATCGCCATGCACGAGCTGGCCAGCAGCAACAATTCGTCGAAGTCCAAGTTGCGGCCGGGAGTCCGCGAGAAACTCGGCATTCCGGTTCGCGGCGTTGCCCGCAGGGGTTTTACATCTAGGCGAGACGGCGGCGGAGGGTCGGAGTAAGTGGGACGGGTCTAACTGCGATGCGATTGCGATGCCTGTCAATCGCAGGGATTTGGTTTGCAATCCACGCTCCGTCGTCGTGCCCGGACCAAGAAAGCCAATATTCAGACCGGTCCTGTTTAGTTGCCCGTTTAGTTGCCTCCGTATAGTTTCCCCAAGTATCTTGTAATATCTCTGTGGCTCGGGCGACTATTCTTCTAGCGAAACGATGGCCAACCCTTGGGGATCTGGGATGACGGACTGGCAGGCGGTGGTGGGTCGGCATGCCGGCGGCATGTGGCAAACGGCCTACCGACTCCTAAACAACCACGACGACGCGGCCGACTGCGTCCAGGACGCGCTGCTGGCGGCGCTTCAGATTGCGCGCCGCGAGCCGGTGCGGAACTGGGCGGCGCTGCTCTCGCGCCTGGTGACGTGTCGGGCATTGGACCGGCTCCGCCGACGAATGCGTCGCGCCGCCGTCGAAGATACGCCGCTGGATTGGGCGGAGGTCGCCTCCGACGACGCTGGGCCGGTGCAACAGGCCCAGGCCGCCGAGTTGGCCGATCGACTTTGTGGTGCCTTGACCGAGCTGCCGCAGCAGCAGGCCGAGGTGTTTTGTTTGCGATATTTTAGCCGCTTGAGCTATCGGGCCATCGCCCGGCAACTCGACCTGCGGCCGTCGGCGGTTGGCGTCGTGCTGCATCGCGCCCGCGGGCGCCTGCAGGAATTGCTGGAGCCCGTGGTTTCGGAGGAGAAAAATCATGAAACCTAAACAACCTCGCCAACGCTCAGTCGTAGATCGGGCCATCCGCGCGGTGCGCCAAAGGCCGGTCCCCGACGGCCCGCCGGCGGAAGTCCTCTCGACGATCCTGGACGCCGAAACCGGCAGCGAGGATCAAGCCCATCCCATCCGCCTAACCAAACGGAGAGTCACCATGAAACGCCTCGCCACAACGGCCGCCGCCGCGGCCATCATCGCCGGCCTGCTGCTGGGGTTCTCCTATTTGTTGAAAGACGACAACGGCAATATCGCCTTTGCCGATGTTCTTGAACGGATGCAGAAGATCAAGACGGTCACGTGGACGACGACCGAGAAGCACAGTGTTTCCAAGAAATACAATCCAAAGTGGGCCGGCCATTTCCAAGAGTCGGACAGGACGGATCGAGTTTCCTACAAGGCCCCCGGTCATGTTCGCATCGAAACCAGCGACAAGATCACCTACGAGGGCAAAACGACAATCCTGAATTATGTGCGAATCATGGACGTCACCACTGGTAAGTATCTCTACCTCGACCGCGACAAGAAGACGGCTGAGCTGAAGACCGAAGAGCCAGCCGGGAAGCCACACGGGTTCATCAACTACCTCACCCGCCTGAAGAAAAAGATCGTACCGGAAGCAGAATCATTGGGTAAGAGAGTGATCGGCGGCCACGACACGATCGGCTTCCGAGTCCGCAAGGGTGGCAATACGACCGATCTCTGGGTCGATGCGAAGACCAAGAATCTGGTCTTGGTGGTGATCACCAACGTGGTCGTGTCCGACCGGGTTATCTGGAAGTGGGTCAAGACGCTGCGAGACTTCGAGTTCGATGGGAAGCTCGATGACTCGCGATTCAGTCTTGAAGTGCCCAAAGGCTACAAGAAGCAGCCACCCAGAGAGATCCTGAGCGACGTCCTCGCGGGAGGCGATGTACCGCCGCCTGCAACGGAAAAAGACCTGATCGACGGGCTTCTGTTGTGGGCCGTGGGCTACGATGGATCGTTCCCCGCCGAGTCGACGTTCAAGATCGATGACGCCGAGCAGATCAAGGGTGACAAAGATCCGAAGATCGTCAACTTGTCGTCGGAGCGTCACCGAGTCGTCAGGCGGTTCGTTCGGCTGTGTGCCGGCGACAGTTGGCACTACGCCGGAAAGGGAGTCAAGCTCGGCGACAAGCAGGCGGCCGTCTGCTGGTATCGCCCCAAAGACTCGAAGACCTATCGGGTCATCTACGGCGATCTAAGCGTCCGAGACGTTACACCCGACGCGCTGCCCAAAAAACGGTAGCTGACCAAGGCGTGGATCTGCATGGCGGTTCGGACGACGGACGTGGTGGGCTCGCTCCACATGCCGCCGGAAGCCCCCAAAGGGACAACAGAAGAGAACCCAGAAGAGCGCCGTCAATCCCAAAGATAACGCTCGTCGTACTGGATGTGCTGCCGCTGGAGCAACGCCCGCAATTCATCCTTGACGACCGGCGGGCATGATGCTCGGCCTGATTGGCGAGGTAACGCCGCACCTCCTCGATGTTTGAACAACTGACCACAAACGTGATCCGGCATTCCGCTCGCCGCGATCAACGCACGGTCACATCCCCGCAGGATTCCGCCGACCTACTCAAAAAGCCGCGGCTGCAAATCGTCGTCGATTTCGTTATGCTGAAGCATAACCTACGGACCAACTGCTACGTCGCGTACGATTCCGCATACTCCAGCACCCACAGGTCGATGATCTCTTTGAAGGTGTCGGCGTCGGCTTCGCTGAGGCGCTGGTAGTGATTGCGGTTGAAGATTTCTTTGTTCCGCACGGTGCCCTTGGCGGCCATGTCGAGCACGTTGTATTTGCCGCGCGGACGGATGACCATCTCGAAGCGGCTGTAGAAGTTGTCGCGCTTGCGGTCGGCGCCGACTCCGATGTCGTCGCGCTGCACGGCGGCGCCCCAGCCCTTTTCGCTGACGATCGTTTCAAATTGAAATCCGGGAAAATGATTCGGCAATCGCGAGATGCACTTCTCGATGTATTCCGACAGTTCCAGGCGAAAACCTGTGTGCATTCGCTTGAGGTCTTCTTTGCTGGTCACTTTTTCCGCCTCGGCGCGATGTTTCTGATCGCCCGTCTCGCGGCCCCGCTGAATCGCCTTTTCTAATCGCTGTTCAAAATCCATGGGTCACACAACAAAAGGGAAATGGTAACATCGGTTAATCAATGAGGAATGACGAATGTCTAAAGCCCTAACGAACGATCCGCGTCTAGCTTGCGGTTGGTCCGTTCTGTTCTTGATCGCCCTTTTCAGTATTATCCTTTTTAATATCATCCTTCCCACTTGGATCATCCTTCCCGCCGGGGCTCTTCCCGCCTGACTCGTCTTCTGTTGAACCGGCTTGAAAAAACTGGGCCAAATCGCCGAAGGTCCGCATCGCCTCTTTGCCCTGCAACATGCTGTCGGTGATCGGGATGACCGGTTTGGGCTTACGGGGCTTCGACGGGCGAGGTTTCGCATGACGCACGTCGCGCTTTGGCCGATCGCCTTGCTGCGCGCGGCCACGTCGATTACCGGAGCGAGATTCACCTGAGCGGGGCTTTCGATCGCCGGACGGTTTTTCCCGTCGCGATTTGCCTCGCGGCGGACGGTCGCCGGTCGGCTTGCCTTCCCGCGGCGTGCCCGGCTTGACCATCGTCAGGCCCACGCGCCGTCGCTCTTTGTCGATGCCGACAACCCACACGTGAACGATGTCGCCCACCGCGACCGCCTCGTGCGGGTCTTTGATGAATCGGTTGGCCAACTGGCTGACGTGGACCAGCCCGCTGTCGTGCAGGCCGATGTCGATAAAGGCGCCGAAGTCGACCACGTTGAGCACGGTGCCCGATAGCTCCATGCCCTCCTTGAGATCCTCCAGCTTGAGCACGCCGCTTTTGAACATCGGCGGCGGCATGTCTTCCCGCGGATCGCGGCCTGGTCGGGTAAGCTGCGCGATGATGTCTCGCAGCAACATTTCGCCCGACTGAAGGCGTTCGGCCAGCGCGGCCACGTCCAGCTTCGACAGCCGCTCGGCCAAGGTTGCTTTGTCGGCGGGGGCCGTCGCCTCGTCGGCTGGTCGGGCCGTCTCGCCAGCGACCGCATGTTTGCTGGCAACTGGAGCATTGCGCCGCAGATCGTCCGGCACCGCGCCTGCGCTCTTGAGCACTTCGGCGGCCACTTCGTAACTTTCCGGATGAATCCAAGTGGCGTCGAGCGGGTTTTCGCCGTCCTCGATCTTCAAGAAGCCGGCCGCCTGCACAAACGTCGTCTCGCCCAGCCCAGGCACCTTTTTCAGTTGTTCTCGACTCGTAAACGGCCCGTGCTCGCGTCGATACTCGTACAGCCGGCGCGACGTGAGCTGGTTTAAGCCCGAAACGTATCGCAGCAGCGCGGGGCTGGCCGAATTCAGATCGACCGCCACAAAGTTCACGCAAGACTCGACGACCGCATCGAGCGAGGCCTGTAGGTGCTTGGCCTTGACGTCGTGTTGGTACATGCCGACGCCGATGCTGGCCGGGTCGATCTTCACCAGTTCACTCAGCGGGTCTTGCAGGCGGCGGCCGATCGAGATGGCCCCACGCACCAGCGGGTCGCAATCGGGAAAGTCCTCTCGCCCCAGCGGGCTGGTCGAGTAGACGCTGGCCCCCGCCTCGTTGACGATCGCATAAGCCACGCCATGCTCGGTGAGTTCCTCGGGCCGGCGAACGTCCAGCAGAAAGATCTTCTCTCCAGCGTCCATCCGCTGCTTTAGCTTCGCCACGTCGAAGGGGCCGCCCTCGGACTCTTTGACGGGCTCATGTTCCGCGGCCTTGGCCGGCTCGCTTTCCGCCGGCGGCGTGCTGGAACAGCCCATCACAAGACAGGCCGCCGCGGCGGCGGCCATTGCAATCGATCGAATCATCTGGTCCTTCCTCCTACGAACTAAGTATACTGGCAATCCCTCTGCCTTACTTGTTTTCTTGCAAGAACTTGAGGAACTCCACGACCGTGGGCGAGAAGGTTTTCCCGCGACGGTGAATGACGCCGATCGGACGCACGAGTTCCTCCCCGGCGATATCTCTTGTCACAAGCCGGCCCTCGGTGACTTCCTGCCCGACCGTGCGCTTCGGCAGGATGCTGATGCCCGAGCCGATGATGAGCGCCTCTTTGATCATCTGGATATTGTCGAATTCCAAGACGACCTTGCGCTGCAAGCCACGGTCACGAAAGAAGCGGTCCATCGCGACCCGGATCGATAGATCCGGGTCGAAACTGACGAACTCTTGATGGGCGAGATCTCCAACCTCCACCTTCGGTTTCGTAGCTAGGGGATGCCGCGGATGACAAACCAGCACCATCTTCTCATCACGCCACGGAATGACATGAATTCCCTTGCGGGGCGCCGGATAACTGATCAGCCCCAGGTCCGCTCGGTCCTCGGCCACCGCCTCGTAGACATTCTCCGGCCGCATGTACTCCAGGTGGATTTTCGCCTGCGGATGCAACTCCTCGAACTTTTCTCGAATCCGGCGCATACGGTACAGGCCGATCGAGTAGATCGAAACCACACCGACCGCGCCTCCCAGTTCGTTCTTCAGGGCCTTGATGCGCGATTCGGCTTCCTCATAGCGGCGTACGATGTCCCGGCTGGCTTCGTAGTACAGCTTGCCCGCCACGGTCAAGCGCAACGGCCGCGTACTCCGGTCAAATAGCGAAACACCCAGATTCCGTTCCAACTGGCGCAGTAACTGGCTGGCCGCCGATTGGCTGACACCGTTGAGCTCGGCGCCGCGACTGACACTACTGGTCTTGGCGATGTCGCGGAACACCCTGAAGTGGGAGGCGTTCATGGCTAGTTTACGAAATAAGTATACCTAATTATATTTGATGAATGTATTCTGATTTATTAATACTGAAATCCGTTCCGGCCGATCTCCGGCAGCCAAGCAGTTCGTACGCTGGCCAGGGATTTGGGTCCCCGTGCCTCAGACAACGAACCGTCAGACAACCAGTCGTTCGGCCGGCAGTAAACGGCGGGCGATGCCGCGGCGCAGCGAGATCGTATCGAGCGGCGGGTGACTCGTCGATCGGTTCACGGCCTCGATCAGCTTCGCGGCGGATGGACCGCCGCCGAGGGCCGCCAGGACCGTGGTCGCGTAGAGCCGGACCCGGTCCGCCGTATCGCTGACGATCACACGCGCCATGTCGGCGGCCGCATCGCCCTGCCCGGCCCCAAGCAGCTTGCGGGCGCGCAGCAGCGCCGATTCCGCGGCAAAGATGCCAATCACCATGTCGCTCACCCCGGCAGCGACTTCCTGCTCGCTTTCGAGATCCTTGCCAAAGTGCTGCTGAGCCGCGCCGGCGCATAGCAACGCCGCCCGCTTCATCCCGCGCAGCATCCGGCGCTCGGCGGCAAGCGCCGCGCCGTCATCCATGGAGCCCTCACCGGCCCCGCCCCCTGCCTCGCGCATGGCGTCCTTGATGGCGGGCATCAGATCCAAACGCCCCTGGCCCGCCCGCTTAAGAAGCATGCCGATGATCAGCAGCCGGTTGATCTCGCTGGTGCCCTCGAAGATCCGGTTGACTCGCGAGTCGCGATAGATTCGTTCCACCGCGTAGTCTTGGTGGAATCCGTAGCCTCCTTGGATTT